>JBDTZO010000127.1:0-2300 GCA_040005135.1 Acidobacteriota bacterium | reverse complement strand
ATATGAACATACCGCAATACATCGGTGTGTTCCTGATCCTGGTGGTCGGAACGATCCTGACGTATGTTGTTGCTCTTCAAGATCTGGACTGGATCTTTCCTGGGGCTAATACCCTGCTCGCCCTCGGCATCGCGTTCACAAAGATGACCTGCGTTATGCTATTTTTTATGCACGTTTACTGGAGCCCCCGATTGATCTGGCTGTCAGCGGTCGGTAGTTTTTTCTGGCTCGCTATCATGTTTGCTTTCACGATGCAGGATTATCTTACGCGTGGATCGGGGGTATTTGGCCAGTAGTTTCCTTCTAGTCGGAATTTGCAGACGCGGTGCGGGCCCAAACTCCCGTGGCCGCGTATTTCGTTATTAGGAAATCGAATTTTTGCGTGATATCATTTTCGGTTTGATGTGCTCCGTATTGAGCCATTATCGGTGCTTTTGCTTGGCAACGACACCGCTAAACCTAACCATCACAGAGGGATGAAGTTTTTGCGACATCGGTATTTATCTCTATTGCTGCTAACGCTGGCGATGGCTTCGGCCGGCTGCCTTTCGGTGAAGCAGGCTGGGAACACGCCGCGGCTTCTGAAAACTGAGTCCGCATCGCAGTCCGATCTGATGAAAGAGGTAAATCGCTACGCTCGCGTGAATTCAATGCGGGCCAAGATGTATCTGAAATTTGAAGACAATTCTTTTGCAGAATTTGGAAGTAAAGAGGTTTATAGGTCTGCGGACGGCGAGATCGTAGTGCAGAGGCCCGCGAGTATTTTGCTCAAGGTGCAGGTCCCCGTACTCAAGACCGATGTTGCTCAGATGACATCCGACGGAAAAACGTTTCGGGTGGCGATCCTGCAAGATGGAGGCTCCGGGAAATACAAAAAGTTCGTTAAAGGCACGAACAGTGCGGATTATTCGAAGTTGCAAAAAGAGCTGAAATCCACAGACCTCGAAAACGCCAAGGCACTTAAGGAAGGTGTCAGCGCCTTTGCCAACCTTCGCCCGCAGCATTTTACCGATGCAATGCTCGTTCGACCGACTGACGCAGCGGATATTTACACGCGGAGCACGATATTCCAGACTGAAGAAGACCCAAATCAGCCCAAGAAGTCGCCCCTGCGGAACGTAATGCGCGGTTATTATCTTCTCGACGAGTTTGCAAAAGCTGATGATGGTACGTTGACTATACAACGGCGATTCTGGTTCGACCGCGTCGGCGGCATTCGTCTGGCGCGCCAACAGATCTTTGACACTAAAGGTGAGATCGAATCGGACATCGTTTACGGGAAAGAAGGACAGCTCACGGATTCGCCAGATTATGCTAACCTGCCGCTCGAAATTCAAGTGACTCGTCCGAAAGAAAAATACTCGATGAAGTTGACGTATCAGACGCCGGAAAATGTGGCGATCGGCGAGACATACAAAGAGTCAGCGTTTCTGCTAAAGAACACCTGGAACCTTGAGGAGGTCGACCTCGACGAAAGACTTCGTTCCGCTACCGCTGCTCAGGCGACGCCTGAAGCTAAGCCGTCCGCGACAAGGTTCCAATAGAACTATTCGATGACCCCAATATTACGAGCCGAAAATCTATCAAAATCCTATAGAGTCGGAAAAGTGGAAGTTCCCGCTCTCCGGGGAGTTTCGTTCGAAGTCGAAAAAGGAGAGTTCGTCGCGATCATGGGGCCGTCTGGCTGTGGCAAATCGACGCTTCTTCACCTCCTCGGTGGACTTCTTAGCCCAACGTCCGGCAGCATCCTGATCGACGGCGAGGATCTGGCAAAGGTTTCCGACGCTCAACGTACAGATATCCGCCGCCGCAAGATCGGTTTTGTTTTTCAGCGGTTTAATCTTTTCCCGACGCTCACCGCCGACGGCAATCTCAAACTTGCCGAAAAGATCCACGTCGGCAGCGGAAGGGGCAATGCAGATAATCGGCGGAGGGTATTAAGTCTGCTCCAACTCGAGGGCAAAATGAATCATAAGCCGCTCGAATTGTCCGGCGGGGAACAACAGCGCGTTGCTCTCGCGCGCGCGGTCGTCAATAATCCCGCCATCATTCTTGCAGATGAACCTACCGGCAATCTCGATAGCGAGAATTCGGAGATCGTGTTGAAAATGTTCAAGCAGCTCAACGAAGAGTTGAACCAGACCATAATCATGATCACACATAATCCAGAAGCAGCGGCCGTCTGTTCACGCACAATTCAGATGCGTGATGGACATATTGTAAATTGAGCTATGGTTATGAAAAGGATCATACTTTGGGACTTTGAACGAGCGTCGTGGCAATGGGATGTGCTTTGTCTT
>JBDTZO010000183.1:0-2304 GCA_040005135.1 Acidobacteriota bacterium | reverse complement strand
ATCGATCTTCGTGCAGTTCAAAAAATGAAGATTCTACGAAATATTAGTCTTAAGTCATTGAATAACAAAGGTTTACGCATTGTGGCCGTCTCACCGGCTCACCAAACGCCTGCTTGCACAGGAGGTGAGACGATTTCGAGCGTTAAATCATATGGATACAACAATTAAGGCGTCTCATCGTGTAAAATGCGGGTGAGACGATATGCCGTTTAGTGATCGTGATGCGAGTGTTTGAGATAAGGAGTTTTCGAGCGAGTCGGGAAAGTCTGATGGACGAAAATTTACATAATTACGAGTCCTTGGCCGAAACGCGAGTGCCACGCATAAACCTGCCTGTGAAGCTACGTGCCTCGATCTTGGAGTATGCAGAGCTATTGAGGCCATCGACCGATTTTCGCCTGGTGTCGATTCATCTCTGTTACAGGTCGAGCCCAACCAGCGTTCTGGTATATTATTTAGCTAAATGAGTGTTTACGACGGATTAACGGAAACCCAGCAATTTGCTTCACGTGTGATCGCGGATCACGCCCGCTCGACCGCATTTGCCATCGCCGACGGCATCCTGCCCGGCAACGAAGGCCGCAATTACGTGCTCCGCAAGATAATGCGCCGCGCGATCTATCACGGCCGCGAGCATCTGGGATTACACGAGCTCTTCTTTTATAAGGTGTGCGATTTTGTCGTCGGTGAAATGAAGGGCGCGTATCCCGAGCTCGAGGTCCAACGCGACTTCATCATAAAGATGGTCCGGCTTGAGGAAGAGAGATTTGGCAACACGGTTACCGTCGGAATGGCAAAGCTCAGCAGTCTCTGCCTTTCGCCGTCGACGCCGATCGACGACGACCTTTTCCTTTCGATCGGAAAGCTCTACGACACATTCGGAACGCCGCGCGATCTGATCCGAGTTTACCTCGAGGAAAAGGGCATTTCCGTGGCCGAGGACGAATACAACGAACGCTTCGACGCCGCGCTACACCAATTGCAGCAGCAATCGGACGTCGGCCACACGTCGAGAAAGTCGCAGATCTCGCCCGTTTACGCCGAGCTTCTCGAAAAGGTCGGCACAAACAGATTTCACGGCTACGATGCGACGCTCGTCGAGGATGTTAAGGTCATCGCAATTCTCGATGGCGAAACGCAGCTGGACGAACTTGGCGAGGGCAAACAGGGCAGCGTTGTGCTCGACGAAACGCCGTTCTACGCCGAGGCCGGAGGACAGGTCGGTGACGTGGGCAGATTGGTTGCGACCGATTCGTCCGTTGCCGTGGCCGATACATATTCGCCCGTTTCCGGGCTCATCATTCATAAGGTCACCGCAGAAAAAGGCTCGTTAAAGGTCGGCGATAAGGTGACCGCGATCGTCGATTCGGAAAAGCGCGACGCGACGCGACGCAATCACACCGCAACACATCTCGTGCACGCTGCTTTGCGTGAGGTTTTGGGTACGCACGTCAAGCAGGCTGGTTCGGTCGTCGGTCCGAACGTTCTGCGATTCGATTTCACGCATTACCAGCCGGTGTCGGCGGCTGAGATCGCCGAGGTCGAGGACCTTGTCAACCGATACATCCTTAAGAACGATCCCGTTACCACCAACGTGATGTCGATCGAAGAAGCCATGAGCGGCGGTGCGATGGCGCTGTTTGGCGAAAAATACGGTTCGGCGGTCCGCGTGCTGAGCGTCGGCGACGGCGTGTTTTCAAAAGAGCTGTGCGGCGGCACGCACGTCCGTGCGACCGGCGACATCGGAAGTTTCAAGATATTGTCTGACGAAGCGATCGCGTCGGGCGTTCGGCGGATCCGCGCGATAACCGGACTCGATGCCTTTGCACGTTTTCGCCAGGATGAGCGGCTGATCGACGCCTCGCTTGGGGCGTTGAACACACAGCGAGATAATTTGCCGAATGCGATCGCACGCCTGCAGGACGAGCTCAAACGCACCCGAAAGGAGATGGACGAGCTCAAGCTCAAGGTCGCTCTCGGCGGTGGTCAGGGCTCGGCGGCCGGTGGACAGTCGTCGGATGATGACGCTACCCGCGAGATCGGCGGTGTGAAGGTCTTGGCAAAAACGGTCGAGGGCCTCGACGGTGGCGGCACGCGTCAGCTTTCGGATACTTTGCTTGCTCGGCTCAAGTCGGGCGTCGTAATTCTGGGCCGCAAGGACGAAGGCAAGGTCGGCATCATCGTTCGCGTGTCGGATGATCTGACAAGTAAGGTCCGTGCCGGCGACATCATCCGCGAGATCGCCCCGATCGTCGGCGGCCGTGGCGGCGGCAAACCCGACATGGCCGAAGGCGGCGGATCCGA
>JBDTZO010000010.1:0-67209 GCA_040005135.1 Acidobacteriota bacterium | reverse complement strand
ATCAGGTGCAAATGAAGGAGCAGATCGGACTCAATTTCGCCGCCGCACTTCGTTCGTTCCTGCGTCAGGATCCGAACATCGTTCTGGTTGGTGAGATCCGTGATTTCGAGACTGCCGAGATCGCGATCAAAGCTGCTCTAACCGGCCATCTAGTTCTATCGACGCTTCATACGAACGATGCTCCGTCGACCGTTTCGCGTCTCGTCAATATGGGCATTGAGCCGTTTCTGGTCGCGACGAGCGTCAACATCATTCAGGCACAGAGGCTCATCCGCCGCATCTGCAGCGAATGTAAAGAAGAAGTGAGTCTGCCGCCCGAAGGTCTCATCGACGTCGGGTTCAAGCCCGAGGAAGCGTCGAGCATACAGCTATATAAGGGCCGGGGCTGCAAAGTCTGCAACAACACAGGATTTAAGGGACGCGTCGGCCTTTACGAAGTGATGGAAATCACCGACGAGCTGCGAGAGCTGATCATCATCGGCGCCAGTGCCATGGAATTGAGACGAAAGGCGATCGAACTCGGAATGATCACACTCCGCGAATCGGGCCTTTGCAAGATACGACAGGGAATAACGACTATCGAAGAGGTCGCAAAGGAAACGGTCATTTAGGGAAGGGAGGACTTATGTTAATCAGGGCAATCGCATTATCAGTGGCATTGTTGTTTGGGATCGGAGTGATCATACCGCTCGCGACCGACAACGCCGAGGCCGGTCCACGCAGGCACCGGCAAACGAAGCATTACAAAAAATATTCGAAAAAGTGGTGGCGTCAATACCGTGCGCGTAAGAATCGTCGCAGGGCTCAATTGGCCCGCTATCGGGCGCTTCGACTTCGCCAAATGAGACTGTCCGAATCCACGGGCAAGCTTGACGTAAAAAAAGCTGTCGTAGCAAATTCCGCAAAAGTCGCGATGCTCCCATCGGGCGACAAAGCCCCGAACGGCTGGAAGCCCGAACTGGCTAATCCGGGCGAACTCAAATTCCGCGTCGACGATTCAGCCGGCTCGCAGGTCGGCTCGGCATCGATCTCGGTCGTTGGTCCCGCGGTCATGGACGCTGCGGGGAACCGTAAAACCGTCGGCGGCGTCTCGACAAATTCACTTCGTCGTGAGGTGATCAACCGCATGATCCAGGAAAATGGCTGGGTCGTCAACGACTATGAGAAGGAGATCGGCGGACGACAGGTCTACGTCGTGGTCGCTCAGTCGCAGGCCAAAAATGGCCGTACGCAATCGCGGATGTTCTATTTCACAGAGGTCGACGGTCGAATCTACAACGTCGCGACCAATTCGCCTGTCGAGCAATCGGAACAGTTGGCTGACGAATCTGAAAAGGTCATTAACTCCCTCCAGACCCGTGTTCGGCCTACCCAACGCGCCGCGTTGAAATAAGAGATCCCCACATCAACGGTTTATCCGGCGGTTCATGCCGCCGGAAAGACCTTTCCTGCCGCAAGACCCACTATGAGTTACGAACAATCATCCACATCCGATCCGGGCTTGACACTGCCCGAACTGCTAAAAAAATTAACCGAAGCCGGCGGATCGGACCTCCATCTCTCGACAAATTCCGCTCCGCAGCTTCGTGTTCATGGCCATCTTGCACCGATGCCCGGATATGCGGCTTTGACGCCATCGGACACGAAACGGCTCGCGTACTCGGTATTGACTGATGCGCAAAAGCACCGTTTCGAAGAAAATCTTGAGCTCGATTTTTCGTTCGGACTAAAGGGAATGTCGCGATTTCGTGCGAATCTCTTTAATCAAAAAGGAGCTGTGGGAGCCGTATTTCGTGCGATCCCATACGAGATCAAATCATTCGATGCCCTCGGTCTCCCGGCCGTGGTTTCGGATATGTGCAAAAAGCCCCGTGGCCTGATCTTGGTGACGGGCCCGACCGGCTCCGGTAAGTCCACGACGCTGGCGTCAATGGTCGACAAGATCAATATCGAGCGCCACGAGCACATCTTGACGATCGAGGATCCGATCGAATTTCTACACAACCACAAGAATTGCGTGGTAAATCAACGTGAGGTCGCCGCCGATACTCACTCCTTCGGAGCAGCACTTCGCACCGCGCTTCGCCAGGATCCGGATATCGTTCTAGTCGGCGAAATGCGTGATCTCGAGACGATCGAAATGGCATTGCGTATTGCTGAAACGGGCCACTTGACGTTTGCGACGTTGCACACGAACTCAGCGTATTCCACCATCAACCGTATCATCGACGTTTTTCCATCCGCCCAGCAGGCACAGGTTCGAACGCAGCTTTCGCTCGTTCTCGAAGGCATTATGTGTCAATCGCTGCTCCCGAAATCGTCCGGCGACGGACGCGTCATGGCTCTTGAGGTTCTGGTACCAAACCCTGCCATTCGAAATCTGATACGCGAAGACAAGATTCACCAGATCTATTCGATGATGCAGACCGGCCAAGACAAATTTGGAATGCAGACCTTTAATCAGGCCCTCGCGACGCTTGTCCACAAGCGTCTTATCACTACTGAGGTCGCGATGCAGCGTTCTTCGAATGCCGACGAACTAAAGGAATTGATCGAACGCGGTTCCGGACTAAACGAGGCTTTTGCCGGCCAGGGCCGCCCGATGAATCGCCCCGCTCCCGGCGCCGGCAGCCCATATTCGCAGGCACGAGCGATCGGAGAAAGGCCGCGATAACGATTTTTGATAGACAGGAGCTAATACTAAAGCAATGCCAACATTTGCATACAAAGGAAGAAACCGGCTGAACGAACTCGTGACCGGCGAACTCGAGGCCGCAACTCAGGACGAGGTCCGTGCTCTGCTTCGTCGTGAACAGATCGTAATGACGCATGCGTCCGAAAAGGGCCGCGAAATATCGATCCCAAAATTGGGCCGCAGAAAAAAGGTCAAATCAAAGGAGCTCGCTGTATTTACGCGACAGTTTTCGGTCATGATCGACGCAGGCCTGCCGCTCGTGCAGTGCATTGACATCATGGGCGAGCAGCAGCAGAACGCTTTCTTTAAGGACGTGCTCCGACAGGTTCGGCAAAACGTCGAGGAAGGTTCGACGCTTTTCGCGGCGATGCAAAAGCACCCGAAGGTTTTCGACAGTCTATACACGCATATGGTCGAAGCCGGAGAGACAGGCGGTGTGCTCGACCTCATTCTGCAAAGGCTCGCGACACTTATCGAAAAGGTCGTCAAATTAAAACGCAGCATCGTTTCGGCATCGATCTATCCTGCCGCGGTTATCGCGGTCGCCATCGGCGCCATCGCGATCATTATGGTCGTCGTAATTCCGCAGTTCGAACAGATCTTCCTGGGCATGTTAGGCCCGGGCGAGGCTCTGCCGCTGCCAACCCGCATCGTGATGGGAATCAGCGGATTTGTCGCCGGTTGGGGCGGGCTCGCAACGGCGGTCATCCTCATTGCCAGCGGCGTGGGAATCAGTTTTTACTACAAAACCCCAAAGGGCCGCTGGCAGATAGACGCCCTTTTGCTTAAAACGCCCATTTTCGGCAGCATTCTCCAAAAAGTCGCCGTCGCACGGTTTGCACGTATTTTGTCCACGCTGCTTTCGTCCGGCGTTCCGATCCTCCAGTCTCTCGACATCACCGCCAAGACGGCCGGAAACGTCATTATCGAAGACGCAATTCTGAAGGTCCGGGCCGGAGTCGAACGCGGCGAGAACTTCGTCGATCCGCTCAAGGCAACTAAGGTTTTTCCGCACATGGTCGGCCAGATGATCGGCGTCGGTGAACAGACCGGTGCCCTGGACGCGATGCTCGCCAAGATCGCCGATTTTTACGAGGACGAGGTCGACACGGCCATCGCCGACCTGCTCGGATTGATGGAACCCGTCCTCATCGCCTTTCTCGGTGTGACGATCGGCTCGATCGTTATCTCGATGTATCTTCCGCTGTTTACCCTGATCGGCAAACTCGCCGGCGGAGCAAAATAGCAACGTTGAACTGTCCATGGCAGAAAGGGCGTTTCCTTCGGGTGACGCCTTTTTTGTTATTGGCGCGGACTGAGATCTGTCGGTGTTTTCGACTCGCAGCGGTACGAAACATTCCTTCAGTTCGTGAATCGAAATATTGATCGCTTTTCTCATCGCGTTCTCTTACTCGGTTGAAGCCCGACGCAGGTTGTCGACATGCCGGTCCGTCGACATGCCGGTCCAAAGCCGCACACCTCCTACCGGGCGTGTCTCTGCTTCCCAATCAAACGATCTATTTTTGTAGAACACGAAAAGTGGACCGCTCGGCGACATAAAGTGCCCCATTTACTGCCCCATTTTTAGCGGAACAGCACAAAATGGGGCAGGTCCCACCGCGAGTTAAAGTGGGACAAAAGCTGGGACAAACTAAGCGCTTGTTACGAATTATCTTGCGCGTTTTGTCCCACTGTCCCAACAATTTCTGTGTGGCTATTTCAGGAGAAGACATCGTTAAGTCTACCAGATGTTGCTCGCACAGTCTAGTATCTTATCTGTGCAACGCGATGAAACTTGAATTCATGCCGTAAGCCCAATTTTTGAAATTGATTGATGTAGACCGTCTACAGGGTTTATACTTTTCCCGTTAGTAATAAATTTTCAGGATGCGTCGTAACATGAGCCCTCGTTCTCTCGCCGGTCTGGCCGCTGCTGCGTTTGTTTTGATATTTGCTTCTGCGACGTTGGGGCAAGGTCCCCAAATGTCGCTGATACATGGAGCCCAGGCCATTGATGTCCGTTCCGCTGTCGCCTATACGAACACAGAGATGTTTGTAACGCGAGATCGCGGCGCATCGTGGGGGGTAATGCCGCTCGGGATCGATCCGGGCCAACGCATCGCCAGCGTCCATTTTTCGGACGTTTCCGACGGCTTGATCGTGATCGTGGGCGGATCTTCTCCCGTAACGGTCGCAAGTATTTCTGCGGATGGAACCGAATCGCAAAGAAGTGCAGTTCCCGTCGCGGCTGACGACCTCGCCGAGGCTGCGCTCGACGACATAATTATTGGGGCCCATGGCTGGACGCTGACGCTCGCGATACGGCTCACGTCCAGTTCAAATTTCGAGCGTCGCGTCTATTATTCGTCCGAGGACGGCGGACATTCGTGGACGCGGGCCGGCAGCGATTCGGTTCCCGGTGGTTCGAGCGAGAGCTCCGAATTCAAAAGCCTCGCGACGCATCTGCCGTCGGGAGAAGGCATTGTTCAAATATCGACGATCGGCGGTACGACATGGCTGCTAACGCAGTCGGGCGAATGCTTTGGCGTAAAGTCTACGTGCGTCCAGCAGACGCGGCTCCGCCTGGGCGACGGCACCGACGTCACACCGCCGCTCGTGACCGAGCTTTTTAATACCGAACGCGAAATGACTCGGCGCGGGGCGGCACCGATGTTCGCAGTTGGGCCGGGTGGTACAACGCGAACGAGCCTCAATCGCGGGTTTGATAAATGTCAGGCTGGCAGCGTAGCCCAGATGCAGCTCTGGTGGGACAATTCCCCGCTATACGACAGCAATATCTATTTCAGCGGCCGAAACCGTGCATGCGCTTCGCAGCCTCTCACCACGACATGGATCAACCAGGTTACCGCGATGGGTTGGGGACTGATCCCGACCGTCGTTGGATATCAGTCGCCCTGCACGGCGTCTACGACAACGGCAAAGCTCAGCTATGATCCCGTCATGTCTGAGACGCAAGGACGCGGCGAAGCGGATATAGCGGTCACAGACGCGACGAACATCGGCCTTACCACCGGATCGGTGCTGTATTACGACATGGAGCGCTACGATCCTCCCTCGCCCGACACGCTCGGATGCCGTACCGCCACCTTAGCTTTTCTGAAAGGCTGGACCGATCGCGTCAAAGAGCTCGGCTACAAGTCCGGAGTATACGGCTCGCCGAAAAATGCTCAGGAAGACTGGGCACTCATGGCAGCGGCGGACAAACCCGACGCAATCTGGATGGCTCGCTGGGACAATATTACTTCGGTCTGGACATATCTAACGTTCCCCAATTTTCCAACGACCGAATGGGCGAATCATCAGCGGATCAAGCAGTGGCAAGCTCCGCATAACGAAACATGGGGCGGTGTGACATTCAATATCGACGGCAACAACTCCGACGGCCCGGTCGCAGGAATAGCGATACTCAAGAATCGCAATGCCGACTTCGACGGTGACGGACGGTCGGATATCAGTGTTTTTCGTCCGTCTGACGGAGTGTGGTACGTGCTCTCGAGCATTGACCAAACCTTCAAGGGAGTAGCGTTCGGGACGAGCGGCGATGTGATCGCTCCCGGCGATTATGACGGCGACGGCAAGACCGATTACTGCGTTTTCCGCCCAGCGGACGGCGTTTGGCACATGCTTAACAAGGCGGGAATCTACTCCGCCCGTGCATTTGGTGCGGCCGGCGACATTCCGGTGCCGGCCGACTATAACGGTGACGGCATGACAGATCTCGCCGTGTTCCGCCCTTCTAACGGCGTATGGTATATCGCCAACAGCGACAGTCAGGGTTCGTACAATTTCGTCCATTTCGGGCAATCCGGCGACAAACCTGTGCCCGCGGATTACGACGGCGACGGCCGAACCGACTTTGCTGTTTACCGCCCTTCCGAGGGCAACTGGTATATTCTGCCAAGTTCGGGCAGCGGCTTTTACGGAATCAGGTTCGGCGTTTCGACAGACCTTCCCGCGCAGGGAGATTACGATGGCGACGGGAAGGCGGACCAAGCGGTTTTCCGCGACGGCACGTGGTTTGTGCTGCAGTCGACCGCCGGTTTCACTGCTATGCAATTCGGTCAGGCCGGCGACATACCGGCGAGCGGCGATTTCGATGGCGACGGCAAAACAGACATCTCTGTCTTCCGCCCGTCCGACGGCAGCTGGTACGAAATGCGAAGCAGCACTGGTTTTTGGGCCGCCGCTTTCGGTTTCGCGGGCGATCGGCCGGTCGAGAATGCTTATGTGCCGCAGTGACTGATGCGTGGAAAAGAAAGCATTGGCCATTTGCGGTGCTAACAATTTCGCAAATTAACGGTTCGCCTGTAAAATAAGAGTTTTTGACGCGAACGCTCGATACGCTATTATGTTACAAGCCGGAATTGTTGGACTGCCCAACGTTGGAAAATCAACACTCTTTAACGCACTGACCGCACAGGAGGCGGCGCTCGCGGCTAATTATCCATTCGCGACGATCGAGCCGAATATCGGTATGGTCGCGGTGCCGGACGAACGGCTTGCAGTTCTGGAGAAGCTGAATAAGGCCCAGAAGGTCGTCCCGGCGATGGTCGAGTTTCTCGATATCGCGGGTCTTGTTCGCGGAGCTTCGAAGGGCGAAGGCTTGGGCAACCAGTTTCTCGCAAATATTCGCGAAACTCACGCCGTTATCCAGGTCGTCCGCTGCTTTGACGACGACAATATCATCCACGTCGAGGGCTCGGTCAACCCTACGCGTGATATCGAGACGATCCAGATCGAGCTTGCTCTGGCCGATCTCGCTTCGGCTGCAAAACGCCGTGAAAAGGCCGTTCGGACCATAAAAGCATCGGGTGACAAGGCCGCGAAGGTCGAGCTCGACATCCTGGATAAGATCCAGCCCCTTTTGGAAGAAGGTCGTCCGGCACGCGCCGCAGATCTGACCGATGACGAACGTGCGATTCTCAAGTCCTGGTTCTTTCTCTCGACCAAGCCGACGATCTACGCGGCGAACGTTGACGAAGCGACGCTCGCCGACCCATCGTCAAACCCTCACGTCGCCGAAGTGCTAAAGCACGCCGAAAGCGAGAAAGCCGACGTCGTCGTTATCTGTGCCAAGCTCGAGGCCGAGCTCGTTGCTCTCGACCCGTCGGAACGCGATGAATTTCTCAAGGATCTCGGCCTTGCCTCAAGCGGCGTCGATAAGCTGATCAAGGCCGCATATCATATGCTCGGGCTAATGAGCTTCCTGACCGCCGGCGAAAAAGAGGTGCGGGCGTGGACCATACCCATCGGCACCAAAGCTCCACAAGCCGCGGGCGAGATCCACACCGACATCGAGCGCGGATTCATCCGCGCTGAGATCATCGGTTACGACGACCTCGTCGCTTGCGGCAGCCGCAAAGCCGCCAGCGAAAAAGGCCTCGCTCGTCTCGAGGGCAAAGAGTACATCATGCAAGACGGCGACGTTGTCGATTTTCGATTTAACGTTTAGATCTGCCAGCGACTCAATAGAATATCCCCGAATGCCCGCAAGATCGTTTTTAGACATACTCGCAATTTTTGGAGCTCAATATCTGTATCTCGTGCTGCTCGCGGCTGCATTGGTATGGTACCTGCTTCAGCCCCGTGCGCGGCAGATCGAGATGATCGCGTGGGGCATTGTCGCTTTGCCCCTGATGTTGATCCTGCTGATCATCGTCGGAAAGGTTTACTTCGACGCGCGCCCGCCGTATAGCGACAATATCACTCCGCTGATCATGCACGACCCGGACAATGGATTTCCATCAGATCACACGCTGCTCTGTGCCGCCACGGCATCGATCGTCTTCTTTTACAACAAAAATTTCAGTGCGGTCCTTTGGCTAATGACCGCTCTCGTTGGATTTTCTCGCGTTTATACCGGCATTCATCATACATTCGATATTGTCGCCAGCATCATCCTCGCTGTCACTGTTTCTCTTTTCGTTTGGAAATTAGTTCTTCCGCGGATCAGATCGCTGCCGGCATACGTCTGGTAGGTAGTGCTGATACGGGCCGGGACAATCTCACCGCGCGATATCTGTGCCGCTTTGACCTGCCATTCTTCGAGTGTGTGCTTCCGCACCGACTGCGGACTTCGAAAACTGCTCAAACAAAAGTGTGTAATTCTCCGCGGCAACGGCACGGGTGAATGCTCAAAACCGCGTATATTCGCTGTTGGAGGCCTGGCATATGACTTGCGCGTTATATGTCTTTAGGGTCGTGGTCAGAGCGTTGGAGGTAAACGATGAAGACCCCACAAGTCGACTAGAAAGAATATGGGTATAGCAGGACTGTCGACGCGGGCTTTGACCAGGCTGCCGAACTCACCCGCGAGGCCCTGCAAAAAGAAGGCTTTGGCGTACTCTCCGAGATCCGGCTCGATGAAATGCTCAAAGAAAAGCTGGGCGTGGATTTTCGCCGTAATGTGATCCTTGGCGCCTGCAACCCGCCGCTGGCGTACAAGATCCTGCAGGAGGAAATAAACATCGGGCTGCTGCTGCCGTGCTACGTCATCGTTTACGAGGCGGACGATCAGACACGATCTGTCGTCGCCGCGATCGGCGCAAAGGAAATGCTCTCGGTCATCGGCGATAACCCGGCAATGAGCCAGGTGGCGGATGAGGTCAACGACCGCCTTCGACGGGCGATCGACCAGGTTTGATTTGACATTTTGGTTGGGCCAATTCGGCCGGAGGTGGATATGAGAAAGGAAATATTGAGTTTATGTGCGGCGTTAGTCGTCGGTCTGTTTTGCGTTGGCGGGGTTGCCGCTCAAGACGCCAAAAAGATGGACGCCGACGCTATGAAGAAGGAATTGGAGATGGGCATGGACATGGCAGCGATGAAAAATGAATCCGACCATAAACTCATGATGGCCTATATGAGGAATATGTCCGCCTTTGCCGTGATGCTTCGCGATCAAGCATTGACGCCAAAGGGCCCGGACGCCGATTTTGACCGCGCCATCGTTGCCGAACTGCGGCACGATTTCGACACAATGGAATCCATCCGTCAAAAACACATGGAGGCGATGAGTCCTGAAATGATGGCCAAAATGAAAACGATGATGGACAAGATGGTCGCGGGCCAGGCGATGGTAAGAGAACACGTTGTCGCCCTCGAGACCGCGGTTCGCGCGGATCAGCCGGATGCCAAGTACGTGGCGATGCACGCCAACGACCTCATCAAGCATTTCGGAATGATGAGGAATATGGAGGGCGGCAAAAAGCCCGCGAAAAAACCGATGACGATGGAAAAGAAGCCGACCGCCGAGATGAAGAGTAAGTAGGGTGGCCTTTCAGCATGCAATCCGCCATATTGGCGGCGAAACCTCCCACAAATTCCAATTGACATTGTTCGGACATGCAGAATATAGTCAAAACGATGGTTAAGCGGCTCACATTGCTTGCGGTCATCCTGTCGCTCGCTGCTGGCGTGTTGGCGGGGGCTCCTCTGCATGCCCCTAAAGACGGCATGATGGAGTGCTGCAAACGGGCAAAAAGCAAAGAAGTTTCTCCAAAAGCTGAGGCCGCACGGCTTTGTTGTGCGATAAACTGCACTACGACGTCGCCTGTTTCCGTTGGCACATCTTTCAATCCCGCACCCGCGGGATTTACGATCACCAGATCAATGGCTGATCAGATCGCGGCACTTTTTCCTGCAGGGACAAACGGTGCTATCAAACCTGCCACCTATTCGCGCGAGTCTATCACGCGGACGATCCAACCAAGTTACATCCAGTTTCACGCTTTTCTGATCTAGCTTAATGGGAGAACTGCGCCTTTTGAGCGTACGTGTGCCCTTTCTAAGCCTGTATCAAAGCATTGCCGCGCGCCTTTTGCCGGCCTGAACTTTTAGATCACATTTTAAAAAGGAAATATTTCAATGAGAAAGACCATATTATTTACAACTCTTTTCGCCCTGTCTGTGTTTGCCGCTGCCTGCGGTTCCGCAGGCAGCTCCGGCCCGGCTGCTCCGACGGGCAAGACCATCGCCACTGGCCCCGCGGGCAACAACCTGACCGCAATCTTGTCGAATCTCGACGGCGCTCTTAAAAAAGGTGTTCAGGAATTTACACTGACCTTTACTGACTCTTCTGGAAAGCCTGTCGACGTTGGGTCCGTCGCTCTCAATTACCGAATGGCGGCGATGGGAAGCATGTCGGAAATGAACACCGGGGCGACCTTTACGACCACAGGAACACCGGGTGTTTATAAGGGAAAGGCCGATATCGAGATGGGCGGCGAGTGGAAAGCTATGATCACCTACGAGGGCGCGGCCGGAAAGAACGCCTTCTCAATTCCCGTTATCGCCAAATAGCCAACAATGATCCACAAGCTCATCGAGTGGTCGCTGAAAAACCGCGGTATCGTGATCCTGATATATATAGCGATCGCAGCCGCGGGCTACTGGGCGCTTGTCCGGACGCCGATCGATGCGATCCCTGATCTCTCGGACAATCAGGTGATCGTGTTTACGGACTGGACCGGCCGCTCGCCGCAGGAGGTGGAGGATCAGGTCACATATCCGCTGGTGACCAATCTTCAAGGTCTGCCAGGCGTGCGTACCGTGCGAGCAAATTCGGCGTTCGGCTTTTCGATGATCAACATCATTTTCGAGGACAACGTCGAACTCTATTGGGCTCGAACCCGTGTGCTTGAGCGGCTCAACCTCGTCACTAAACAAATGCCCGCCGGCGTAACGCCGACGCTCGGGTCGGACGCGACCGGCGTCGGCCAGGTTTTTTGGTACACGCTCGAATCGGACACGATGTCGCTCCGTGACCTTCGCTCGGTGCAGGATTGGTTCGTGCGTTACCAACTCAATGCCGTTCCCGGCGTGGCGGAGGTCGCATCAGTGGGCGGTTACGTTCAGCAGTATCAGGTCGACGTCGACCCGAACAAGCTGCGCGGCGTTAACATTCCGCTTTCGACAGTCGTTGAGGCCGTTCAGAGTTCGAATAACAACGTCGGTGGTAACGTCGTTGAGCAGGGCGGCCAATGGGCGGTCGTTCGCGGCATCGGGTTGATCGCATCGGCCGATGACGTAGCAAACGTCGTCATTGGATCGTCGAACGGCACGCCGATCTATGTCCGTGACGTCGCCGAAGTGAAGCTTGGCAGTGCGTTTCGCACCGGAGCACTAGATAAGAACGGCATTGAGGCCGTTGGCGGCGTAGTCATCGCACGCAGCGGCGTGAACGCGCTCGAGGTGATCGACTCGATCAAGGAAAAGATCGGGACTCTTCAGGCCGGACTGCCGCCGGGCGTCCGGATCGTACCATTCTACGACCGAACGCAGCTGATCAACCGCGCGACCGATACCCTAAAACGTTCGCTCATCGAAGAATTGATCCTCGTCACGCTCGCTCATATAATCTTTCTCGCACATTTTCGTTCGATCCTGATCGTCACGATCCCATTGCCGATCGCGGTGCTGATGTCGTTCTTGTTCATGCATTTCATGGGCATCAGCTCTAACATAATGTCGCTCGCCGGTATTGCCATTGCGATCGGCGTGCTGGTCGACGCTGGCATCGTCGTGACTGAGAACGCCTTTCGCTATGTCGAACTGCGCAATATTGACACTAAGGACCGCAAGGCCGTCTTCGACACCGTGCTCGAATCGACCAAGCTCGTGGGCCGGCCGGTCTTTTTCTCGATGGCGATCATCATTCTTGCGTTCGTTCCCGTTTTTGCATTAATTGGGCAGGAGGGCAAGATGTTTCACCCGCTTGCCTTCACCAAGACGTTCGCGATGGCCGGAGCGACGCTGCTGGCCGTAACGCTCGTTCCCGTCCTGTGCACATACCTCATCGGCGGCAAGGTCCACTCGGAAATGCACAATCCGATAATGCGTTTCCTGCGAGCGATCTATCAGCCGGTCCTAATTTTTGCTCTAACCCATCGCCTGCTCGCCGCCGCGGTTGCCATCGTCTTCTTTCTCGGAGCCATTTTCCTCGCGACCGGCGTCGGCAGCGAGTTCATGCCGCCGCTCAACGAGGGCGACGTGATGTTTATGCCGGTGACCGATCCGGCGATCTCGATCGACGAGGCCCAGCGGATCATGAGCCGGCAGGACGAGCTGCTCAAGTCATTTCCCGAGGTCGAGTGGGCCGTCGGAAAAGCCGGCCGGGCCGAAACCTCGACCGACCCATCGCCGACGAATATGAATGAGACGATCATTCATCTCAAGCCCGAAAGCGAATGGCGCCCGCGTATGACCCGCGAGAAGCTCGTTAGCGAAATGGACGACAAACTGCGGATGCCGGGCGTGACCAACATCTGGACACAGCCCATCATCAACCGTATCGAGATGCTCGCGACCGGCATTCGAACTCAGGTCGGTATCAAGATATTCGGCAATGACCTGAAAGAGCTTGAGACGCTCTCGCGTCAGGTCGCCGATTCCGTGCGCAAAGTTCCCGGTGCGGTCGACGTTTATCCCGAACAGATCGGCGGTTCGCCGTATATCGATATCAAGATCGACCGTCCTGCCGCCGCCCGTTACGGCATAGACGTTGCGGTCATCCAGGACACGATCGAAAAGGGGATCGGCGAGACGAATCTTTCGGTGACGATCGAGGGACGGCGGCGTTTTCCCGTCCGAGTGAGGTACGCTCCGCAATTTCGCGGCTCGCCCGAAGCGATTGGCCGAATTCCGATCGCGACGCCGAGCGGGGCAACTGTGCCGCTCGCGGAGGTGGCGCGCGTTAATACCGTCGAGGGCGCTACCATGATCCAGAGCGAGAACGGACTGCTCCGCGGCACCGTTCTGCTAAACGTCCGCGGGCGCGCCGTCGGCAGTTTTGTCGATGAAGCGAAAAAGGTTGTTGCGAACGACACCAAGCTTCCGGCCGGCTACTACATCGCCTGGAGCGGACAATATGAGAACCAGCAGCGGGCCAAGAGCCGCTTGCTTTTTGTCGTTCCAATTGTGCTGCTCGTGATATTCGGATTGTTATATCTGACTTATCGCTCGGCGATCGAGGCCGCACACGTGCTGATGGCCGTACCCTTTGCTCTGACCGGCGGTATTTACCTCGTATGGTTTCTCGGGTACAACTTTTCGGTCGCCGTCTGGGTCGGCTTTATCGCACTCTTTGGCACGGCCGTGCAAACAGCGGTGGTAATGGTGATCTATTTGGAAGAGGCGGTCGCAAAAAAGAAACGCGAGCGCGGCTCCGATTATTCAGCCAAAGACCTTTTGGATGCGGTGATCGAGGGAGCACTTTTGCGGCTTAGGCCCAAGATTATGACCGTCTCGACTGTCGTCGCCGGCCTTTTACCTATCATGTGGAGCACAAGCGCGGGTTCAGAAGTGATGAAACCGCTCGCCGCACCGGTTCTGGGCGGCATGGTATCGAGCCTGCTCCACGTCCTGATCATCACGCCGGTGATCTTTTACTGGCTGCGGGAAAGGGAATTGAGGCGAAATAATGCACTTTAAGCCCGCGAACATAAGGATCGCCCTTTTGGCCGCCGTCCTGGTGTCGTGCTTTTTAGTCGCTGCGGGCATGGCTCAGGTGCCCAATGTATCGCCGGGGACATCAGCTGCAACCTACGTCGATCAGGTGGCCGGATTTACCGAGGACAAAGCAGTTGCCCTGGCGATCGAAAACAATGGCGAACTGCAGGCTCTGAGAAAGGAGGTCGACGCAAGCAGGTCCATGGTTAAACAGGCTGGTTTGAGGCCGAATCCTAAGGTTAGTTTTGACGGCACGAAGCAGATCGGCGGTAAGGATAATATGCAAACGGCGGGTGCGATGCTGCCGCTTGAGCTTGGCGGGCGGCGCGGAGCGCGTATCGCCGTCGCTCAGCGGGAGTTTGAGGCTCACGAATTTGAGTTTGCGAACCAGGAGCGATTGCTTGCCGCAAATGTCCGTTTAAAGTTTGGCGAGGCTCTTGCCGTGGCCTTTAAGCTCGAGGTTACCGAGAAGACGCTCACGGCGGCAAAGGAAGGCTACGAGCTCGTCACGGCCCGAGTCGCCGAAGGCAAGATCGCTCCGCTCGAGCAAAACATCTTTCTCGTAGAGGTCAATCGGTTGCAGTCTGTTCGCGAAATGGCCGAGGGCAATGTCGAGGCCGCGATGTTGGAACTGCGAAATATGATCGGGATGAGGCCCGAGGAACCTCTAAGACTAAAAGGTATGTTCACGGACCTGATCGCGACACTGCCGCCATTATCCGATTCGACGGCAAATGCCATCCGCGACCGACCCGACTTAAAGGGCGCACGGACCGTCGAGCAACTTGCTCTCGCCCGGATCGAACAGGCAAGATCAGACGGCCGTCTTGACGCGAGTTTGAAAGGTGGCTTTCAACGCAATGAGATGGGATTCCCAGTTAGCGGTTTTGACGCAAACGGCTTCCTTAGCCCTGTTCACAGCGTCTTCAACGCTTTTACATTCGGTATCGAGATCGACCTGCCGGTCCGCAATCGAAATCAGGGCGCCATCGAGGCGGCTATGTTCGAACGCGATGCGGCCCGTCGTCGTGCCGAATTCGGCGAGCTATCGATCCGTCGCGACGTGGCCACCGCATTCGCACGCTACAACCGCTCAGCTCGTTCGCTCTCAATTTTTCAGAACGGCGTGCGGGATCAGGCGAACGCCAACCTGCAGGTTATCTGGCAGACTTACGAGCTCGGGGCCCGCAGCCTTCTCGACTATATCAATGAGGAGCGGCGCTTTTTGGACGTCGAAAATGAGCTGATCGACGCCAAATTTGAGGCCTCCGCAGCACGTATCGAAATACTAAAGGCAACCGCCGCGCCGGAGCTGACAAAGAAATGAGCGAAGAGAAACTAGAAGCCGTCGAGACCGTTCACGACCAGGCGCCTCGACCCAACCGAAAGCCATTTATCATTGCACTGACGGTCTTTGCCGTCGTGATCGGCGGGCTGCTGATCTACTTGTTGTTGCGGGACGGCAGCGGTGCGGGCCAGCCGGTATCGGCTCCGCGGACCGTGTCATTTAACGATGGGGCCGAGCAGCCCGCGACCACTTCACAGGAGCAGATGCTCACAATTCCGTCCGAACAGGTAGAACGCATCGGCCTCAAGATCGAACCGGTGGGCGAGACAATTTCATCCCAAGCCGATTCCGTCGCGGCGACCGGCGTCGTCCAGGCAAACGCCTATAAGGAAACGCCAGTGATCTCTCTGCTTGGCGGAGTTCTGCGGAGTGTGTCGGGTGAATTGGGACAAAACGTCGCCAAGGGGCAAACCGTTGCCGTGATCTTCAGCGACGAGTTCGCGTCATCACAATCTAAATATCTCGCGCTCCGAACCGAGGCACAGACGGCGCGTCAAAATTACGACCGAACTGTCAGACTCGTCAAGATTAGCCCCGTCAGCAACACCGAGGTTGACCGATCGCTTGCCGCCCTAAATATTGCTCAAGCCGAAGTCGAGGAGCATCACAGCCACCACATGCGAGCCGAGAATTTGCTTGCGATCGGAGCCATCAGCCGTGAGGAGTTCGAAATGGCGACGACCAAGCGTGCAACGGCGGAGGCCAATCTCGTCGAAGCCAAAAAACGTTATGATCGTGCCGTCAGTGTCGCCGAGATCGATCCTGTAGCTCGCGGCGATTTTGAGATGGCCGCAGTCAAACGACAAACGGCCGAATCCGACCTTGCGGCCGCCGGACAGCGGCTCATGCTGTTTGGATTATCGCCCGCACGCCTTCAGGCGCTTCGCTTGCCGTCACAGATAACGTCCGACATCGCCCTCATCGCACCGGTTTCCGGAACCATCACGAAACGCGACGCCAATGCGGGCGAGGTGGTCGAGGCGAACAAGGAATTGATGCGTGTGACCGATCTCGCAAGTGTGTGGGTCGTCGCCCAGGTCTACGAAAATGAACTCGCCCGTCTCCACGACGGCTCCGGAGCGAGCGTCACGTCCGACGCATTTCCCGGCCGCTTGTTTCGCGGCCACGTGACATATATCGACTCGAACATCAGCCCCGATACCCGCACCGCCCAGGTCCGGATCGAACTCGACAATCCCGGACGTGTGCTTAAGCTCGGGATGTACGTCAATGCCTCGTTCGGGGCGGGCGGCATGTCCGAACGGACAGTGCCCATGATACCTACATCTGCTGTACAAAACATAAGTGACCGCAAGGTCGTGTTTGTTGCCACCGACAAACCGAATGTATTCGCTGTCCGTACAGTTCGCCTGGGAGCCGAGACCAAGGGCCGGGCTGCCGTGCTCGAGGGCCTACAGATCGGCGACCGCGTAGTGACCGAAGGCAGCTTTCTGCTACGAGCCGAAATGATCAAACAGGGGCCTGCGCATTAGCGCTAAAGCAAGAAAAAGGCCGTCAATATAGACGACCTCTTTACCGAAATGTGTGTGGTGCCCTCGGTAGGATTCGAACCTACAACCAACGGATTATGAGTCCGCTGCTCTAACCGTTGAGCTACAAGGGCACGACCTTGATAGTGTAGATTATTCGGATTTTTCCCGCAAACTGGACGCTGGAGGTCACGCGAATAGAGGGCGAAAGATGCCGGCGTTGCGGATACGCGCTTCTTTTTCGGCGATCGCGGCTGTCATTCCGCTCGCGGATGGGCCAAGTTGGCCGCTAAGCGTCGCGGCTATCTCGTCGCCGTTTAGGCCGAGCAGCATTTGTTCCAGCACGGAAATATCCACATCGCCGAAATCGGCGATTCCGAGCACGTTCGCCTTTTCTCCGCCGGCGATCCGCGTTGTCGCGAGGTCGTAGGTCCAGTCGAGCACCTTTTCGATCGGTTCTTTATCGGGAAAGCGTCGGCGGATCAGCTCGAATATCGGTTCGCGGCCGTCGACGTTCATCAGCAGTGCCAGGAAAAAGCGGTGCTCGGGATCCGTCGCAAACTGCCGCCGAATGACGATCTCGTCGATCAACTCCTGCCTCTCAAATACATCGCGCAGGACCTCGGCTGCCGCGCCGTGGCGCGTAATTGCGGCGTCAAGACACGCGTCGAAACGGTTTCGCCGTCCGGCGAGGTCAAATATCTCGCTTAGTTGGTCGCCCTTGAGCAAATGCCGCAGAGACGACAGAATGTCGAACGTCGTCTGCAGGTCACTGCGGCCGAGCAGGCTGTCGATCAGGCGGTCGGCGTCCGCGTGCTTGGCTCGGACCATCGCCGAGAGGAGCTGCTTCTTTTTGACTGACGTTTCCTGTTCAAAGAACGGGTCGACCGCAAGGCTCGGTTTGTAATAATTATATTGCGGCAGGTGCAGAGGGCTAAGGTCGGTCCGTACGACGATCGTCGCGGACGGATGATCTAGGTGAAACAGACCGTGAATATAGTCCTTTCCGGCCTGTATCTCCTGCACGGCTCCCACCTCGAGCAGTTCGCAGAGTCTTAGGCTCATCCGCCCGGTTTCCATAAATGTGTTGATCTTGTTTTCGCATTCAAAATCGTACCAGCTATGGATGCTCGACCCGTGCAGCACCTGAAACGCACCGCAGAATGCATGCTGATGGATCGACGTCGTCCCGTTAAACCAAAAATATACATCGATATGAAACCGCGGCGCGGAATATATCGTCACCGGCGGATCACCAAACCTCGCGTGGAGGTCGCGTTGCCGCGGCAGCTCCATTTCGCCGATCGCCCATTCCGCGACGTCCCAAACGTTAGTCTGCGACGGAATGTCGGCCCGCCGCAGCGCATCGGCGGCGAGCGCCGGGAACGCGGCCTCGTCGTAGTTGCGGTCACGCCACAGGCTCTCGATCTCGTCGCCGATTCGGTTGAAAATATCCATTACGGCTGCCCTTTAAAATCGCTGAAATCCGGTGGTGGTGGCGGTTCCGTTTGGACCGGTGTCGCCGGAACCTTGTCGAGGTAGCGAAAGACTAAGAGCAGAGCGATGACGCTTGCAATGATGGCCGGTATACCGAGCAGCGAATTGTAACCGGCGACCTTTTCGTCAGTCCAGCCCCAAACCTCTTGTGCAAAGCCAAACAAGACGCCGAACCCTAGGCCGACGGCCAATTGTGCCCCAAGGAACACGCCGCCCGCGATCGCCGCCCAATAAAAGGGATTTCGGCCCGAATTCCGTGCCTTTTTATATCCGAACCAGATCGCGAGGATAATTAGTAGCATTTTGAGAATTTACTGCTCAGGCGACTCAAACTTTGGCTTGGTGCTGCTCACTTTTTTGTATGTGCCGTCCGCCATTACGTTATGGCCGAATCCGCAATTACTGTCCGTGCCGTCTTGCGAGACGCTGATCGTGCCGGGCTTGACAAATTTTATCGTGATGGTGCACTCGCCGAATTCGGTCGAGCTGTAAACCGCGGTGTCGCCCTCGATCGTCGCCTCACCGTCCAGCGAACCCATATTGGCCGACATTTCACCGCGGACGACGTATGGATAGAGCAGCTCCATTGCGATATGCAGTTTGCCGTGGCCGAGGGCGGCGATCTGTATCTCATTAGAACTATCCTTAAACTTACCGGTAAATGCCATTCTAAACGTACCGGTGACCTCCGCTCCCGAAACGCTCGTTCGCGATGATTGAGCGTCTGCGCCGCCCGCGGCAAAGCTTGTAAATATCACTGCACACAGCGTTAAGAATATTGATCTCATACAAATTCCCTTTTCGTCTTTGGCGTTATCTGCTATATTCTGCCTAACTCTTCCGTAAATTCAAACATAAAAAAGGGGAATATTTAATGAGCGCCACCGTAGACGATCTAAACCCAAGAGCCGGCCGCGAATTCTTCGGCCACCCGAAGGGACTTCCGACGCTGTTCATGACCGAGATGTGGGAACGTTTCTCGTTCTACGGCATTCGGCCTCTTCTGATTCTCTTTATGACCGCCACGCTGATGGCGGGCGGATTCGGCTTCGAACGGCCAAAGGCGGCGGCGATCGTCGGCATATATTCGGCATGTGTTTACCTGTCGTCGCTGCCCGGCGGATGGATCGCCGATCGGCTACTTGGATTGCGGCGTGCGATCCTGTACGGTGCCGTACTTATCACTGCAGGCCACCTCTCGATCGGCCTGTCCGGATTCGTCGGCGGCCACATTACATTTTTCATCGGCCTCATCCTGATCGTGCTCGGCACGGGCTTGCTTAAGCCGAATATCTCTGCCATCGTCGGCGATCTCTACCCCGAGGGCGGCGAACGACGCGACGCGGGCTTTTCGATCTTTTACATGGGCATCAACGTCGGTGCCACGTTCGGCCAGATCGTTACGGGATTTCTGGGTGAAAAGTACGGCTTTCACTGGGGCTTTGGCGCCGCCGGCGTAGGTATGCTGTTCGGCCTAATCTGGTTCTCGATCCGTTCGCCCTCGACGCTGGGCACCATCGGCATCGAACGCTCGCGTGATCCGGATCCGACGATACAGACCGGGATCGAAAATCGCGTTAAGATCGTCATCGCCGCGGGCCTTGCGATCATTACGCTACTCGTCGTTCTGACCGCGACCGGCGTTATTGTCATCGATCCGCAGGTGGTCGGCGGCTATATGGTCTACGCACTCGTCGGGCTTGCGGTGGCATTCTTTCTGTATATGTTCATTGCCGGCAAGCTCAATAGCGATGAGAAAAAGCGTGTGATCGTCATCGGCGTACTTTTTGTTTTCGCGGCGATATTCTGGGCGGCATTCGAACAGGCTCCGACCTCGCTCAATCTGTTCGCCAAGGATTTTACCGATCGTCAGATCGGATCTTTTGAGGTGCCCGCACTTTGGTTCCAATCGATGAATTCGGCGTTCATCATCATCTTTGCACCGCTGTTCGGCATTTTATGGACATGGCTCGGTGCCAGAAATATTAACATCTCTAGCCCGGCTAAGTTCGCCCTCGGCCTTTTTCTCGCGGCCGTCGGATTTTTCATAATGATCTTTCCGGCGAATATGCTGGTCGCGACGGGCGGTGCGATCAAAGTCGCGGCGTGGTGGCTGGCATTTAGCTACCTTTTCCAGACATTTGGTGAGCTGCTCTTAAGCCCGGTTGGCCTCTCGTCGATGACCAAGCTCGCACCGAGGCGGTTCGTCGGCCAGATGATGGGCATTTGGTTCCTGGCCGCCTCGGTCGGCAATCTCATCGCCGGCCTCGTCGGCGGCAGCGTCGACCCCGAGAAACTCGAGCAGACTCCGGCACTTTTCACCGCAACGACCATCGCACTTGTAGTCTCAGCCGTGATACTCGGCCTCTTGTCATTCCCGATCGCTAAAATGATGAAGAACATCAAGGACGAAGGCGACACGAACGTCGAGCCAATGGGCCCGCCGATCGACGGTAAACGCAGTCAACAAACCGCCTAGGCGGAAGCCGAACGACACTTCAAACCAAAGGGCAAGCCGAAAAGTTTCCCCGAAAAATCCAAAGCCCGAAAGATCATTTCTTTCGGGCTTTACGCTCCTTTCGTTGCTTAGGTGACCAGACTCAAAAAGCTTACGACCGCTCCCGTTCGCGGTAAGCGAGCATGGCTTCGGTGGCGCCGGCGTGCATTATTTCGGGTTTGTGGTACTTCCAGTAGCTTTCAAATTCTTCGTCGGTCATCGCGCCGTTCTCGGTGCGGGTCTTTTGTTTAAGAAATTGTTCGGCCCATGCTCGAATATCCAAATCATGATTCAACGCCGAGCGGGCTCCGTGCATCAAATTGTCGCGTTCCATAATTGCGGTCTCCGTATGTTACATTTCAAAAGTTCAATTTATTTGACGGGAGTTACTTTGTGAAGAATTTTCTCTTCTCTTTGCTGTTGATAGTATCATTTTTGCCCGCCGGTTCAGCGGCGCAGACGCCCAAGCCGGTGGCGGCAACCACGGCCGCCGCATCTGCGAAATTGCAGACGGCCGACATACCGATCGTTACCAAAACGCTGGCGAACGGGCTCGAAGTGATCGTTTATCCGGATTCGAGCGTGCCGATCGTCTCGGTCGAGCTTGCCGTTCGTAACGGTTCATTTACCGAGCCGCCCGAGCTAAACGGCCTCTCGCACCTATACGAACACATGTTCTTTAAGGCGAACCGCGCAGTAGCGAACCGGGAGCCGTATATCGCGAATCTGGGCCAGCTCGGGATCACTTACAATGGTTCGACCCGCGAAGAGGTCGTCAACTACTATTTCTCGACGACCAGCCCGTATCTCGAGACCGCGATCCGCTATATCAAGGATTCGGTCAGGTACCCGATGTTTGACGAGGACGAATTTGCACGCGAAAAGCAGGTCGTCATCGGCGAGATCGACCGCAACGAGTCGAACCCGTTCTTTTACCTCAGCACGACGCTAAACGAAAAGCTATTTTCCAAATATCCGACCCGCAAACAGCCGCTCGGCACCCGCGAGACCGTCGCGACGGCCACGACCGACAAAATGCGTCTGATCCAGGGCCGCTATTATGTGCCCAACAATTCGGCGCTCGTCATCACGGGCGATGTTAAGCCGGACGAGGTCTTTAAGTTCGTCGAACAATACTTTGGCGATTGGCCGCGGCGTGCGGTCGACCCATTTAAGGAATTTCCGCTCGTCGAACATCCGCCACTTGCCAAAAGCAATGGATACATCGTTGAGCAGCCCGTCCAGAACGTGCTCGTGACCGTTGGGTGGCATGGGCCTTCGATCGGTAAGGACGATGCCGCGACCTACGCAGCGGACGTTTTTTCGTACATTATCACGCAGCCGGATTCGAAATTTCAGCGTGACCTCGTCGATTCGGGCCTGACGGTAGGCGCCGATTTTGGCTACTACACACAGCGAAATGTCGGACCGATACAGCTCACGATCGCAACGACGCCCGAAAAGGCCAAGGCCGCGATGGCCGCCGTTTATGCGGAGATAGCTCAATTCGACAAGCCGGGATATTTTACCGACGCCGAGCTCGAGAACGCCAAAACGATACTATCGGCCCGCGACCTATTCGACCGCGAAAAGCTGAGCGAATATGCACACACTTTGAGCTTTTGGTGGAGCTCGACCGGCATCGATTATTTTCGCGGCTACCAAAAGAACCTGAATGCTGTTACGCGTGACGACACCAACCGTTACATTCGCACATACGTTCAGGGCAAGCCGCACATCGGCGTCGCCCTGATCTCGCACGACGCACAAGCCCAGGCCAAGCTGACAGCCGATGACCTAATTGGAAAGTAAGAGAATTATCAATATGAAATTAATCAATCGCCGGTGTTTGGCAAACGGCATATTTGGCTTGCTGACATTGATCCTCGGCGTAGCGTCGCTCAGCTTTGGACAGACGGGAACCAACCCCGCGGCGCAGGCCGCACTGGTCACCGAGTTTGACGTTAACGGCCTCAAGGTCCTCATCAAAAAGCGGCCGAACAGCCAGACGGTGTCCGCCGGCCTTTTCATCCGCGGCGGCTCGCGAAATTTGACGCCGCAGTCAGCAGGCATCGAGAGCTTTGCGTTGAACGCTGCCACCGAGGGAAGCGTGAAATTTCCCAAAGCCGTGCTCAGACGCGAACTTGCACGCACCGGAAGCTCGATCGGTTCGGGATCGAACTACGATTTCAGCGTGCTTTCGCTGGCCTCGACAAGGCAAAATTTTGACCGTTCGTGGGAGCTGTTCACCGACATCGCCATCAACCCGGCATTTGCCCAAACGGATGTCGACCTGACCCGCGACAAGATCCTTAGCGCACTAAAGGGCCAAGAGGACGATCCGGACGGATTTTTGCAGGCGATGATCGAAAAAACGATAAACGTGAATACGCCCTACGCGAACGACCCGGATGGAACGATCGAGAACATCAGCCGTTTTAAGGCAGACGATCTAAAGGCGTATCACAAGAATTTGATGCAGACTTCGCGATTGCTGCTCGTCATTGTCGGCGACCTGAACCCGGAGCTGCTGAAGCAGAGGATCGCCGATTCGTTCGGTAAGCTGCCGCGCGGCAACTATAAGGACGCTGCGTTCACGGGTCTGGATTTCTCGAAACCGACACTGGATGTGACCACCCGCAGCCTGCCGACGAACTATGTCGAGGGGCTGTTTAACGCCCCTTCGCTAAACAATCCGGATTACTACGCAATGCGCGTCGCGACAACCTTGCTTCGCGACCGTGTATTCGAGGAAGTCCGCGTCAAAAGAAATCTTTCTTACGCTCCGAACGCCGAAATGTCCGAACGAGGTGCCAACACCGGCAATATTTACGTCACCGCCGTGGACGCAAATCAGGCCGTCTCTCTGATGCTGCAGGAGATAGAGAAGCTCAAGTCGGTGCCGGTCGAAGAACAGGATATTTCGGGTGTGTCCGGCCAGTTTTTGACGACGTACTTTCTCGGCGAGGAGACGAACGCGGCCCAGGCCGCCGAACTCGCACGTTACGAAATGCTCGGCGGCGGCTGGCGAAATGCCTTTGAATATCTCGCTCATATCAAACAGGTCAAGGCGGGCGACGTTCAAAACGTGGCCAAAAAATACATGAAGAACCTTCGCTTCGTTGTCGTTGGCAATCCGTCGGCTATCAACCGGACGGTTTTCATCCCTGGTTCGTAGATCGCCTGGTTGGGGATGAAGCGATCTTCAGGAGAATTGATTATGAAAAGAACAGCAATACTTGCATTTGCGATACTCACCCTCGCGGCTTCGTCGTTTGGACAAAAGTCGGCGGCTGCCAAAACGGATCCGTCAAAGAGCGTGCGGGCCGCCTTCGACCGACTGATCGAAGGGATAAAACAGGTCGACGTCGATAAGGTCATGAGCGCCTACGATAAGAACGACCGCATCCTGATATTCAACAACAACGGGACCGCGACGATCGGTTGGGATAATATCAAAGCGAATGTCTCTGCGTCGTACGCCAAATCAACCAACGTGACGCTCGATATCACCGGCTTGCGAGTGGAAATGCTCGGTAAGACCAGCGCTTATGTAACATGCAAATGGACGCAGCGTCAGGAATATGATGGAAAACTCGAGAACGCGTCAGGACGAATGACGCTCGTATTCGAGCTGGTAGGGAAGGACTGGAAAGTTATCCACAGACACACATCGCCCGACAATCCGGGGCCTACGCGTCCTGTTCTCGAATCAGAGCGGACACCTCAGCCCTAACCAGATCGTTCACAACGAAAAGGCCGCGTGATCGATCACGCGGCCTCTTATCTTGAAGATCTTTAAAAACTTAAATGCTGGCTCCTTTGTAACTCTTTCCGAGCCGGGACTCGTTTCCTTCAGCCAGGGAATTGACGAGCTCATAATGGAAATAGTCGAATTTCGAGGCGACGGGCGGCTGGACCCGCTTATCGTACATGTCACGCGATCGATCGATAGCTTCGCGTAGACGTTCATATAAGTCGCTAGACTCGCGGCCCTCTTGAACTTTTTTCTCGTTGTAGAGTTTGATCTCTGAGACGAGAAGGCGGGCAAAGCGGCGAGCGTCATTATGAAGTCGCCGTTCGTCCTCTGCAACCTCGATCGGCAGATCAACATTCCGATCACTTAGTCGTGTCGCGGCTGGACGGGGCGGCGCCTCAAGAACGGGCGTTCCCACAGGCGAATAGCCTCCATTTGGCGGTAAGGTCGTTTCGAAGTGAGCGACCGGACTATCAAACGAGTTGGAATCGAAAGCGGTTGCCTCAGAGGACGGAACGTGATCAAAAGGTTCCGGCTCGATAAGATCCTGTAAGTGGGAAGCAGGCTCGTCCTCTAAGTGAGGCTCATCGAGAATATCATGCGATTTCGAGGACTCATCCTCGAACACCATGTCGGCGTCGGTGGCTTCCACGGTCCGATCATTTTCCTTTTCCAACGAGATCGGCTCAGACAACGGGTTGTGCGCATCGGTCTCTGGGAAAGAGCCCTCATTCGTGGGCACTTCAAAACGCTCGAGTTCAGAGATCGTTTCGGTTACGGGCTCGCTGACGAATCCCTGAAAGCCCTCGTCGTTAGCCGAGACTTTTGTTTCATCGGTCGAGCTTTCGGAAGCATATTCCGGAGCGAGATCGAATTGAGACTGAAAATCGAAGTCACTTACAGGCGTCTCGTTCACGGCCTCATCAAATGAAGCAAATTGCTCATCTGTCGGCACGTGAGGTTCGACATCACCATGGCCTGACTGCGTCAGTTGCGGGTCTTCGACACCCGAACGCCAGTCGGCGGGCTCTTGGGATTCGTTCGAGTGCAGTTCTGTGACTGTTTCATCTGCCGTCTCCCCGTGTGAGCTTGACGGCTCATCGACGTGAGCGTGTTCGTCGGCACCGATTTCCTGTACCGGCTGCAGACTGTCGAACGAATCTGCCGAATCGGTCGTAAAAGAGCTTTCGGCTGGTTCTGGTGGCGCAGTGGGCGGTAAAGCTTCGGTTTGTGCAGCTTTCGCCGATGCAAGCAGCTCTACTGTTAAACCGGCGACCTTTACAAGCATCTCCAATGCGTCGGTATTTACCGTGACGCCTTCGTGACCATAGTCGCTGTAAAGGACAGCGACTCCGTGTCCTCGGGCGATCAGCGGGATCGCATACATCCGATCGGGCTGGCCGAAATGAATCGGATCTAGGAAGATCGAGTCGCTTTCGTAGGTTCCAAACGAAGCTTCCACTGTGTCGAGAGATCGAACCGCAGCTCCTAAGATCGAATCGGATGCTATCGGAAAATGTATATCGCGAATTGCCGTTTCACCATTGCCCGCCTCCTTGCCAAAAACCTTCCATCCCGCAAAGTGTTCATTTTTGATGATAAAAAATGCACCACGATGTGTGTATTTTGAGGCATGCTCGATCAGTGACTTCAGTATGGAGGACTGGGTATCTTTAGAGCTGATATCGTTGAGAGCTTCTTTGATCTCATTTAGATCAAATGCTGCCGGCGCTGAGGCTCTCTCGAGATCCTCCGCCTCGGCCATAGCGGTCGCGGTTATCTGAGCTCCTTCGTCCCGAGCCAGGCGCAAATGCTCGATCACAGATTCCCTGAATCCGCCCTCGAAGTCCGGAACGTTATCCAAACGGTCGGAAAACGACCGAAAGGCATCGCTGATTTGAGATCGATGTTTTTCGACTTCGGATTCTATCTGTTTCTGAAATTCGGTGACGTCCTCGCGCATTTTCGCCAAGACCCCTTTGAGATAACTCTCGAATTCAGCTCTCAAACTTTGTTCAAGTTCTTCGCTATTCACTTCGTCTCTCCTCCATTGAACTATTCAAAAAAACGGAATTACTTTCGGTATGATTCGGGCCGGTAGAAATGGGTAGAAATAAATCTATGTGGACGGGACGACGATCGGCACAAATCGTCACCAATCGAATTATTAACGATTAAGGTGCGGGAAGTCAAGATTTTCTTTTTGAATCAACGAAATACCGTCACTCGGACGTGTCGGTCGGTTAGCCAAAACATTAACTGGCAATAACGTTAATTTCCGGGTCGATCTCTTCTCTGATCATGTTCTCAATCGCCATGAGAGTTCCGGTGAGCGAGCTTGGGCAACTGCCACACGCTCCTTCATATCGGATCTTGAGGGTTTTATCCGTTAGTTCTAATACTTCCAGCCACCCACCATCTCCAGCAAGATAAGGCCGAATTCGCTCATCGAGCAGCGCGTTGATTTCACCAAGAACAGGGTCATCGCTCGCGGCCGCAGCGATCGATCCGCCAACGACGGCAGCGGCCGACTTTCCGTTTCCGTTCGTAGAAGCGACGCTCGCAGCTGCACGGATCGGTACAGCTAATTCAGGCAGGATCTCGTCCCATTCCGAATCATCAGTCTTTTCTACAGTCAACATCTTGTCCATGTAAAAAATGGACACCACGTTTCCCACCTCGAAAATCGAACTCGCCAGATCGTCACCGGCCGCGTCGCCAATCGTCTTGAATGAGTGGGACGTACCATGGGACACCGGTTCTTTCAAGATAAATTTGACGGCGTTGGGATTCGGTGTTTCCTGTATATCTGCAATCTTTGGCATCTTTGAAACTGAGCCGCACATGGCTCTAAGATATAAGGATTATAAATCCTTACCTTTTTGTCAACATTGCAGACAAAACCCGCAAAATCAAGAATTTGCGATATGGCACACACAAGCCTGACTCTCAGGGGCACTGCACGCTAAAAAGGCTCGCCGAGCAGCATACGGAAAGCGGAATCGCATCTCACCGATAACTATTCGGTGATATGAATGTCTTCAGTCTTGTTGACCCGACTTGAAAGAAAGAGCCCTCCCAGAGCAAGACCGATAATCAAGAATACGATCGATGAAACCAGATAGAGTTTATTGTCCCCACTCTGGGTGTAATAATAAAACGAACCTGCCGCGACTATCAGACTGACTGCCGCTAAAAGACCGTTGAGCATACCTTTCACAGAGATCACCTCCGAGGATGAAGAATAATTACGACCTTGGGAGCTCCGACGGCTATACCGTCGAACTATTTTTTTCCAACGAAATTCAACGCTTCCAAATAGACGGAAACTCGTCGAACAGTTTCCCATTTCGCGTGGAAATTACCCCAATCTTAACCTCACTATTAGCTAAAGGCAAGCTAATTTAAGGGTGATCGGGGAACTAGGTTCAGTGTTTGCGCGTGAAATCAAACACAAGTCCGTTTATCCAAGATTAGCGATAAAGACTCGGTCGATGCCACGCAGATCTGGAATGACCTTTACGTTTTCCCAAATCGACGGATCGAACATGCACTTTACGGCGTCAGCCTGATTGAAACCTATCTCGATAGCAATGAACCCCCGACGTCTCAAATATTTTGGAGAAGTGAGAACGATCTGCTCTATCAGTTCAATGCCGCTGCTACCGTCAGTGAGAGCCGAGTATGGTTCGTGGTCTCGCACTTCCGGCTGCAACCGTGGGATATCCCGGGCGGGCACATATGGCGGATTAGAAAGGATTGCATCGAAGCGAACGGCTTTGATCGGCGAAAAAAGGTCGCCGGCCAGAAACTTGACTCGGTTTTCGACCGCGTGCTTTACAGCGTTTTGTTTCGCAATTGCGATCGCGGCCCCCGAGATATCGGTCGCAACCGCGCTCGCGGTGCTGATGTTCTTTAGGACCGAGATAGTTATGCAGCCTGATCCTACGCCGATTTCCAGAAACTCAAGTGTTTCGCAATGTTGAAACCGATCGATCACCTTCGTTACCAGAACCTCCGTTTCGGGACGCGGGATCAGCACATCGTTCGATACCTTAAAATTCAGGCCAAAGAATTCTTGTGTCCCGACGATATACTGGAATGGTTCTCTCTTCGCCCTCCGATGGACGACCGCGATGTAGCGAGACTGCTCCTCAACAGAGAGTTCGTATTCTGAATGGGCAATTAAAAATGTCCGATCTGTATTCAGAATAAAGCAGAGGAGCGACGCGGACTCGCGGTGCGCGTTTGAAATTTCATTTTCCGCAAAGACGATTGAGGCCAGGCTTAGTGCATCAGAAATATTCATCCGGCTCCGTCACCGCTTAGGATCGCTGGCATTGTCAGGACAAGAATTCTTAGATCAAGGAGTAGTGACCAATTCTCAATATAGTAGAGATCAGCACGAACCATTTCTTCAAACGTAAGCCGATTGCGGCCTGAGACCTGCCATAGTCCCGTGATGCCAGGCTTCATGTCTAATCGTTTACGATGCCAAATGTCGTAATTATGGACCTCGTATGGGATCGGAGGCCGAGGGCCGACAATACTCATTTCCCCCCGAAACACGTTCAATAGCTGCGGCAACTCATCAATGCTAGTGCGCCGCAAAAATTTACCGACACCGGTAATCCGCGGGTCGTCCTTGACCTTACCAAAAATTCGTTGGATGTCGTCGCCAACATTTGCATCATTGCCGCCCTCGATATTTTTGCGATATGCGTCCCGATGAAGCTTTTCGTCCGCGTCGGCATTCATCGTGCGAAACTTGTAGCATAGGAAAACACGGCCGTCCATTCCCACCCGTTCCTGCTTGAACAAGACCGGGCCAGCAGAGCCAAATCTAACTGCCAATGCCGCCGAAAGCCAAAGTGGGAAGGTAAGCACAATCGCAATAGTCGCAAAAACTAGGTCTGAGATACGCTTTATAAGTCTTTGACCCTCACCGAGCGGCTCACGAAATAGTCGAACCATTGGCAGCACACCGATCTGCTCGACGCTGGTCTTTTGCGGAAGCATATTAAAAAGACTTGGTGCAAAACGGAACTCGACTCGCTGGCGTCGACCGATGCCCATCATTGCTTCGAACAACTTTTCGCCCTCGATGCTGGTATCGGTAATTATCACCTCTTGAATCTGATACTCTGTGATTATGCGAGAGATCTCTGAGATTCGCCCGAGTACAGGAAATCCGTCTTTATTCTCTATCATTAGAGACTCCGCACTGCTTTCATCGTCTGGCCGGACAACCCCGATGACTCGATACCCGAGATAGCGGCGCTCGCTGAGTTCTGTTACGGTCTGGCTAACCTCACTGTCTCTGCCCACAACGAGAGTTGGGATCAAATTGATATCGCGGTTGCGGAAGAACGTCTGCGCCGCCCGAAGTAGTAAGTGAAACGCACTGAATACCGCAAGCGAGATCCCGAAGTCAACCAAAAAGATGCTGCGCGAATAGGAAAACTCGCGAAAAGTAAAGCCGCCTCGAAATAGGAATGCCCATGCCACGATGAGCAAAGAGGACACCGCTACTGCCTTAAGAAGTCGAGCAACCTCCTCTGAATAAGAAAAAGCTCCGTAATACCGATATATCCTTTGATAAAATAGCATTGCGAGTCGAATCGGAATTGCAAAGAAGAGTACTCCGGCATAAGGCATGAAGTCTCTCGACCAAGTCCAAGTGGTGTTGGATAGGATGGGCTGTCCGTGTCTCAACCAGAACGCTGCTAAAAAGCTAGCTCCGGCCAGAAATGCGTCGACAAACACGACGATGACGATTATCGTGGGCATTACCCACGTCGGCACACGGTTTTTCTGGGGGACGGGCCTTTTCGGCTGAATTGCTATGGGTTCGGCGTTCACAAATGAAATGTCAAATTGAAACGATGTTGGCCGCGACTTACTATTTTAGAATTTCTCGAGCTGGGGAGCATCGCCCAGCGAATAATCGGCTTCTTGCTGAGATAAATTAGGATTATAGTATGGATCCCTGCAGAAATAGGAAGGCCAGCGAGACTGAAGCTCAAAGATTGCCATAGATTCTGTTACACTCGGGCCCGAAGACAACGTGAGTGTGGAATGGGGAGTCCAGACGGTTCTCAACCCCGTCTCAGCAAGCCGAAGGCATAGATCGACAGCGGCGTTTTCTGCTCCCGATATCTCCTCATCAAATCCGTTTACACTATCAAATTTGTCTTTGGCGATCACTAAACAGTTGGCCGAAACGGCAGAAACATTTTGAGCGAGATCGAGGCGGATGGCACGGCCCTTTGGTTTAACAGAAGCTTGTCGAAATGCGCTTACGATGCCTTTTCCTGGAATGAAGACATATCCAGCGTGCATGACGCGCCCGCGTTTGTCGACGATCAACGGGCCAACGGCTCCGGTTTCGCTTTGCAATGCATGGCCGATCAGAGTCTTCAACCAGTTATCCGAGGCTCTATCAATTTGCAGATCGAGAAAACAGAGTATCGAACCGGTCGCATTTCTAGCCGCAAGGTTGAAACCGGGACTTTGAAAAGCGCTGACCGTATTCGTAGCAGGGTTATTTACACTTTTCGAAGTCTCGCGGGATGAGGTTCTGAGTATTTCATGAGCAAAATGGCCTCCCGCTTCCAAAAGCTTCTCCATTCCCACCATCTGACCTTCTCCCAAAAGGATCACCGAAACTTTCGGATTGGGCTCGGGGATTCGATAGTGGATTCTGTGCAATTGGCCGATTCCCCGACTGACTCTCGCATCGACATTTCCACGCTCTAGGTGTCCACTGATGGCCTCTCTAGCACGATCATGGGCGTATGGCTTCTCGTCCGAAGCGAATGCCACTGAACCAGGGATCGCCCGCCAGTGGTAAAGAACTCGCGGTATGTGCCGAATGTTTTCTGGCGAACAATACTCGCTTACCCTCAGCAAGAGGTCGTAGTCCTGGCTGCCTTCGTATCCAATTCGAAACGCGCCACACTGTCGCAAAAGACCCGTGCGATATACCGTTAAATGGTTAACGTAGTTGACCCCAAGCAATAGTTCGGGATTCCAATCAGGTTTGAAAAAGGGTGCGGATCTCGAACCTTGCCCGTCGATCTTATCTTCGTCGCTGTAAATTAACGAGGCCTTAGGATAATCGTTTATCTCTTTTGCGACGAAGTACAAAGCAAGCGGCGAAAGCTCATCGTCGTGATCCATTAATGCCGTAAAATCGCCGGAAACAAGCGTCAAAGCCGTGTTTGAAGCGGCGGAAATATGACCGTTGGAATCGCGGAACGCGACCTTGATGCGTCGATCGGATGAGGAGTATTCCGCTAAGACTTTCCGAACCTGGGGATCAGTAGAGTGGTCATCAGCTATGCAAAGTTCCCACGAATCATATACCTGTTTTTTCACTGAATCGATCGCAGCCCTCAAATACCGTTCCTCGCTATTATAGACTGGCATTAGGATAGAAATGAGAGGTCGCAACTCAAATTTATTGGCCATGTTCTTTGCAGCTGCAAGATCCGCGTAGGTCCGTGCCTCATGTTGCATTATCCATCGTTCATAGTGACCTCGCTCGCGAAACTGTCGATACCTTTTGCCGAGTTTTCCACGTAGTGTTTCGAAACTATCGGTTTTGAGCAGCGTGATCGCTTTCTTGAAATGGCCGGCCATAAGCTATTTGTAGACAAGGTCGAGTAAAGCACTTTGCAATCCCCGGGAATATTCACCGTAACGCCCGGTATTTATTTCGCCTAACACTTGCGGCACACGAAGCGCCCGCGACCCCGAAAGTTTAGCGCGAGCCGATAGATGTGCGATATGACTCTCGATGCGTGTCTCCGCCTCTTCGAGCATCCGATTTATTTCATCCACGTCAGGCACGCACTCTGGCGTGCGAGCCATGGCTTCTACTAACTCGAGAAATCCAAAATCAAAAATCTTACGAAAATCGTTGAGTCGTGCAATAGCAATTTTGCGGTCCACTATAGTTAAATTACATCGCTCGACACGCGAGATCTGCCATCGCGAAAGACCGGCTCCCAGCTGCTGGCTCGAATGCTGCCTATATTTCACCAGTTTTTCGGGTAAAGCGACTATTCTGGATGAGATAGCCGCGATAAGGGCGATCCATCCGTCGTGAATAAGCCCGCGAAGAATCGGCATAGGCAAGATCAGAGATCTTAATTCTGCCCGAAAAGCAAGAGTCGCCCCAGTCACAACGTTGTATTGGAGCAGGACGTCAGCGGCGTCTCCCCTGCTAAAACGCGATCGGTCTCGAGAACGAAACGTCTCTCTCCAAAGATCTCTACGGAGATGCTTCAGATTTTCGTCAACTAAGTAAGCGTTTGAAAAGACTAGGCCCACCCTTGGATCGGAGGCGAACTCATGTTCCATTCGCGTAAGTTTCTGAGGGAGCCATACATCGTCCTGATCACAAAGGGCGATTACGTCACCGCTGCATAGTTCGATCGCCTTTTCGAAATTCCTGGTAGATCCTAAATTCGTCTCGTTGATATGGATAGTGACCGGGACTACAGACTTTTTGGCAAAATCAAAAGCAATTTTTCCAGTATCGTCCGACGAGTCGTCGTCCACGATCACGATCTCGTCGGGCAACCTGCTCTGGCTGGCTATACTTTCAAGCTGTTCGCGGAGAAACCGTGAACCGTTGTATGTGCATAAGGACACCGAAATTTTCATTAGACAATTTGAATCGTAAAGGGAATATTAGCATTTAAGAATGTGAAATTCCTTAGTCCGGTGCGCCGCTGCAATGAGATCATGGCTTTTTCAAGACCTGCACTGTATTATCTTGTCCTTACAGTCCTCGGCAATTTCGCGAGCAATTTTAATGATCGATATCTTATTGTCTACTTACAACGGCGAAGAATATCTGGCGTCGCAACTAGATTCGATCCTCAATCAGGCTTACGCCGAAATAAGGGTAATCGCACGGGATGACGGTTCCAACGACCGGACAGTCGAAATATTGCGGGATTATGCTAAACGGGACGAACGGGTAGCAGTTTTTGATGACAATCGCGGCAATCTAGGCGCTTTCTCTTCATTTATGGCGATTGCTGAAATTTCCGACAGTCCGTACTTTCTTTTTGCCGACCAGGACGATGTCTGGGGCCGGGACAAGATTTCCAGGCTCCTCGTACAGATGACAAAGATCGAGATCGAGATGGGACCCGACATACCGATCGTAGTGTTCAGTGACCTCAGTATCACCGATCGTAATTTGCACGTGGTGGCTTCTTCGTTATGGCATTATCAGCAATTCGATCCCAACATTTCTCGAAATTGGCGGTCGCTACTGGCACAAAATGTGGTTTTGGGATGTGCGATGATGGGAAATGCGAGTGCTCTTAAAGCCGGATTGCCTTATATGCTTCCGGATATGCCGCACGATCACTGGATCGCAGTCAACGCAGCTAAATGCGGGCGAATCGACTTTATTCGTGAGGCTACGATCCTATACCGTCAGCACGGTGCCAATTATTCGGGGGCCAACCGGTTCCGCCTTGGTTACGCGCTTTCGCGACTTCCTAACTTTTTTAATACGATAAAGACTTATCATCGTGCCGCGAAAGTGTTTGGTGAGGTTACTACGATTGGACTTGTGATGCGGAAATTTCTTCTTAATATTAGACGATTCAATCGCCATGAAGAATTCTAGATCATCGGCGGCCCAGTCGGTAACAATAGATCGAGCCGACTCGGTGCCCATCATTGATCTCGACGTAAACGTTGTGGATCTCGATCGAGTTATCGTGAGCATTGCGAAACTTTGCTCAGACGGTGGTGCGTACGTCTGTTTGGCAAACGTTCACATGGTGATGGAAGCTCACGATAGTCCGGACTTTCGTCGAACGGTAAATTCCGCGGCGCTCGTTGTCCCAGATGGAATGCCGCTTGTTTGGATGCAAAAGTTGCAAGGACGCCCGGACGCGACACGAGTTCGAGGGAATGACCTGATGGTCGGAGTACTTTCATGGGCCGCAGAGAATGGGATCGCACTTGGCTTTTTCGGTGGAAGATCATCTGTAATCGACCGGATAAGACAACGGGCGTTGCGAGACTTCCCTCGAATAAGGTTGGACTACACGTATTCGCCACCATTCCGACCTCTAACGGACACAGAGGACGAAGAAGTAATTCGAGCGATCAAGGCAGCAGATATTGATGTTCTTTTTGTTGGACTAGGCTGTCCAAAGCAAGAGATCTGGATGGAACAACATCGGAATAGCTTAGGATGCGTAATGATTGGGGTAGGGGCAGCGTTCGATTTCTATGCAGGCAGCATTCGCGAAAGCCCGCAGTGGCTGGGGCGACTTGGGTTGGAGTGGTTATATCGATTGACCCTCGAACCCAGGAGGCTGTGGCGACGATATATAACGCTCAATCCGCGATTTATATTTTCTGCGTTAAAACAACTTGCGAGCAAGTCGAGCCGGATAAAATTGTGATGGGCAACATCATTTTTGCCCTTTTTGTCGAAAAACTAGATAATAAGCGGGCGCTGAGCAAGTCCTTATGAAGTTTTTTTCTGACATTCGACTCTTGCTGCTGGGGATCTGGCTTGGTGCATCCTGTTTTTTTATCGCCGTCGCCCAAAGCGCCTTTTCGGTACTTCCGGCCCGCGAGATGGCCGGACTCATCGTAAACCGTACTTTGGCGATATTGGAGTACGCTGGCATTGGTATCGCTGTACTTCTGATCTTGATGTCGCTCGTTGGAACTTCGCGTGTTAGCAAATGGTGGCTGTGGACCGAACGTATACTGTTAATGGTCGTGGCTGCAGCGTGTGCGGTGGGGCAATTTCTAATTGGGTTCTGGCTTTCATCCTCGCGTGCTCAAATGGGTAAACCTATCGATGAGGTCGCGGCTAATGATCCGCTTAGAATTCAATTCAATAATCTACACGAGTACTCTGTATGGGTCCTGTTTGTCGGAATGGCCGCGGCTGTGCTCGTCTTCTTTATTATTTCGAATCGAAAGTTTGTGACGGTAAAAGACACTAAAAGTGACGTTTACGATTTTTCTCAGGAATTTAAGGTCTGACAATTATGGAACCGATCGAAAATAATGCTGAATTCTCCCGCCGTTTTTCCCGCTGGAACACAAACGAGGAACTTGCCGGGTACCCTTTCGTGCGAAACATACACGCTCCGTTCACCCCAATGAAAAGGGCCTTGCCCATGCTTAATCTTGGTCTGATATCCTCTGCGGGTGGATATATTGATGGGACTGAACCTTTCGACCTCGAAGCGAAAGACGGCGATCTCAGTTATCGCGAAATTCCGGTGGAAGTCGAAGAATCGGATCTTCGATACGTTGCCAAAGGCTACAACACCTCCGACGTACTTCAGGACCGCAACTCGCAGATCCCAGTGGACAGACTTACGGAATACCAGGAAAACGCTGTGATCGGCGGCTTAAGCGGCGTTTGGTGGAGCGTTAGCAGCTTCATTCCAAATGCAAGTCGCGTTGCAACTGAGTTAGCTCCGGCGATCGCCGAAAGGCTACATCGATACGACGTCAAGGCTGCTCTATTTGTTCCAGCAAGTAGGCTCTGTCATCAGACATTGGGGATCATAGCAAGGGTGGTTGAGATGAGTGGAATACCCACAATGACCATTTCGACATCGCCGAAGTACACAGACCTCGTCCGTCCACCACGGACGGCGTACTACAACGGCGAATTCGGCTGTGTATCGGGCAAGCCGGGCTGGCGAGAATATCAATTGAGAATTCTTGACGAAGCCGTTCGTTGGATCGAAACGTTTGATCAGCCGGGATCGCGCAAATTGTCAGTGGACCTTGAAACTCAAGTGGAGGCGGCAAGGGGCGAACGCTAGACGTTCATTTGCCATACTTTTATCGCTTCGATCGGATAAATCAGCATTATTATATTGATCAGCAGACTATCGTGGATCCACCACGTCAAAACGGCCTCGGTGGTCAAAAATAAAGCTACGGATCTCCAAAACTTAAGCTCGTAAGCGATCAGAAATCCTCCTGTACAAAACAAAATATCCGAAATCGAATTGACGATCGAATCGCCAAAGTAACTTAGGGATATGGTCGCCGCTCGATATCGCTCGATAACGAAGGTCGAGTTCTCCGCGATTTCCCATGAGCTTTCGATCAACACCGCAATAAACAGGCGCCAAGTTAGCGGTATTCGTCTGAATACTAATCCGATGATCCAAAATTCGAGTACGCCATGAAGAACATGGGTGCACGAATAAGGGTCAATTACGTGCTGCGAATTGTGCTGGGACCAAATATTCCAAGACCAAAGCGAAAGATCCCCAGCGGGGCACCAAAGGCTTCGTCCTTCCAAGTGGAGGGTCGTGGCCGCGAGTGACATTGCGATAGTTATCAAAGCAAGAGCTGCAGGGTGCTTTAAGAGCTCCGTAATTAGGGAATGGCTGTCGTTTGGCTGTGCAGGCATACGGCGAGATTTTCGTCGTATTTGCCGCGAAAAACAAGCGGTAAATTGATAAAGCCGCCTTTCATTCGCTCAATTGTTATTCTCGAACCTGTGCGTCACGAAGATACTTGACCATGGAAATACGCGTGCCGTCGTCGACGTTTTCGATCTTGACTTCATCCATCAAACCCCTCATCAGCCTTAGCCCCCATCCGCGACGACTCTCGACAGGCACGGCCTCCTCCGCAGTCTTATCTAGTAATCGAATTCCGCGATTGGACACCGTGACCGTGATCCTGTCATCCGAAACCGCAAATTTCTGAAAAATCCGCCGATCAGGACTCAGCGAATGTTCTGCAGCGTTGATACATGCCTCCACGAGAGCCGTTTTGATCTGGTTGATCATTTTAGGCGGAAAGTTATGCTTGCGCGCGATTTCTTCAACCGTATGCGCGGCGATCATTTCCGTGTCGTGATCCATCGGTACGATGATTTCATACTCCTCGACGGCATATTTCAGAGATTCGTCGGCTCCGCCCTTCAACTGCCGCGAAAGCAGCTCGACCTGTCGTCGACAGGAACCGTATGCGTTTCGTTTCCGAAGGACTTCGATTGCTTCGTCAGAAAAACCTTCCGGAGCGATCAGCCAGATCTTGTATTCGCGAAAGCCGCACGAAATTGCGACCATCTCGAGCCTATCGCACCAGAATTCCGTCAATTCGCGATCCGCTTCTAGTTTGCATTCGAGTTCCGCGGTTAACCATACGATTTCGTTGTGATAATTACTTTCTACGAATCCGAGCCCGATTGCCGAGTGGTCGTCGTCGATAAGTTCAGCGATTCGGGGGTAGAAGGCAGCGGTGGATGCGGTAAACACGATCAGGGGCAGGTTGATCCGGTCGACCGAAGCATCTAGAGCCGTTTGGACATCGGCGTCGCGAAGTCCTTTGAGTTGGTCTTTAAACCTTTGGAAGTCAATGGATCCTGCGGCGATTTCCTGGCAATTGAACTCGTTTAATAGATCCTTAAGCCCTACGGCTGCTGTATGGCGATAAATGCGTCCGAGAAGTTGCGGCGCACGTTTCAAATACGCGGTCATGGATTCGCCAACTACGAGGGCTCGAGATTCCCCGGCTATCTCAAGGCGCGCGGCGCCGATTATGTAGTCAGAAAGTACGCGATCTGCGATTTCGCTGCTCACAAACCCCGCGCTAACGTTTACAAATTCATTTGAATTGAGGAACTGCATGCCTGACTCGAAACGGACTGCTTTCTCCTTCAGCAGATCACGCCAGTTTGCGATTGGAATCCTGCTGGTAACTGAATTCAACCCGTCGAGCAACAAACCGATGACAGTAGTACGTTCGGCGTCGGAAAAAATGAGCCTCAGTATCGAGTCAAAAGATCTTGATATTCGGCCCCCGAAGATTCCTTCTGCATAGACTCGTTCTACCGAGCGAAAGCTATCAAAATCTTCGCGTCTGTCAGCCGCCGCAGAAAAGAGTGAGCTCATGTATTTCAAATTGCCGCCCACTTGAACACCAATGAGGTCGCGAGTCTGTTCGTTTAGTCCAACATCGAATCTGGACGCCATGACCTCGGCGACTGCGCCTGACTCCCGAAAATCAAACCGATTTAGGAGCATGGATTCTGTCGCGGGCATTTCATTGAGAAATCGTCGCGGACCGGCAAAGACATGAGGAATATCCGAACGGACGCACATCTCTCGAATGGTGGCGACGAATGCATCACCATCGGTCATCATACCTGCATAGTGAATGTGGTCCAGCATAAAGAAAACGCGCTGACCGTGCGCAGCTGCACGAGCAGGAAAGCTTAGTAAACTGCGAAGGTTCGACTGCTCGACGTCCGAATCGATTTTGGTGTGAGCGTTCTCCAGGATCCTCGGTATCCAGTCGCGGTCGCTTTCTGGGGTGAGTTCGATCAGCTCTTGGAGATCCGGTGTGAAATTCATGAGTGAAGCATCCCGGAGTCGAAAAGCGATCAACTGTGTGAAGAAATCCAGCAGTAGCCGCCGGGCTGCCTCGCCTGGTTTCAGATCACTGTATTTCATTTCCAAATAGATTGGAATAATATCGCCAAATCCCCTAAACAGCTCATCAAACGTCTGCAAAAGCAACTCGGTCGTTCCCGCTCCCGGAGCGGACAATAAGCTGAAGCCCACCGGATTCTTGTTATGAGCATGTGTCCATAGTCGAGCGAGTTCCTCCTCCCGGCAAACGAACTGATCGGGGTGGATCGTGGCGAGGATATTTACGGCCTTTTCGTCACTCATGGGAATCAAGCGTCGGGCTGAATTTCGCCGTGGATATACACGCGGTTTCGGCCGCCGTCTTTGGCCTTGTAAAGGGCGTTGTCAGATGCCAAGATCAGTCCGGCATTCGTACACAGATCGCTGTAGCACGTCGCGACACCTACGCTTATTGTGACGGCACGATATGGAAAGGTCGCAGCTTCGACATTTGCCCTGAGGCGTTCCGCTATGACGCTAGCCTCGTCTGAATTTGTCTGAGGAAGCAGAATTGCAAATTCTTCGCCTCCATATCTTGCTGCTACGTCCGCGCCCCGCAGAGTGTCTCGCAGTACCTGAGCCAGGATCTTCAACGCGTCGTCGCCGGCCGGGTGTCCGAACTGGTCATTGTACGTCTTGAAGTTATCGACATCGAGCAATACAAAACTCATCGGGTAACCGTGCCGCCTGGAACGCTTGACCTCTTCCAGCAATCGCTCATCCATATAGCGGCGGTTAAGCAGTCCTGTCAGCGAGTCGGTGACTGAAAGCTTTTGAAATTCGCCCGCCTTTTCTTTTAGGATCGCCCGGTCAATGGCGGCCGCGATCTGAGGAGCGATCTCCTCCAATAGAGCTAGTTCGGCCTTTCCAAATGCCTCTCCACTCGCCTTGTCGGTGAAATTGATAACAGCTAAATTGCGACCGGCTAGTGAAATAGGGCCACTTAGGAACGAATGGGTCTTATAGCCGCGTTCTGCAGGAAAGGGCGGCAGTCCGGTGTGATCCACGTTTGCGATCGCAGCAGGTTTTCCACGTTCAAGTATAGTTCTCGCCACACGATTTCCCGGCGAGGCGTCACTGGAGACGTTCCCACGAACGCCCACCGCGGCCTTTATTTCAAGTTGGTTGGTCTGCTCATTTAGAACAAGTAAAGAGCCGCGCTCCGCCTGCATCAACTCGGCCGCAACCTGCGTAATGCTCAACCACGGATCCTCTGAGTCTACATTTTTGAGTCCATCACTGAAACGTTTCACCGCGTTAGCGAGAGCATCCTTTTGAGCGACCTCGCCGCGCAACCTCAGGATCTCTACTTGGGGTCCGACAGCTAAACAGAGTCGAGAGATATGATGAAGTATGTCGTCATTCTCTACGGAGCCCAATGCGGTCAAAACCGATAGAATATCATCACCCACCGGAACCGGGAATACATACATGGTGCGTTCCTGGTCAAGCAGGCCTCCGGAATCCTCGGTCAGACGAACCGGGTATTCCGAAGCCACAGCCTCTGAAAGGCGGGCATCGTCAGGCAATAGGTTCATTATTAAACGGCGGTTCTTCAAGGGGCCAACTGCCGCAACACTGGTAAATCGTCCCTCCTTTCGTTCCAGCCAAACCAGCGAAGTGAAAAAGTAGCTTGCGGCGATCAATTCTAGAAACGTTTCGCATGCAAGGAGATAATCCTTACTTAGGATAGAAGAAAAGAAACAACGCAATGCTAACGGATCCACCGGAAAAGTCGGTGACGCTTTTTCTGGCCCGACTCGAATGTCTGCCGGGCCCGACGCGACATCATCGTGGGCACTCGCTTTCGTCTGTGATCCGAAATCGTCAACCAACTTTTCTAGTCCTGAGACCGGGGGCAACTCCAATACCAGCTCTTCTTCACTTACAGACGTTCCCTCGGCTTCTATTCGGTCCAGTGTTGATTCAATTAAGTTGGTCGACGTAGTGAGTAATACATTTTCGAAGAGGCTCGCGGGGGCATACTCCTGCCAGTCACCCGAGATCGCCCGTTCTGTTACATTTCGGTAGTTGTCCGCGTTAGTGAATGCACGTCCGACGATCACCGCCATCGCGTTTCCGTCTTGATGCATGGCCGATGCACGACACTCGAGACCGGCATGGCATGTGTATTCAGCACGCGCTCCAGTCTCGTTTATCTCCGCGAGTGCCAAGCCACAAAAGGCCGAGCATTCCCGTACGAGCTGGCCGGTCGGATTAAGAGCCCTGCAGATGGAATTATCGTTGGCCGTGAATAGTTCCATGCCATTGCTGTCCACGACCGCGATCGCAAGACCGCTATCATCGGCGATAGCGTCTAGTGTGGCCTGATTCGGAATCTCCCGCTGCAAAGTCATGAATATTGTAAGTCATTCAACCGTCCGAACTTCGTCGCCGCGGCAAACAAAAAAGCTATTGTGTACCTGGTAAAACAACGAATGAGCCAGCTATTTCACTAACTTGTGAGGTCTTGACACCTATTTTCCAATGTCCGTACGATCGCAATAAGTTTCTGCCCGCGTATTGTGTGATAAAAGACAATCGTGAACCGATATTATTATTAAACTTGGTAACGGACAACATAGGAATTACACCGATGCGTTTCTAATTGACAGTCCATTAGAAGCAGAAATTTGAGCTGAAGTATCCAATCTTCTGCTTTCGCAATATTATGGAGGAACAAAATTATGATCAACGATTACGAAGCAAAAACGCCGATAGTGCCCGGAATGGGAACGACCCATCCAGACACTCCATCTAATGAGGACTCAATTTCGAAGCTGAACGGCCTTATCGAGATCTGCAAAGACGGTCAAAACGGGTTCAAGGATGCAGCCGAAGGTGTTGAGAATTCGGAACTGAAAACGATCTTTTACGAATATTCACAGCAAAGGTCTGAATTTGTCGGCACTCTGCAAGGACTAGTTCGCTCACTGGGAGGCGATCCCGAACAGAGCGGCAGCATTTCCGGAGCTATCCATCGCGGCTGGATAGACATCAAATCGGCCATTACAGGCAGAGATGAGGAGGCCATACTCAACGAGTGCGAACGCGGCGAAGACTATGCCAAGGAAGCATATTTGGACGCTACCAAATTCGCCTTTCCGTCGAACGTTCGCGACGTAATCGAGGAACAGCGGCAGAAGGTCGTTCAAGCCCATGACCGTATCAAAAAATTACGGAACAGCCGCCGTCAAAGCGCCACGACAGGATCTTAATACCAAATAGAGCTTTCTTGCTCCCACCAAAAAGGCAGTCTGGAAGCTTACTTTCTGGGCGGCCTTTTTAATCCTAGGAACAGACAACGATTGGTCGTGCATCGGAAAGCCAGCGTTTCCTACAATATTATTCGCTTAATCCGACACCGGCGGTGGAAACGTACCGAGGGTGTTTACAGCGTTTTGAGCGATATTTGGATGAGCGTCGTCAATACGGATGCACGCGGCGAAGTGTCGAGGTTTGATCTCGACCAGGCGTGGAATAACAACGCGGCAGTCGTCGATGGCGTAGGAACAGCGGGTGTGGAAATGGCAGCCGGAGGGCGGGTTTATTGGGGATGGAACGTCGCCCTTGAGGATGATCCTTTCGCGTTTGGCCTCGATCTCGGGGTCCGGGACCGGAACTGCCGAGATAAGTGCTTGCGTGTAAGGCATCAGCGGATCACGATAGATATCCTTGCCGTCAGCAAGTTCCACTATGCGTCCCAAATACATCACGGCAACGCGGTCCGACAAATGCCGGACAGCGCGAAGGTCGTGAGAAATGAAAAGATAGGTCAACGACTTCTCGGCCTGTAAGCGTTCCAGGAGGTTCATAATCTGGGCCTGGATCGAAACATCGAGTGCCGAGATCGGTTCGTCAGCAACAATGAACTGCGGATCTACAGCAAGAGCCCGAGCGATTCCGATGCGTTGCCGCTGACCGCCCGAAAATTCGTGCGGGTAACGCTTGATGAACCGGCGGCTGAGCCCGACGGTCTCCATTAGTTCTTGAACGCGTGCGTCTACCGCACGGCCCGAAGCGAGGCCAAAGGTGCGTATCGGCTCACCGATGATATTCCCGACGGTCATACGCGGGTTAAGCGACGCGTATGGGTCCTGAAAGATCATCTGCAGATGCTTGCGCTGTTCACGGATCGCGCCTTTTTGCAAAGAGGCAAGGTCTTTGCCGTTGTAGAGCACCTTTCCGCCGGTCGGTTCAGTCAACCGAAGGATCGCTTTGCCAAGCGTCGATTTACCGCAGCCGGATTCGCCTACCAGGCCGAGTGTCTCGCCCCTGCGAATGTCGAGTGACACACCGTCGACGGCCCGGACCTTTTTCGACGGGCTGAACAGTCCGCCGCCCGAACGGTAGTGGACCCGAAGGTCACGCAGCGAGATAAGGTTGTTATCGTTTTGTTCCATGCAAGTTGTGCGAACGTGACCTCGGGCTATTTCACTGGAGCTTCGATCGTTACGGGCGAATCGGTGTCATAATTGATCGTCATCTGCTTGAGGGTGCCATTTTCATAGTTGACCTCGATCTTCATCGGCAGGCCGGTGTTCTTTCCGATCCAGATCTTTGAATGAAACGGAAAACCACCCTTTGGCGTCACGTTTTTATAGCTGTACACAAGAGCAGGTTTGCCGTCGATCGTATCGTCGCCGTCGAATTTGGCATCGTCGAGTGTTTTCAATCCTTCATCCGTAAACGAATCGCGAAGGCTGGGGATCGATTCACCAAGGTTGACCGGAGACTTGTTCCAATTCCCGCTCCCGGCATTCTTCATGTACGTCTGCTTTCCAATCATGATCATTTCCATACCGGCTCCCGTACCGCCGAGGTATGAGATGTGAAACCGATCCGGAGCGGCGTATTCGACCTTGCTATGGATCGCGTTAGTACCGGTGCCATCCATTGTGGCCGAAAAGGCAGGCAGGGCGATAAATTTCTTCGAGGCCGCGATAATATCGGCTTTCGGCTCGCCGCTGTTGGCTGTCGTCGTTCCGGTCGACGGCCCCGAGTTCGACGCCGGGTTGTCGGTGTTTGTCGAAGAGGAATTTGACCTGTCTGCGAGTTCTTTAATCTTCGAACATCCCAGGACGGCCAAACATAAAATCATGACCGGCAGAACGATTTTGTTTTTCATACGACTACTCCGGCCGCTTTTGACGCCGCCTCACGTTTAGAATCATCGAAAACTTCCGCTGCGAAATGACATAGTGAATGGTGGCCCGCGTCGACCTCGACGAATGGCGGAAATTCGCGTTGGCATATATCTTCGGCCCGGTCGCATCGCTCGGCGAACGGACATCCCGGCGGCAAATGTGCGACGTCGGGCGGCAGGCCTGGGATCTGATAGAGATCCTTGCCCTGTTCGTGGGCAGGATCGGGGACACTTTTTAAGAGGCCTTTAGTATATGGATTTGCGGGAGTCGCGAATAGCTCGCGGGTCGTGGCCTGCTCGAACACCTTGCCGGCATACATCACGATGATCTTATCGGCCATGCCCGCGACAACGCCGAGATCGTGCGTGATCAAAATGACACTCGTTCCCATCCTTTCGCGGAGGTCCTTGATCAGTTCGAGGATCTGCGCTTGAATGGTCACATCGAGCGCCGTCGTCGGCTCATCGGCGATCAGTAATTCAGGGTCGCAGCTTAGTGCCATTGCGATCATCACGCGCTGGCGCATGCCGCCTGAAAATTCGTGCGGGTAGCTGCTCATTCGGTCTTCGGCATCCGATATGCCGACCATTTTCAGCATCTTTACCGCATGTTCATAAGCCTGTTGTTTGGAATGGCCGAGATGAAGCCGAGTAACTTCGGTCAGTTGTGTAGAGATCTTCAGGAACGGATTGAGCGACGTCATCGGGTCCTGAAAGATCATCGCTATCCGACGCCCTCGGATCTTACGGACATCGTTCTCAGAGAGGCCGAGTACGTCGATGCCGTCGAAGATCACCCTTCCGCCCGCGATCTTTCCCGGCGGCTCCGGGATAAGGCGCATCACCGAGAGATTGGTGACGGATTTGCCACTGCCCGATTCGCCTACGATCCCGAGCGTCTCACCTTTTTCAAGCTCGAACGAAATGCCGTCGACCGCCTTGACGACGCCGTCCTCGGTCATGAAATAGGTCTTGAGGCCATCGACCGTAAGAATTTTGCGGTTATTACTCATTGATCAGAATTTCCGCGTCTGCGGGTCGAGTGCGTCCCTTAATCCATCGCCCAGAAAATTGAGCGAAAACAAAGTCAGTGCCATGGTCAAACCCGGAAACAGGAGCTGCCAGGGAAAGATCGCGATGTTCTTGACGCCGTCCGCCGCCAGGCTTCCCCACGACGCAAATGGTGCCTGCACGCCGAGGCCAAGGTACGACAGGAAAGCTTCGGTCAGCATCACGCTTGGGACCGTCAGCGTGGCGTAAACGATGACCGGGCCAAGTGTGTTGGGCACGAGGTGCCTGAAAATAATGCCGAACGTAGAGACCCCCGTCGCCTTGGCGGCCAGCACGAACTCCTGATGCTTGAGCGACAGCACCTGGCCGCGAACGACGCGCGCCATCGTAAGCCACGAGACGAGCCCAAGAGCAAAAAATAGCAGGAATATCTGACTCAGGCCCTGATTTCCGGCGCCGCCGACCTTTTCGGACAGGAACTGCACCCAACCCGGTGTATTTTGGCCGCCAAAGACTGATAACAGGACGATGACGATCAGGATATACGGTATCGCGTAGATCATATCGACGATCCGCATCATCAGATTGTCTATCCGGCCGCCCATATAACCCGCGATGGCGCCGTATGAGACACCGACGAAAAGAGAGACGACTGTCGAAATAAGGCCGACCATCAGCGAAATGCGTCCGCCCTGGAGAACGCGTGCAAACAGATCGCGCCCACCCTCATCAGTGCCCATCGGATGCATCAGAGACGGCGGAAACGACTTGATAAGGTCGCCGCTATCGGGAAAAGCATCCGCGGTGAAACCGGTCGTCCAATACAGGATCGACGGGCCGATGACCACCGCCACGATCATGATCACCATGACGATCAAGCCAAAAACGGCCAGCTTGTTTTTGAGCAGACGCCTCCACGCGTCGCCCCAGAGCGAGGTACCCTTTATGATCTCTTGCCTATTTTCCATATAACGCTACTAATCGAAACGGATCCGCGGATCGAGGAATCCGTATGAAATATCGACTGCCAGATTGAACAGCATGATCAAGATCGACAGGAACGCCACGATGCCGAGCGTCAGCGGTTCGTCGCGATTGAGCACCGATTGGATAAAGATGTTTCCGAGGCCTGGAATGGCAAACACACGTTCGACGACCACTGTTCCTGCAAGAAGTCCCGCGAGTGCCGGGCCGGTGAATGATACGACAGGGATGATGCCGCCCCGCAGCGCGTGCTTGAGCAGGACGGTCTTTTCATCGAGCCCCTTTGCCCGGGCCGTGCGGATATAGTCGGACCGCATCACCTCGAGCATGCCGGCACGTGTCAGTCTGGCGATATAAGCCGCGTAAATCGCCGAAAGCGTTATGACCGGCAGCACGAGCGCCGGCAATCCTCCCCAACGGGCAGGCGGAAATAGATAGAGCCAGAGTGCAAAGACCGAGACGAGGATCGGCCCGAACACGAAGTTCGGGATCGACAGCCCGAGCATCGCCAATGCCATTGAGCCGTAATCCCAGATCGAGTTTTGCTTAAGTGCCGCCAGGATACCGGTGCTGAGTCCGATGATCAGTGCAAGGATATACGCCAGGATGCCGATCGTGGCTGAATAGGGCAAATGCCGCCCGATTATCTCGTTGACAGATTGCCCCTGATATTTGAGCGATTCGCCGAAATCGAGCTTGACGATGTTCAGCATCATGATGCCGTACTGGTCATACCATGGCTTATCGAGGCCGTACTTCTTTTTGATATTTTCCTCGATCGCAGGCGGCAGCTTTTTTTCCGAGGAGTAAAAATTGCCCGGAGCGAGCCGGATCAGGCCCCAAGTCAATGTAATGACGAGGAGAGCCATCGGAATAATGATCAAAAGTCTGCGTAGAATAAAACTAAGCATTTTTCTTGGTACGTCCCTATTTGACTGCCGTGGCCGCTTTCGACCTTTCCATCTCCGTTTGGGTCGAAGTCAACCGGTCGATCTGGGCGTTGACCTCCGGATCTTCGTCTTTCATGATCATGTCCATATCAGTGGTCCATTTATTCGGATCGCGTTCGATATAGGCGAATTTCCATGGCTGGAGCGTCCCGGGGTTCGGGTAGAAACCCTTGATGTACGGTTTTTTCATCCAACTCGTAGTATTTGTTCCGAGCGGGATGATGATCTGCTGCTGCATGATGTAAAACTCGGCGTGGGCGAGCGTCTCGAAACGTTTCTGAGGATCGGTCGTCTTGTTGGCGTCATCCAACATTTTGTCGAATTTTGGGTCCCACCAGCCGGTAGCCCCTTCGTTCGATTCTGAATAATACAAACTAAGGAACGTATATGGATCCATGTAATCGCCGACCCAGCCACGGCGAGCAATACCATCGTAGTCCACCTTGTTCAGGAGCGGCAAAAACGTCCGAAACTCCATATTTTTAAGCGGCACTGTGATCCCAAGGTTCTGTTTCCATTGGGCCTGAACAAATTCGGCGACTGACTTATTACTCTCGGCGGTGTTGTAGGTGATGCTCGTCTTATCGACCGGGAACGAGGGGCACGAATAATTGTCGCCATTTTTGATAACGGGAAAACCAGCCTCCGAAAGAAGTTTTCGCGCTTTTTCAGGTTCGAACACGCGAGCTTTCCAGTCGGCCAACGAACTGCCCTGTTTTGCCAGTTCTTCCGAGTAGACCTTATCACGAGCCGTTTCGTACTTGGGGAACACGCCTTCGGGCGTCATATCGATAAGCGGTTTGAGCGTTTTTCTAAATTCGGCGAGCGAGATCCTGTCGATCGCCAGTGCGAAAGCCTGTCGGATCTTCACATTGTTCATCGGCGGCTTTTTGACGTTGATCACATAAAATTCGTCGGCGACCTCGGGTTGAAGCGAGTATTCGGCAGTGTACTGCTTGATCGTGTCGAACCATGCAGCCGGAACAGTGTGATTATAGAGGGCGTCGACCGAACCTGCCTTGTAGAGGTTCATCATCGTCGTTTGCTCGTCGAGCGGATAAAACTCGATCCCATCGAGCTTTACGTTTGCCGCGTCCCAGTTATTCGGATCGCGTACAACCGTCAGAACGTCGTACGGACGATGGACGGCGAGCTTGAAAGCTCCTGAAGTAACTATATTCTCTATGCGGGTCCAGTTGTTGCCGTATTTTTCGATAACCTTTTGAGGCACGACCCTAAAGAACTGGTGCGCCAGCAACCCAAGGAAAAATGGGGCGGGCTGGTAAAGCTTCAGCCTCAACGTATAATCGTCTACTGCCTCGACGCCGATATCCTCAGCCATGACCGGAACGAACTGCTTGCCCTGGATCGCGGCCTTGAGCTTTGGGTCTTTGTCTGCGGCCGCTGCAAGTTCCTTTTTGTCGGTCGGAACGGTCAACCGCTCGGGTCCGTCAATATAACGATGAAACTCCGAATCAGGGCCGAAATGGTCCGAACCATCGCTCGACGCTCCGGGCGCGGGTGACGGCTCATGAGGTTTTTTCTCAGCGAGGTCTTTCTTTAACACAAATTGACCCGACGGATCTTTGACAAATGAACGTCCCGCATTGAATGCCTCGGAATATTTTATGTAATAACCGAGATAGGCGTTTCGCGAAGCGAGCTCAGGCGTAAATCCGCGCCGAAATGAGTAGACAAAGTCATTCGCTGCGATCGGGTCGCCATTCGAGAACTTGGCATTCTTTCTGAGATGGAAAAGGTATTCGGTGCCGTCGGGACTTGTTTCCCAGCTTTCGGCGATCGCCGGTATCGGTTCCATCGTTTTTGGATGGTACTCGACCAGCCCATCGAAAAGCGATATTAGGATACGGGCGTCCGGTTGGCTGTTCGTGATCGGTGGATCGAGCGATTCGATCTCTCCCCCCGAGACATACCTCATTATGTTTTTTGACGGCGGCTCAACCTGTCCGAAATATCGACTTCCAGCCGACGTGGAGCAACTCGATATGATGGAACACAGGGCGAAATATGCGGCGATCGCCTTCAGCCGCGGTTGTCGAACTTTCATTCTTCGGCTCCTAAGATTCAAGAGTTGCAAATAAAACGCGGAGGACGCGAGAAAAACTTAATTTGGATTCTGTGATTTTGCAAACAGGCAGTTCGATTCATAAGTGATGGCTTACGGTTGCCAAGTGCTGTCAATCGTAACATTCGCTAGCGAAGGAGCGTCAAGCCCGTTCATCTCGAATCCGCTTACGTACGGCTTAACGAGCGAATATGACGTCGGAAAATAAAGGGGAATTGCATAGACATCATAGATAGCAGACTGTTCGCTAATGTTTAGTTCCGGCATGAGTTCGGTCTTGGCCGTTTTGGAGCCTGATCCTTCAGCAGTGTTCGACGCCGAGCCCGTTCCGGGCACAGAAAGCGGTCTTTGGACATGGGGATCGGCCGGGGAGTCATCATTAACACTCTTTTTCAAAAACGGCTCGTCCGGTTTTACTGGCCTGACCACCGGACGTAAACTCACCAATTCGTCAGTCGTAGGGATCACGACGCCCCGTCTGAGAAGGTCAAAATCACTCGATTCACGGATTTTTTCCATATCGGCAGACTCTTTTACGATCACTTGCGTATCGAGGTTAAGGTTCTGTTTCCACATTCGGGCTACGACCTTTGCCACACGCTGCTGCGTATCGTTTCGGTTGACGACGAGCCGGATCTGAGGAAAATTCTTCCCGTCGGGGAATCCCGCTTTGGCTAATAGGTCTTTGGCCCGTTCGATGTCTAGAGATAGTGGCGTTACGTTGGGTCCGCCCAGCGGCAGGAATGAGTACGCTGGCCGCATGGAACCCTCAAGTTCACCTTCGGTCAGTCGCTCGCGGTCGATCGAAATGGCAAGTGCCGTTCGCACGCGTCGGTCATTAAACGGGGCATTTCTTGGGTTGATCTCGTAAAAGTTAAGTGCACTGTGCGTCGTCCTTCTAAAGTCTTCGAACGGAGTCAGTAGCTTCAATGCGAGCGGCTCAAAATCCGCGTTTGAGACCGCATCGATATTCCCTGCTCGGTAGGCGTCGAGAGCTTTTTCGGCAGTATCCACTGGAACGAATTGGACGCGGTCCAGCCCAACCGACTTTCGATTCCAATAATACTCAGATCGCTCGAGTGAAATGCCGTTGTCAGCAATCGAAGTTATACGAAACGGACCGTTTGTCACAACATCCGCGTCCAGTACCGGATTACTGAATTCAGCGCCGTCGCCGTGGATCGGCCTGAAGACGGAGTTGGCCACTAATTTCGCGAAGTCTTTGTCAGGTCTATCGAGGGTTACTCTTAGAATCCGTTCCTCTACGGCCTCGACACCGAATTTGGAAACCTCGGGTTTCACGGACTGGTTGGGTGTCACGGCGACCGGACGTTCCGCATTTGATGACGACTGCACCGCATTAGAGCGGTCCGGTGCTAACTGAAGTCTTTGAAGTGGAGCGTGTGCGGGAACCGATGGGTCCCGAAGAAAATCCGCAGGTCCGGTCCCGGGCGGATTTGGGGTGGCGGGCGATTCCTTCATCCCGACAATATTTTCGAACAGATATTTATTTGCGGCCTGAGCTTTGAGCTGTGAAAGACGTTTCCATGAACGCACAAAATCGTCGGCGACCACCGGTTCGCCATTCGACCAACGGGCACCCTTACGCAAATAGAACGTCCACGTTCTTAGGTCTGACGACGATTCCCACCTTTCGGCAACTGCCGGAAGTTCCTTTAACGTGCGAGGATCGAGTTCGGTCAAACCCTCGTAAATTGCTCGGACGATATCGGTCTCCGGAGCGGCTGCGGCTTTTGCCGGATCCAAGCTCTTCGGCAACTTGCCGTTGCTCCACCGAAACTCCTGAATCGTTGGCGGTGCGGTCTGAGAGTAAAACGGTTCAGATTTGGGACGTTCGAATTGCCCGCACGAGAAAACGAAAATAGCCAACATTAAGAACCAAGCAGTCGCGCAGAGCCGAGACGGACTTTTGGGCCCGCCAGAACTCTCTCCACTATTGCCTTCAACTGACATTCATTTCGACCGCCTGAACCCGCAGTTTTTCCAGTACTCCGATGGTCTGCCGACTCGTATCCACAAACCCGTGGGAAGTGTCGATGAGAAAATCGGCGAAGCTCTTTTTGCGATCCTGCGTCATTTGGGCTGCAATACGCTTTTCCGCTTCGGCCTTATCCAGATCATCACGTAACATCAAGCGCCTCAATTGTATAATAGGTTCGCACCACACAACAATTATTTTGTCGAAGCGTTTGTACCCACCGGATTCGATCATCAACGCTGCGTCAACAACTGCCATACTATGCAGACCGCCGGCTGCTATTTCGCGAAGCCAATCGTTCTGCGCTATGAACACACGAGGATGCACGATCGAATTTAGGATTCTAAGCTTTGCTGAATCCCCGAAAACGATCGAGGCGAGCTTTTTGCGGTCGAGATGCCCGCCAGAGTCGAGAATTTCCTGGCCAAATTGATCAATGATCTCCTTCAAACCGGAAGTTCCGTTCGCGACGACGTCTCGTGCCGTGAGATCGGCGTCGAGAACAAGGACGCCGGCCTCTCTCAACACACTGCAGACGTATGACTTGCCAACGGCGATCGAGCCCGTGAGTCCGACAGTCAGCATTTTCGATTAAGATCCATGGCGCTTGGCCAGTTTTTCAACATTATATTTGGCGATCTCAGTAAGAGTCAGGTCAAGTTCATCAGCACAGGCTGAGATATACCATAAGACGTCGCCAAGCTCGTCTTTCAATTTCGCTCGGATCTCGTCGTTCATCACGCCCCCATGATCGCGTTGTACCTTTTTCACGACATTTGCGACTTCGCCTGCTTCGCCAGCAAGGCCCAAAGTTGGATATTCCAAATTCTCGAGGCGTCGCGGATAAAGTGCAGTTTTACGGGCCGCCGATTGGTATTCTTCGAAGTTCATATTATTAATTTGACTGAATCGGGGCGTGGATACTGCGCCTCGCTCTGGCCGCCGTTAGCGTATTTTTCATAAGCATCGCGACAGTCAACAACCCAATGCCGCCCGGAACCGGCGTAAAGAACGCTGCTTTTTCTAAAGCCTCCCTGGGATTGACGTCGCCGACCAAGGTAAATCCCCGCGTTTCAATCGCTGCAAGCCGTTTTTCCAGAACGTCTGGCCCAAAGAAACTTGCTGCCAGGACAGGGTCGGACAGCCTATTGATGCCCACGTCGATGACTGTAGAACCATCACCAATGTGTTCGCCTCGAATAAATCCAGCGCGGCCGATGGCGGCGATCAGAATGTCCGCTCTTGAGCAAATAGCCGTTAGGTTTGCGGTCCGCGAGTGGCAGATCGTAACCGTCGCATTCTCCCGCAGCAGTAAAATTGCCATAGGCTTACCCACAATGTTGCTCCGACCTACGACTACCGCGTTTTTGCCCGCGATAGGTATATCGGACCGTTTCAGAACCTCGATCACCCCGGCCGGTGTACAAGCGGTCAGAGCTTCGTGACCTTGCATCAATCGGCCAGCATTTATTGGGTGAAAACCGTCAACATCTTTTGCTGGGTCGATAAGCTCGAGTATCGTCCGCTCGTCAATGTGATCGGGCAATGGGAGCTGCACGAGAATTCCATCCACGTCTGCACGCGAATTCAATTCCTTGACCACCTCTACAATTCTTTCTTCTGACGTTTCTCGAGGAAAATCTAGCTGTTCTGATATGATCCCCAATTCCTCTGCTGTACGTACCTTGCTGCCAACGTAAACCGCAGATGCAGGGTCTTCGCCGACTCGTATCACGACCAAGCACGGCGTAAAACCGAAAGTCGAGAGCATGCTCGCAACATCCGCTGCGACTTCTGCCTTAATAGCCTCCGAAATCGGCTTTCCGCTCAAAAGTGTAGCCGTCATAGTTACTATTGATTTTACCCCAAAGGATATATCTTTGCTAAAATTGTAAGTATTCGGAACCGTAATTAATTTTATGCGTAATTTCATAATCGTTCTGTGTATCGCATTCGTTGTTTCCGCGTGCCAAAAGACCACTGATTCTGGAACCATGGTTCCATCTGCAAATAATGCTTCCGCCACCGCGAAGCGCTATCCGATCAAGGGTACAGTGATCTCAGTGGACAGGGCGGGCAAGAAGGTCAAGCTTGAACACGACGATATACCTGGCTTTATGGAAGCCATGACGATGGACTTTCCGGTTCACGACGACTGGGTATGGGACGACATGGTTGCAGGAGCTGAGATCCGCGGTGACCTCGTTGTGGACAACACTGCCAAAGACCCGTTTTGGATAGAAAAAATCGGGATCTCGGCCGCCAATCCAGGCCTTCCAGCTCCTCCGATCAACGAGAATTTCGCTCAGATTGGAAAGTCCGTTCCTGATTTTACGTTGACGAACCAAGACGGCAAACGATTATCTCTCAACGATTTCCGTGGCAAAACACTCGCCATAACGTTTATCTATGCAAAGTGTCCGTTGCCAGACTACTGCATAAGGATGTCAACGAATTTCAGCGATCTGGCGCGACAGATCGCCGCAGATCCCGAATCGAAAGACAAATTTCGCCTGCTTAGCGTCTCATTTGATCCGGCAAATGACACGCCCGATAAACTTCGATCATACGGCATCGGTTACATGGGAAATGATTCTAACTTCAAATTTGACGTTTGGCAGCTCGCGGTAGGCAAGGATGACGAAGTACGAAAGATCGCGGACTTTTTTGGACTGAGATATGAGGTGGACGCAACGGATAAGACGACGATAAATCACTCGCTCCGGACGGCGGTCATTGATCCAGACGGAAAAGTTGCCAAAATATTCCCGGGCAACGATTGGACACCGGCGGATCTGTTGAGGGCTCTGAGATCCGCCAGCTCTGGGGCTCCGAAGTAAGACTGATCCGGACTCAATGCGTATGTCGATAGATCTCATTCCCTCGGACCATCGTCATGATCACGTCTCGGGCATTGGACGAGAATATGATGGCAGCTTCTATATTACCGTGCGGTTTTTGAGCGGTATTTGCGAGCGACACTATTGCAATGTCGGCTTGCTTTCCAGACTCGAGCGACCCGATCTTATCAGCCAGACCGAGAGCTTTGGCCCCGCCCAAAGTTATAGTTTCCAAAACCTCCGCAGCACCTACAAACCGTTCACTGCCCGAACGGTTTCGCGCTGAGAACACGGCAAAGCGGGATTCCTCGAGTAGGTCACAGATGTTATTGCTCGCGACCGAGTCGCTTCCGAGACCAACGGCGATGCCGGCATCCTGAAACTGCTCGAACGGAGCGTATCCATGCCCGAACTTGGCGTTTGACTTTGGGCAATGAGCTACGCGAGCGCCGTAGTCCGATATGCTACGAATATCTTTATCGGAAACTTTAACGCAATGAGCTAGCAGCGGTTGGGCGGCAAGAACACCGAGTCGTTCCAGATATTCGATAGGTGTGCTGTGAGGGCTATTCCATTCCACACCGAACTTATCGTAGATGTCTGTAAAAAAGCCTGTCCCGCGAGTAAGAAGCTCTATTTCGCTTTCAGATTCCGCGGCATGAATGGAGAGTGGAATTCGATTGAGAATCGAGTATTGCGCGATCATCTCGAGCAATCGGGAACCTACCGTGTAAGGCGAATGGGGCGAGAGTCCGATATGAACGAGGTCTGATTCTTCTTTTTTCAACTCTTCGAATTTAAGGCCTAACGCACGAAAATCGTCATCCGCAGTACGATTGTCTGGAGAAAACTCAGTCTCCTGAAAAACGATCCCGCGGAGTCCCGTTTCATTGAGAGCTCGAACGCCAAAGTGTCCGATTCTCCCGATGTCGCCGAAGCAGGTTACGCCGGCCGCGGCACCCTCGCGTGCTCCCGCCACCGCCGATGCCCCGAGATCTGCGTCAGACCACGCTTCCCGGATTGAATTAAGTTTCAGCAGCCATGAACGAAAATCATGTTCGACGTCGTCAAGTTTTCCACGCATTGCCGTGATCTCAAGATGTGAGTGGCAGTTTACGAATCCCGGCAGTATCGCAGCTTCACCGAATTCATGCAGCTCTGCCTCTGCAAATTGTTCCAAGATATCCGACCTTTTTCCCACTTTCTTGATAAAGGGGCCGTCAACAAGCACGGCTCCGTTAACGATGGGAGCGGACGATATGGGCAGCACATAGTCGGCGGCAAGGATCTTCATGGCTGTTGCTGGTCAGGCTGTTTTCGATAACGCTCAAGGATCTCCAAAACATATGACCGTGTCGAGGGTATCGCAATCCGTGAGACGAATTCCGCTTCCGACATTGTCCGGCCGTCCCCTTCCCGAGTCCAATCGTCGACGCGGCTGGGGCCGGCATTGTAAGCGGCGAGCGTCATCGCGGTTTCAGCTGGGCGCTCGCGATACTGTTCGCGAAGCTTTTCCAGGTACCAGCAGCCGACCTGAATATTACGCTCCGGATCGGACAGAAACTCCTTTACGTTCTCAGACGTCTGCTTTTCAAATTCCTTCAGGCCGGTCTCTTTCGACCATTCGCGTGCCACGGCGGGCGTGACCTGCATTAGGCCGACTTCTTCGGCCGCACCGACCTTCCATGCTCGAAAATAGGTCTCTTTGTAAATTAGACTCCAGACCAATTTCTCGTCGAGCCGATAAACGCGGGCCTGCCGTGATATCAATCCGTCATAGCGATGCACCCAATAGTCAGGAAAGAAGACTGTCGCGGACGCCGACACTACGACCAGCACAAAGATGATTGCGATCAGGTATCGGGTCATTTCAAAAAAATGCGATCAAATGACGAAAGGGGTCTCTGAGGATAGCTTTTATACCTTACACATATATTAAATCAATCAGGAAAATTATTAACAAGCGAGCGATGAACATCACTTGCCGACAATATCCTTGTCCAGTCTAATAGGGTCAGGTTCCGCTTCAACAGCGCTAATAATTCGAGGATCGACGAGATTTTTTCGATCCCCTGGACTGACGACGGCACCGCCCGACCTCGCCATTTCGACGAACAGATCAACGTCGTAGTCAGCCTCTAGAGCCATCTCCTGACGGATCTCGAGAAGGACCTCAACAAACTTGGCACGTCGGTACATAAATCAATTAACTATCAGGTCTTCGGTGTTAATTCCTTTTCCGGAGCGGCCACGGATCTAAACGAGAGCCGATCTACATCGCAATAAACCTCAACGGTTCCTGCTTCGCCGATATTTCCCTGGATCAGTGCTTCAGACAACTCATCCTCGACGTATTTCTGCAATGCCCGCTTTAAGGGCCGAGCGCCATACTTGCGGTCGGAGCACGTTTTGGCGATGAGCCATGACTTGGCATCTTCCGAGAGTTCGATCACGAGTTTTCGGCCCTCGAGAATATTGTTTAGCTTTACGATCTGCAGGTCAACAATCTGCCGCAGGTCTTCATCGATCAATTCGTCAAAGATCACGATCTCGTCGAGACGGTTAATGAATTCCGGAGCGAACGCCTGTTTGACCGCCGACATCACCTGTTCTTCCATCTTTTCTCGTGACGAATCGCCGTTGCCGCGAAATCCGAGCGAGGCATTCTTTTGTATGATCCTTGCACCGAGATTTGACGTCATGATAAAGATCGCGTTCTTGCAATCGACCGCCTGCCCAAGTGCGTCCGTAAGTATTCCGTCTTCGAATACCTGCAGCAACAGGTTAAATACGTCAGGATGTGCCTTTTCGATCTCGTCAAACAGCACGACCGCATACGGCGTGCGGCGGAGCTTTTCGGTCAACTGGCCACCTTCCTCGTGCCCAACATATCCCGGAGGCGACCCAATGAACTTGGATACAGAATGCCTTTCCATGAATTCACTCATGTCAAAACGAATAAGCGAGCGTTCCGAACCGAACAAGTATTCCGCCAAAGTGCGCGCAACCTCGGTCTTGCCCACTCCAGTTGGCCCGAGAAAAAGAAATGATCCCACAGGCCGGCCGGGATTTTTAAGGCCCGCACGTGAACGTCGAATCGCACGTGCGAGTGCCGATATCGCCGGACGCTGGGAAACGATTCGCTCGTGCAAAGTATCTTCGATACGAAGAAGCTTTTGCGCCTCTTCGGTCTTTATCGATGCGATCGGAATACCCGTCCAGCGTGCAATTACCTCCTCGACATCGTCACGGGTAACTTCGACCGCGAAGAATGAATCTTCGAGCGTTCGCAGCTCGTACGAGATAAGCTGATCTTCGTTCGCGGCTGCTCGCTTCCAGTTTTCGACCGTTTCCTTCCACGAAGGTTCGCCGCGGTTCTCGTGTTGATACCGAAGCTTTGCTCGCGCGCCGGCCTCGTCGAGTACATCGATCGCCTTATCGGGCAAAAAGCGGTCGGCGATATAACGGTTGGACTGTCGCACCGCGGTCTCGAGTGATTCTTTTGTATACCTGATCTGATGAAACGCCTCGTAGCGTTCTACGATGCCTTCGATAATGGTTAATGCATCAGCCTCACTTGCTGGTTCCACTTTGACCGCCTGAAAGCGGCGTTCAAGCGCTCGGTCTTTTTCGATCGACTTCCGGTATTCGCCGGGCGTCGTGGCGCCAATGCATTGGATTTCGCCTCGCGAAAGGGCGGGCTTAAGGATATTTGCAGCGTCGAGCGTACCCTCGGCCGAGCCTGCCCCGACAAGCGTATGCAACTCATCGATGAATACGATATTGTCCGGATTTTCCTTGAGCTCCGCCAAGATCTTCTTAAGCCTTTCTTCAAACTGGCCTCGGTATTTGGTGCCGGCGACGATCAGCGAGAGGTCGAGCGACAAGATGCGTTTCTTTTCAAGAAATGTCGGTACCTGACTGTCGACGATTCGCTGAGCAATGCCCTCGACAATGGCTGTTTTGCCAACGCCAGATTCACCGATCAGTACAGGATTGTTCTTGGTCCGGCGGCAAAGGATCTCGATCAGACGCTCTATTTCCGGTTCGCGTCCGATGAGCGGATCGAGCCTGCCTTCGGCAGCCTCCGTAGTCAGATCGCGGGTGAATTCCGTTAGATTTGGCGTTTTCGACTCTTCCTTTGTCTGAGCAAAAACAGACCCTGCGCTCCCTTGTCGGGCCATCTCTTCTCGCACGTCTTGTAGACGGAGGCCGTAGCCAAAAAGGATCTCGGCGGCGACGGATTTTTCCTCACGGACCAGACCGAGCAGTAGATGTTCGGGGCCAATATGCCTGTTCTTTAGCTGCCGGCTCTCCTCAGTGGCATAAAACAATATGCGTTTGGTGACAGGCGACAGATGGAGCTCGGCCGACTGCGGGATTCGGTCGCGAAGGACGATGCGTTCCTCGACGTCTCGTCTCACCATATCAACGGTCAGAGCGTTCCTGAAAGGAAAAAATCGTGCGGAGATCGTTTTGTCTTCACGCATCAGCCCAAGCAATATATGTTCAGGTGCGATCACCTGAGAACCATACTGCAGTGCTTCGTAGCGGGCGAAAAATATTACTCGGCGGGACCTTTCCGTATAGCGTTCGAACATATAATTTCAATCGTCGGCTTTCGGTTAACGTGACTTAGTATACCTAACTGCCGTCGGCTCGCGTCAAATTTTCCCAGTTTAAATTCCCTTAATGGCTCATTCAATAGACTACTAACAGAGCGTTGAATCCAGAGGTTCAAATGAAAAAGTACGACAAAACATTAGTTTGTCGTACGGGCCATGCGGGTTGTCCCGCGAGATCAAAGTGCCGCCTTCGTGTCTCAATTAGGCAGAGGCGAATGGCTTTCGAGATCCACGTCGTCCTGCATGATCTCCAGCACGACCGCCTCTTTCTTATTTGTGATCCCGCGAAGGATCTGTCCCGCAGGAGCAAGTTCAACTCTTGAAGTAAGCACCCGAGCAATTCGTTTTGGTAAGAATCTGGGGGCCAAACCCGCGATCGAATCGGCCAAGGCGACGATATCGCCGCCGCCCGACCAATGCTCTCGGACGACGGTCTCGTCCGTGCGGTTTACGAGTCTCAGCAATACGAGAGCTACGACGTAGAGATCATCGACTTGGCCAATGAACGGAAAAACGTCCGGAATGAAGTCGATCGGCGATATTACATAGACGATCGCGGCGGCGAAGAGAGCCTTTTCGGCAATGGGCACCCGAATATCGGTAAGCAACCCGCCGAGCAGCTTGACCATGTTCGGCAGAAACATTAAAAAGCTGCTCATACGGCCTTTCATTTCGCTTTTTTCGCTGCGCGTCAGACGCTTGTCGGTGCGCCTCCGCTTTTCTTTGGCCATTTTCATCGTGGCATATACCTCGCTTCCCCAAAGTTTAGAGAATAGCTGATGTTTGAGCAAGTTTCGCCTTTGTAGGTTGTATGATAAATTCTGAACTCAAGACCTATGATATTGCAACAGTTACGAGGGCGGGCAGCCGCTGATATCCAACATATAATCTTGCCCGAAGGTGAAGACGTTCGGACCATCGAAGCCGCCGCCATCTGCACTCGCGAAGGGATCGCGAAGATCACGATCATGGGCACTGACGAAAAGGTCCGCGAACTTGCTTCGCTATCCGGTGCCAACCTGAACGGCGTCGATATCCTCGACCACCGTAAGGATCGTCAGGAATTTGGCAAGATCGCGACCCTCTATCACCAGATGCGCCGGTCAAAGGGCGTCACGCTCGAAGAGGCCGAACAAGCTGTCAAAGATCCGCTTTACTTCGGCAATCTTCTCGTCCGCGAAGGCAAGGCTGATGGTTCGGTCGCGGGTGCGACAAACACGACTGCTCACACCGTAGCTGCCGCACTGAGGTGCATCGGCGTCCGAGCAGGATTCAGGACGGTTTCGAGCTTTTTCCTCATGGTCGTGCCAGATAAGATGTTCGGCGAAGCCGGAGCTATGATCTACGCCGACTGCGGCGTGGTCATCGATCCCGACGCCGAGCAGCTGGCCGAAATCGCTATTGCCTCAGCAGACTCGTGTCGAGCATTGCTTCAGGCCGAACCGCGTGTCGCCATGCTGTCCTTCTCAACCAAGGGCAGTGCAAAACATCCGATTACCGACAAAGTGGTCGAAGCTACGAGGACCGTTCATGCTCGCATGCCCGATCTGATCATCGACGGCGAACTCCAGGCTGACGCTGCCCTTGTACCGTCCGTCGCAAATTCAAAAGCTCCCGGTTCGGCCGTCGCCGGCAAGGCAAACGTCCTCATCTTCCCCGACCTCAACGCAGGCAACATCGCCTACAAACTGACCGAACGCCTCACAGGCGGCACCGCGATCGGCCCTATCCTCCAAGGCCTCGACCGTCCATGCAACGACCTCTCGCGCGGCTGCAAGGCCCAGGACATCGTCGATGCGATCGCCATAACCGCTGTGCAGTCCCAAGCTCGAAAACAGGTGTAACCAAGTTCGTTCTGATCGATCTTGTTGGCATCAACCCGATCAGGCCCGTTTTGATCTCCGTGATGCTTATGTCAAATAACAAATTTGCGTGAAGCGGACGCGGACCGACGGACTCCTGACCAACGACATGGGTTGCCTCGATGCTATAGAACGGTTTGACGTCGCATTATCAATATTTGCTATGTGTGATAGCTAGTTGGCATTAGTTTCCGATCTCTTGGACTCTCTAACAAGGCAATTTGGGCACAGACATTCCTCGAACGACTCGCCCATCGTCTCGAGCACACTCGGCGAAACAACAATCTCTGAGCACCAGCAGGTTGACGCTTCCGCTCCGCAGCCGAACTCCTCACCGCATGACTCGCATGTCTTCACTTTCGTCACTTCGTCGATTTCAGTCATATACCTTAGCCTCGCCCGGAGGCCGCGTTTTCCAGCGTTTGTGGATCCACATCCATTGATCGGGATTCTGTCGTATTATACGCTCGATCTCGGCCGTGTAGGCGGCGGTCGTCTCGACTACATCGCGCTTTCGATCGCCCGTTCGGACAGGCTCGAGGGCCCTGCCGTGGATCATCCTATATCTTCCGGCTGCCTTGTCCCAAATGCAGAATGTCGGGAACATCAGGGCATCCGATCGCAGAGCGATCATCGCAGCGCCGCTCGGCGTACATGCCTCGACGCCGAAGAATGGAACGAATACACCCTCTTTAGGATGAGCGTTGACGTCAGCGAGTATTCCCAGCAACCCGCCGCCCCGCAGGATCTTGATCGCGGTCATTGCCGAATGCGTCTTATCGATCTGCCGGTTACCGTAACGCGTGCGGATCGCGGCCGTCATCTCGTCGATAAGCGGATTATCAAGCGGACGGGCCAGGAACGCCTGCGGTTTGTGCAAAAGGGCGAATGCGGCGGCCATCATTTCCCAGTTGCCAAAATGCCCGGTGATGATGAGCACTCCGCGGCCATGTCGATTCTGGGCATAGACGGCCCGCGACTCCTCGTCCATTTCAAAATCGACTATCTTCTCGAAATTCGCAGGCGTAGCCTTATGAAGCTGGCTCATTTCGGCGACTACGCGGCCGAGATTCTCGAAGGTGCCGCGAATGATCATCTGCCGTTCGGCCGCCGGCATATCGGGAAAGGCAAGTTCGAGATTTCGCATGCCGGTCCTCCGCGGGCCGCTCAGCGAGTGAAAGGCTGCATGGCTGAGCGTTCGACAGACCGCGAGGGCCAAGGGCCGCGGCATTACAGATAACGCCCCCATCGCCACGCGAAAAGCATAATACTCCGACTTGATCTGAAACTTACTCTTTTTTCCCATTGCGGCAGATTGCGAAAGACACTTTACTCTAGAGCCGATCGCACCCAAATTCAACAGCACCTCCGATACCGATATCCCTTACAAAACTCTTACAATTACGCCGCCGCAAACCTGTTAGGGTATTGATTGGGCATCATTGACGCCGGCTGTTATTTTCACATAAAGAGGATCACCTAAATTGCAAAACGTAGTCGAATTCGCTCCTTCGAGAGCAGGTAAATACAACTGGAACACGATCTTTTTCGTCGGGGCATTTCACCTGGCCGCGATCGGAGCATTCTTTACGTTTAGCTGGCAAAACGTGGTCGCCACGCTGATCTGCTGGTGGGTCGCTGCCAGCTGGGGCGTCGGTATCGGTTATCACCGCCTGCTTACCCACCGCGGATTTACGACTTCCAAATGGATGATGCGATTTCTAGCGACTTGCGGCACGCTCGGACTGCAGTCCGGCCCGATCTCTTGGGTTACGACCCACCGCCTGCATCACGCCTTTACCGATACTGACAAGGATCCGCACAGCCCGTTAAACGGCTGGTGGTGGTCGCATATGGGGTGGATCTTTCAGGGAACCGCCCAAAATCAGCCTCTCTCGGTTCGGCAACGTTATTCGCCGGACTTGATGAAGGACCCTTACCTCCGGTTTATCGATAACTATTATTACGTCACCACGCTTATTCTCGCAGCCGGTCTGTTCGCTATCGGCGGCTGGACGATGGTGCTCTGGGCGGTCGTCGCTCGTATCACGGTCAGCTGGCATTTTACGTGGATGGTGAACTCGGTCACTCATATCTGGGGCTATCGCCGATTTGAGTCACGCGACGATTCGCGTAACAACGTTATAGTGGCCGCCGTCACATTTGGCGAAGGCTGGCACAATAACCACCACGCTTATCCGCGTTCGGCCAAGCACGGCCTGACCTGGAAAGAGTTTGACATCAATTGGTATCAGCTCAGGATCGCTGAAAAGCTCAGACTCATTAGCAATGTTTACGCCTACGACCTGGCAACCGAATCCGAGACTCCAAAAGAAATGCGTAAGGCTGCTTAACTGCAGTCGTCACAGCGGCACCATTAATAGGGCAAAACGTAGAACTCGCTTTTACTTTTGCCCTTTTAGTTTTTACCTTTGAGCTAAGTGATGCGCCGCCGTAAAACCGCGATATTTTTTCTGATCTTCGGGATCATTCTCTCGATCCTCGCAATTGTCCTAAACATCGGCTGGATCATCCTCAACCTGCGTGAGGTTGCCATGCTGGTGCTCGGCGTGATCTTTTTTGCGCTTATCATCACGGGGCTCATACTCAACACGATCTTTCTGCTGCGGGAGATCCGCCGAAACGAACAGCACGACGCCTTTCTCAACGCCGTTACCCATGAGCTGAAAACGCCGATAGCATCGATCAAGCTCTATCTCGAAACGCTCAAAGCGCGCGAACTCGATCCGGCAAAGCGGCGCGAATTTTACGACATAATGCTCGATGACAATCAGCGGCTGCTGAGCACCGTCGAGCAAGTGCTGCGGGCGAGCAGCACACGTGAAAAGCAGCGTTTGCTAAATCTTTCCGAGATCGATATCGCTCTGCTGATCGAGCAGACGATCGCCACTGTCCGTTCGCAGCGTCATCTGGACGACACTGCGATCAAGTTCATCCCGGCAGCCGAAAGCATCAAGGTGATGGGCGACCGCGGCGAACTTGAGGCCCTCGTCCGCAACCTCCTGGACAACGCCCTGAAATACTCGCCGGCAGAACCGAGGGTCACGGTAAAGCTGCGGACGAAAGGCGACAAAACGGCTGAGTTTTACGTTCGCGACAACGGATCCGGGATCCAGCGGTCCGACCTTAAACGCATTTTCAAACGATTTTACCGAGTTTCTAATCCATCGGCCGATACCATCAAAGGCACCGGTTTAGGACTGGCGATCGTCAAATCAATCGTCGAGCGCCATGGCGGCCGCGTACGAGCCCAAAGCCGCGGTGTCGGCCAGGGAACTACTTTTTTTGTTCAATTGCCAAAGATCGAGTCGTAGATCAGGGATCAGGTATTAACCGTCAGAAATCGCGCCCTCGTTCGAGTTGCGTCATCCGATCGTCTCACCCACATTTTACACCGTGAGACGGTTTTATTGTTGTAATCATTCGACTTACCTCTCAAAATCGTCTCACCCACCGCGCGGCTCTTCTTTGGGTGAGACGGTGAGACGGTTCGACGGTGTAACCCCTTACTGTTCAATAACTTACATACAAAAACCATCGAATTTAAGATATCCAAAACTGTACCAGTGGTCATTCCAGCCCGGATGAATGCCCTCCGAAAATACGACGCTTCATCCGCTGGGATATTATCTCAGAACGTTGCATGTAATGCAATATGTATTATAAATGGCACAACATATGAAAAAGTCGACGATTGCGGACGATGTCCGGAAGCCGCAAAGATCCCGTATATTTCGCTATTTTTTTGGCAACCGTGCTGGATCGCCTACCTCAAGCCGCTTCCCGATCTGGGCGTCAAAACGATCGTTGATCTGAGATATGATCCGGTCAGCTGGGAAAAGCGGCGGTCGAAACTGCGGGAATGAAGTACGTAAATATTCCGATGAGCGGTTTCCGGTCGGTTAAAGACGCCGATATGGTCGAATTTCTCAGGGTAGCGAACGATCCTGAGATGGGCACGATATTTGTTCATTGTGCGGGTGGAATTCACCGAACAGGGGTCACAGGGGACGTCTATCGATTCGGAAAATACGGCTGGAGCTATGACATGGCGTATGAGGAAATGAAGAATTACACATTTACGACGGGCCTCGTTCACGGAGATCTGAAATCTTACGTCCGGAAATACGCGGCAAGGCTCGAAGCCGAAAAGGGCCCCACCGCGGTATCGGTAGGCATCAAATAAAGGGAGCGGAGCAAAAAAGAGAGGCCGCGGAGAGGCATGTTTTCCGCGGCCACTTTTATTTGACATCTAACGTCGCTAGTGGGCTTCCTCAGCCGGTTTTTGCTTGAATATCAAGATCATCGCGACTATCAGTACGAGGAGCCCGATAGTGGCAGCCGTCCGGCTTAGTTCAAGTCCGCCGTTCTCGACGGGCTTATCGAGGAAATCGCCGACGACTGCCCCAAGCGGACGTGTCAGGATAAATGCAGCCCAAAAGAGGATGACGTGCGAGATGCTCGTCCAGTAATACAGTGCCGCGGTAACGACGAGCAGTCCGCCGAAGATTGCGGCCGCACCGAGATACCCTAGCTCAGAGTCCGCCACCCAATCGCCAAGCGCTGTTCCCAGCGTCTGCGAGAACATTATTGTTAGCCAATAGAATATTTCTGCCTTAGGCGTTCGGATGCTTTCGACCGAGACCGTGCCCATTGACCGGCGCCAGATCAAGAGCGTAGCGATAACACACACAAATAGTATGGCGGAACCGCCGGCATAACCGATGCCGAGCGAACGCGTGGCGAAGTCTGCAAGCGTCGTACCGACCGTCGTCGTCGCGATGATCGTGAACCAATACAGGAACGGATGGAACTTCTTGGCGCGGATCTGTATCGCCACCGCGATCGCAAAAATAACGCCGAAGATCGCCGTCCCGATCAGATAACCGTAAGCGGTCGTAAAGGGATCGGCACCAGGGGTTGCCTCGCCGAGCCACGACATCGTCACCGCGTCGCCGCCCGTCTCGCCAAGCGTCGTCGCAAAGATCTTGATGATCCAAAAGACAAGCGTCACCTGCGGGACCTTGGCGACGTAATCTGAGAAATTCGATCCGCTCTCCAATTGCGTATCTGTTTCCATAGTTTCCCCTTGATAGTGCGGCTATTTGCCGTAGACCAGGATCGCAAACGAGTTGGGCACCATCGGGGGACGGGGCCTCGGAATGTCTTTTGTGGCGGTCGCCGCGGCTCCGAATTGAGCTATTGGAAGATAGACCTTGTGTGTTTTGGTGTCGATAGCCATCGTGCGGGCCCTCACCTGCGTCTTGACATTCTCGACGATCGAATATTTATCAGGCGAGTCTTCGTGAATAACCGTCATTGTGCCGTCGCCGCCATTCGGTGAAAAGACATATTTTAGCTCGGGGTCGAATTCCATTCCGTCGGCACCGGGTCCCGTCGGTATCGTTGCGACGACCTTTCCCGTATTTGCGTCAACCGCCACCATCTTCCCGTCACAGGCGGCAAATAGGCGGTGTGTCTTTGGGTCGATTGCGAGACCCGTCGGACCTTCGGCCGGGGCGAGCGACCAAGTATTTAGAACCTTCATATTCCTTGAGTCGATCTCGGTGATCGAGCTCTTGTCCTCGAGATTGACGTAAACCTTGCCCTTCCCATCGGTGACGGCGAACTCTGGTTTTCCGGGCAGAGCTATCGTACCGACGGCCTTGCCGGTGGTCGCATCGATCACAGTGCAGTCGCTGCTGCCGGGTGTGAAAACGAAAACACGGTCCGTCGCCTTGTCATATACGAGTGCGTCTGGATTTTTGCCAGTGGGAATGGTGTTTGTCACCTTCAGGCTGTCGAGTTCGAACATTGTCACTGAGTTGTCACGGCCGTTCGTAGTAAACCCATATTTCGACGAGAATGCTATACCGTGAATGCCGTTCGTCTTGGGAATATCGCCAACCACCTTGTCGGTGGCGGTGTCGATAACGACCGCGTGGGTGCCGTGAGAGACGTATAGACGATTATTCTTAGCGTCTGCGATGAGAATGTCCCAGCCGCCTTCGCCGCCAACCTCTATTTTGTTGAGCAAATGAAAGCCCTTTGCATTCTGGGCATTTGTGTCTAGGACGGCAACGGCAATGATTCCGAAAACGGCGACAACGGAGAGCAGACTGAATGTTATATTTTTCATTTTTAAATAACCTAAGATCCAGGCTCGATCGAACCTGGATCTAATTGATGCGTGCGAAAGCAACAAGTATTTAATGTTTGGTCTTTTTTTCGTTCTTTTCGTCACGCGCCTCTTTGGCATCCTGTTTTTTCGATTCATGCTCGACCCCGACGATCTCACCTGTCAGAGCATCCACATTAACCTCGCGGGTCGACCCATCCCGATTTCTGAATTCGAACGAGTATATCCACTTTCCGCCTTCATTCTCAAGCTCTTTTGCCTTAAGTTTGAGACCGGGAGCCTTGGTCGCCGCGATCGCGGTCGCCCGCTTCATTCCGATCTTCTTCTGCTGAGCATTCGCCGTCGA
>JBDTZO010000052.1:0-2317 GCA_040005135.1 Acidobacteriota bacterium | reverse complement strand
TGAGCGGCATCGTCCGGATGTATTCGGCGTTCATCCATTGGGCTTTGTCGTCCGTCCATTTGCGCGGATCGTTCTCGGTAAAATTAAAAACGGCGTTCGAGCGGTGAATGCCTTCGAGCGAAAATTTTTCGATCAGTTCATTTAACGAATAGATCTCTTTTTCTTCGCCCGCCGACCAGCCGAGTAACGCAAGGAAATTGCGAAATGCAGCCGCTAGAAATCCAGCGTCGCGGTATGTAGTCATCGAAACGACCTCGCCGTGCTTGCGTTTCGACAGCTTACCTTTATTCGGCGCCATGATCAGCGGCAAATGGGCAAAGATCGGCGGCGTGATTTCGAGAGCTTCGTAGATCAGGATCTGTTTATGCGTGTTCGTTAGATGGTCCTGGCCACGGATGACGTGCGTGATCGTCATCTCGATGTCGTCGCAGACCACTGCGAGATTATATAAAGGGTGGCCATCGGACCGGAGAAGTACGAGGTCCTCGGTGTCGGCGTACTGTCGCTCCTGAACGCCGTAGACAGCGTCGTCGAATGTCGTCCGGCCGTCCAAAGCGACCTTGAGGCGTATCGCAAACGGCTCGCCTGCCGCTGCCCTCGCATCGCTCTCTGCGGCCGAAAGGTCGCGATACGCGTTGTCACGCATATTTTTGACGCCTTGATTGGCTCGGGCGCGCTCGGCGATGCCCTCTTTTACGTCGCCAGCGGTCGGCTCGGCCTTTGGTGTGAAATCACGGTACGCTTTGCCCTCCGCAAGCAGCTTTCGTGCAGTTGCGCGATGCTTGTCGGCGTTATCGGACTGGTAAATAATGTCTTCGTCGTGATCGAGTTCGAGCCACGCAAGGCCGTCGAGGATCGAGCGTGTCGATTCCTCGGTCGACCGGGCAATGTCGGTATCTTCGATCCGCAACAGAAATTTGCCGCCGACGTGGCGAGCATATAAATAGTTAAAAAGAGCGGTCCTTGCGGAACCAATGTGCAGGTAGCCAGTGGGGCTCGGGGCAAATCTAACGCGTACTGTCATAGGTTGAGATTTTCACTTATGGCGGCCGAGAACGCAAAGCACTGCAAAAATCACACCTTTCCTTTTTCTATCGCCGAGCTGAGGTGTTCGATCTGTTTGGTTAGAGCATCGATCTTTTTCAAAACTTCGATCTTGAATCTGGGGTCCTTGACCTCGTCCTTGCCATCGATCAGGAATGTTCCATTGGGGTCGAGGACGAGTTTGTCGATGTCGCTTGCGTTCTCAAAACCGTTGCTGTGGGCAATGATGTCGATGTCGCTGCGGGTGATCAGTTCGTGTTTCATTTCACTTTTTCTCAATTGCCCATGCTCGATCAGGAGTGCTGGCGGCCCTTCGACAAGAGCTTCGATCTTTTTCGAAGTCCATTTTAGACGTGCGATCCCGTAGTTTATCGCTAGGAGCGAGGATGCTCCGACCAAACCGCCAACGACGGAATTGTCCTGGCCGATGATCGCGTTCTGGACAGTGTTCGATAAGGAAAGGATGACGACGAGGTCCATCGGATTTAGCTGAGCGAGCTCGCGTTTTCCAAAAACGCGCAGAAGCACGATCAGAGCGATATAAACGACCACAGGACGAATTATCTTTTCTGCCCACGTCGCCGTTTCGTCGAGGTTAAACATGTGCGACCACGTCGAAAGGTCGGTAAGGATCGGGTGAAGCTCGATGATCATAAATTTTGGTCCTTGGGCAGGTGGAATCCTGGCTTTCCGAGTGTATTAGCAGCAACTAAAAATTCAAAAGGCCCGCTCGGCAAAAACTGCCGGCCGGGTCCAGTAGTTCAAATCTGATGGAGCCCGATCAGGTTTCAGTATGTTCCGTATTCTATTGAGCGGGTGAGCGGTGCGTGACAAAACGAATAGCTTGAACGGCTGCCTGACGGCCCTAAAATGCGAAGAGCTATCAAACGGCTGGATTTGATAGCTCGACATCGCATAGAATGGCGGAGACGACAGGATTCGAACCTGTGGTAGTTTTTAAGACTACAACGATTTAGCAAACCGCCGCTTTCAGCCGCTCAGCCACGTCTCCGGAAATGCCCTAAGGCAAATTCCAATTTTAGCCGACGGGCAAACTTTGTCAAGCACCAATGCATCTTACGGCTGACAAGTACCCTTTACAAAACTTGACACATTTAACTTTTGCGAACAAAATACGAGGGTTACTGTTATTAGATTCATAATGGGCAACGTCCGCATCCTTAAAAATAGTTTGATGGCCGCGATAGTGATGGGAACCTCGCTGATATTCGCGACGTCCGGCATCAGCGCCGCTCCGGTTACTGTTACTGTT
>JBDTZO010000161.1:0-2333 GCA_040005135.1 Acidobacteriota bacterium | reverse complement strand
AAAAACCGTCGTTCGAATTCAGTTCTGTAACCCGAGATCCCAGAAAACTTTGGTTTAACAATAAAGGTCAAATGTTTTATCTGACGGTCGATACGAAAGAACAAGGGGCAGTTCGAGACGCAGAGAAACGGGAGATTCCGCTGGTAGTAGCGTTATTTTCAGATGGCTCAAAAGACAAGGAATTAGCGAAGTTTAATTTTATTTGTAAGAATTTGATGGAAACCTATGACCAGTAGAAAATCGTCACATCTACCACGCGCTAAGCGGGCTGGCCACCGATCTCGAAGCAGAGTTTTGATGAGTGATCGTTAAGGCAATCGGAACTTGACAGCTTTTTCAGAAGGCTGTCTTTTCTTTGTTCACGCCTTTTGCTGATTGTTTTCTAAAACGGTATCGAGGAATTGGAGGACGAACTTTTGTTTTTCACGCGGGAGGAGCTTGACCTGCTCGAACTTTCTTTGCAGTTGCGACTGCGGGCCGGGTTTCGAGCGTGAGGCATTGGGCTGACTGCCGAGGAGTTCGGCGACGGATACTTCGAGGGCGGCGGCGGCGCGTTCGATGGGGAGCAATCGGGGTCAGGCCTGCTAATTTGTCGATTCTCGATTGACGTTCTCATTCAGGTGAGAAGAAAGAAAACGGGGTATGACCTGTAATGTTGCAGTTCTTTCTTGCATCAGGTTGATAGGTATGATTTGACGATATCTTTCACCCCCGCGATGATAACGGTATTATTGATGTTTTACGGTGTCGTGGTGGTGGCTGACGGTCGAATCGGCGAGGTCGAGCAGGCGGGACTCACCACGTGCTAAAGAAACGTGGCTATTTGCCTATTGGGAAAATCCTCTGGAGCGAGGCTGTAAATCGACGATAGACGCAAAGCCATTAAGCAGATGCACCGTCTTTAATCATCAGGTTTGGCCCCAGAAGGGTGCGCATTTCAGCCGGCGCTCTCATTCCAATCCGGAGTATGGAACGTTCCCTCTTTGTCCACGCGTTGGTAGGTGTGGGCTCCGAAAAAGTCGCGTTGGGCCTGGATCAGGTTTGCGGGTAGACGTTCGGAGCGGAAAGCGTCGAAATATGCGAGCGATGCGGAGAGGGATGCGGCCGGGACGCGGACCTCAGTGAAACTTGCCACGATCGAACGCCAATCCCCGCGATACCGGCTCAATTTGTCGGCAAATTTGTCGTCGAGCATTAGGCTGGGCAGAGTCGGATTTTCGGCGTATGCTCGCGACATCTCTTCGAGCATGGCTGAGCGAATAATGCAGCCGCCGCGCCAGATGCGTGCGATCGACGAGAGGTCGAGGCCGTATTCGTGCTCGATCGAAGCGGACTGGAGCAGCGACATCCCTTGCGCATAGGTTGCTACGAACGAACAGACGAGAGCATTCTTGAGCTCGCTTAAAAAACCTTCGAGTTCGTCGGCAGCGATATGCGGGACGCCGGTCGGATCGGGCCGGTCGACCGGGTCTGCGGCCTCGTCTACTGATCTCTGGTCGAGGTTCTGCTTGTGATGTTCGCTAATGACGGTGTCGACGGCGGCGGCCGCGATCTCAGCCTTTTGATCGTGCTGCTCGACGCTTGTCACGCTCTGGGCCGCGGGATGCGGTTCCGTCGGGACGCCAATTTCGATCGCGCCGAATTTCTTAGCCAGAAGTTCGCGCGTTTCCTTTTGCGACGAGATCTGGCGCATCGTTACGGCCGAATCGATCGTCGGGATCGGAACTCCGAGATCCATCGCGGCCTGCGACGTCCACATGCCCGTTCCCTTTTGTGCCGCCTTATCCATAATGACCTCGACAAGCGCCAGCCCGGTTTCCGCGTCGGCTTTTTTTAGGACCTCAGCCGTGATCTCGATGAGGAAAGAATTGAGCTCGCTTCCATTCCAATCAGCGAAAGTATCGCTCATCTGTTCATACGACATCTTCAAGACCCGATGCATGTAGTCATATGTTTCAGCAATGATCTCCATCAGCCCGTACTCGATGCCGTTGTGTACCATTTTTACGAAATGGCCGGCGGAACCAGTGCCCATATAAGCCACGCACGGCTCGCCGTTGACCTTGGCGGAGACGGCCTGGAGCGTCGCCTCGACACGGTCGTAGAAGGCTCGCGGCCCGCCGGGCATGATACTAGCCCCGTGACGGGCTCCCTCTTCGCCGCCGCTGACGCCAACGCCCATAAAGCCGACGCCTTTTGTTGCGAGGTCGGCGGCCCGGCGGTCGGTGTCGGTGAAGTGCGAATTGCCGCCGTCGATTATCAGGTCGTCTTTTTCTAAGTGCGGTAAGAGATCGGCTATGACCGAGTCGACGATCGGGCCAGCCGGCACGAGC
>JBDTZO010000167.1:0-2340 GCA_040005135.1 Acidobacteriota bacterium | reverse complement strand
TGATCCCAGAGCACAACGACAAAATGTTCTTGGAGATTAGAAGTTAATTTATCCGCATTTGCGATCAATGAATATTTATTGCCGCCCGCACCGTGTAGATAGAGCAATATTGGCTTTGTAACGTCCCTTCCTTTTATTTGAACGACTTGTTTGATCCCGCCGATGTTGATCGACCGCGTAGAGTCGATACCAACAGAGCCGTCCTGCCCAAAGACAACAGGGCCGCACACGAAGAATATTATTGCCAGGAGAATCGTGATCTTCATTAGAGTAAAAGCAAAAGGGGGCAGCAACTAACTCCGTTTCCTGAGAAACGCAGCTTTCTCTTCGATCTCGCTAAAAACTCGCAGATAGTTTTCACCTGTGATCTTTCTTAAATCCCTTTCGCTCCATCCCCGTCGGGCTAATTCGATCAACAAATGCGGGAAGCCCGAGACGTCCTCGAGGCCTTTGATCGGGTAATCCATGCCATCGTAATCACCACTGATGCCGATGCGATCGACGCCGATCAGCCGTTTCACATGATCGAAATGGTCAGCAACTTCAACTACTGTAACCACGGGCCTGGGGTAGTTGTCTTCCCAGTCTTTCATAACAGTGCTTAGTTTTTTCTTGTCGTTTGGAAATTGCTTTCTTGTCTTGAAATAAAGCGTGTCGCCTTCGGTCATCCATTTCGCAAAAGCATTTGATACATGTTCGGCGACCATGTCGATCATGATCAGGCCACGGTTTGCTTTGAGCCTGAGCAGAACATCGTCGGGAACGTTCCGGTTAATGTCCGACAATTTTCTGGCGTTAGAATGGCTGAAAATTACAGGAGCCTTAGTTACGTCAAGAATGTCATTCATCGCTTTTGCCGAGATATGACTCATATCGACGATGACACCGAGCCGATTCATTTCCGCTACCAACTCTTTACCAATGGCCGAGATGCCATTATGTTTTGGCTCGTCGTCGCTGCCATCGGCAAAGCCGTTTGTTTTATAGGCAAAGGTCATGCAACGCAAGCCAAGATCGTAAAACGGCTTGAGGGCCGAGACTTTGCCCCCCAAACCGTCTGTGCCCTCCATCATAGGCAGCAACGCGATCTTTCCATCGCTTATTGCGTTCCGCATTTGGGACGATGTGGTTACGATCTTCAGATCTTTGGCGTATGCCTTTTCTAAACGGTGAAGCAATTCGTACTCAGCCTCAGCTCTTGACAGGCTGTCGGCTCCGAGATTTAGTTCAACGCCGCCCACTCCGCCCTTACGCCAACGCGGAATATCCGTTTGTCCTTTGGTAATGGTGTCCAAGGGGTAATCGACAATATCCTGTGGGCATTTGGGCAGCCTTTTATATGCACAGCCAAAATACCATGCGAAAAGATCGCTGTGGCCGTCGATTATAGGGGAATGAACGAGAATTCTATCGACCAGAGCCTTCGCCTGTTTTTCGTCTCTTACATATTTGCGGAGCGCGCTTTGTGCATTAATGTGATCAGCAGAAACACACAGGAATATGCATAGTTGAAGAACTATGACGGTCGCTGTCAAAGTTCTTGAGGAAATTCGGTTTGTTCGACTCATTTTCCACACCTCCGACTTAATATCCAATGTTCCATGCCCATTGGGTTTGCTATAGAAGTAACACCGGCTATAAGTTCCAAGCGACCTGGCTTCTTAGGCGCATGACAGTTCGTTCGAGTCCGACAGTTTCAAAGACCGCCAACATCGAAGGGCCTACGGCAACGCCGGTGAGCAATGTGCGGGCACCGTTCATTATGACGCCGAGTTTTGTGCCTTTTTCTTCGGTGAAGGCTTTGACGACGATTTCGATGTTGGCTTCGTTAAACGGCAGAGAACCACCGCGTCCGCCCAGAGCGGCGTCCGCCCCTCCTTGGTAAAGAGTGGCGCTAAGATGGGCGAATTCGCTCTCAAAACGGTCGGCCAATTCAGGTAGCCATGCTTTTAGATCAGGAAATTTCGTCAGGTTCTTTGCGACAGCGGCCGGGTCAAAATCGTAATCTTCGCTAAAATATGCACGGCCCTGTGATGAAAAATCTTTGAGTGTAAAGAACCTTGAGCGGATAAGGTCGACGGTGTGGACGTACCAATCGTACGAGCCGATCTCGGGCAGATCGATCGCGATAGTCTCGGGACGGTCTGCGATCTCGGTGCTGTGTTCGAATTTTTGCGCGCTGGTCGATGCGATAGTTCCAGTGAGGGCACGGCCTTCGGGTTCGTATTCCTCACGCCACAGTTTGGCGGACTTTAGTTCAGCCTTGACGAACGGTAGAAGGTCGTTGAGCGGCATCGTCCGGATGTATTCGGCGTTCATCCATTGGGCTTTGTCGTCCGT
>JBDTZO010000197.1:0-7814 GCA_040005135.1 Acidobacteriota bacterium | reverse complement strand
CGCATCTCGCTCAACCGCTTTGTCGAGCTGACTTCGACCGCCGCTGCAAAGATGTTTGGACTGTTCCCAAAGAAAGGGACAATTGCTGTCGGTTCGGATGCGGATATTGTCATTTTCAACCCCGACACCGAACACGTCTTCGGAGTCGAAAACGAACACATGAACGTCGATTACTCATCCTACGAAGGCTGGAAAATGAAAGGCAAGGTCGAGACCGTCCTGTCTCGCGGTAACGTCATCATCGAAAACGGCAAACACACCGGCAAACAAGGCGATGGACAATTCCTCAAACGGGGTGAATGCATTAGCTTCTAAAATGGACAACGGACAAATAAATGCAAGCCATTGGTTTTGACCACATTCGGCGGGCTGTCAGTTTCTTTGCGATCCTATTGTTGCTGACCGCGGGCTTTATCTTTCCTGCTGCAGCCCAGAACGTTGAAAATACGACGAAGAACGTTTCGATCATTAACGTCTATGACGCCTTTGGTAAGGACGGGAAAGATCTCACGCAGGATTTTGGATTTTCCTGAGTTATTGAGTACAACGGAAACCGCAGCATGAAAGGGCCTCTGCATCTCGTGATCTTTTATCTAAGCGAACCGGGGACTCCGTTTCTCGATATGATCGACCCGATGCCGGCGAAAATGCCGATGAAACATTAGCGGCAAGAAAGTGATCGTCCTCGAGGTGAGCACTTGCAAGCGGCATGAGTGCATTCGAATCTTATTTTTGCAGTAGGAAACACAAATTTGGGGAATTCCATCATGGATGAAAACGGTCTCGAAACTACTCTCTGGCTGTCGCCGGTCGTTCTCGATCGTGGATTTGGCGTGCAGTTTCGCGACGATCACGTCCATGTCGAGCTTGGTAAGGATTTCAAACCGGAAGAGGGAGATCGGCAAGAGCTCTGGACTGTGATCGCCGACGCATGTGAAAGGCACAATACGCGCCGCGTGCTTGTCGAGGGCTTTCTCCCTTCGGGTGAGCGCGAGACATCTGACGTGATAGATGCCGGGCAGAAGGCGGGGTCGGTTCCGCATCTTTGGCTTGCATTCGCCATTCTAGATTTTCAACCTACTGCCGCGACTGAGCTTTACATTGTGATCGCGGCATCGCGTGGAGTGCGGGTGAAGTTTTTCACAAATAGAGATCAGGCACTAAAATGGCTGCGGCAAAATTCGCCGGTCTAGTTAGGTATCTCTTCTTGCCGGTGTTCACCAGCAAAATATCCGAAAGGCCAAATGCTTCGGCCGCAAGCATTCACAGTTAAGTCCGCCATATTCTCAAACTCGGCTGAACAGCCTCGTGATTTCTTCAGTTTTTCCGCATATAGCCTGTCGAACATTAAACTCGCACCTACTTCAAGGCTCCAGTGGCTATCGCGATCTCTCGATCCGACCTTTCGTTTACAAGTTTCTCGAATTATGAAAAAGTTTCACCACAGTGACATAGAGATCACAGAGAGCTATTGCATTCGGCGGCAACATTCTTGGGTCGGCCGCTTAAGACAAATCGAACTCAGTGATCTCGGTGTCTCTGTGTTGAGTTATTTCTCTGAATGACAGAGCAGGCTCGAAATCGGATCTCCTTGAGAGGCGTGCTCTGATCCAGCCTGACAGGCGGCGAATGTCTAAGATCGAAGGCGCTTTCACCGCACTTCATTCAAACCGCACAAAGAAACTATGGGGCCGTAATGTCGGCGGCAGACGCCTCAAAGCGTTTGTAGACTGCTTGCGTCGTCGACAAGTTGCCCAAAGTTCCGCCGTTCGGGTCTGTGGGGTCAGCATCGGGAGTATATGTACGGGCCCTATACTTTATCCTGGTGATCGTATTGTTGTCGGTTATTGAGAATATCATCGTCGCACGGACGTGGCTTTGTAGGCCTAGATCATCCTTAAGCCCGAGGCTTGGGTTGGCGTCGAGGGGCACGTACGTTGCGCTCAAGAGTGAGACGATAAGGTTGCCATTATCCCGACACTTCCAGGCACCGACATTCACCGAACCTGACCCGGTTGAAATTTGGTAATCCTGCAGCCCGGTCCAGGTTTGGGTCGCAGAACCATCTGCATTGAGGGTGAGCTGAAAAACAGCTGCGTGAAGGTCGCCATTTCCTAAAACGTCTACCGCCGCTGTCGCTCGGGTGTAAGTTCCGACAAAGTGGCCTGTTGCGCAATCCTGGTCGGCAAATGCCGGGATCGCTGCAAATAACGCGAGAGCTGCTAACAATAAAATTTTCTTTAACATTGTTCGTTTTTCACTCCTTGTCCGTAAATTTAAGAATTTATCTGGCATGGATCAGCCAGTCGCAACGGCACATCGTTCATTCCGGATCGGTCTACCTGAAAGACCGACATTGATATGATTTACACTCCACACGGAGCTTGCTTGCAACTAGTGCCGTCGATTGACGCTCAGCAATTGTAAATTTTGCGTAAAGCAGAGAAATCTCAGAAGTCCGATCTTAGAGTATTGTTTCCGTCCAATGGCAACCCGCGGAATTCTCGTTTATATTAACGACGATGAAGATAGTTGACAGGAATTTTTCGCAAACGCTGGAGCGGGCCGAGGCTCGGGCTAATGCGGCCTTTGTGGAGTCTCGAGCCCGGCGGGACGCCGCGCTAGGTGCTGTATGGAAAGAAGTCGGCGGTGCGTATGCCATGTTTGACGGCATCGGATCACCGTGTACCCAAACGTTTGGATTGGGGCTGTTTGACGAGATCACAAACGAACGCTTGGACGAGATCGAATCCTTTTTTACCGAACGCGGGTCAGCAGTTTTACACGAGGTCAGTCCCTTGGCCGACCCGTCTCTGATGCCAATGCTCAATGCTCGTGGTTATCAGCCGATCGAACTGTCCAGCGTAATGTTTCGCGAGCTCGGCCAGGGGGACATGAACGGCATTGCAAAGCATCCAAGGATCACCACACGAGTGATAGAGCCGGACGAGGTTGAGCTTTGGGCCAGGACGTCCGCAGCCGGTTGGTCAACCGAGCACGAAAGCCTCGGTGAACTCATGTTTGATTTTGGCCAGGTAAGTGCTCAATGCGAGGGCTCATTTCCGTATATCGCCGAACTGGAGGGAACGCCCATTGCAACTGGAATGATGTTCATTCACGGCGATGCAGCAATGCTTGCGGGTGCGAGCACGATCTTAGAAGGCCGGCAAAAGGGAGCTCAAAATGCCTTGCTTGACGCCCGACTTGCTCACGCGGCTAAACTGGGGGCGACATTAGCCTGCATGGCCGCTTTGCCGGGCAGCCAGTCGCAGCGAAATGCGCAAAAGAACGGCTTTGCGATCGCCTATACACGAATAAAGTGGCAGCTTTTTCCGTAAAAGCGACTATACTTGTCCGAATAGCATAATTTAAGACTGATCATTGAGAAAATGATCAGATAGATCTGATTTCACGATGAGGCCACCACGACCCGAAAACGAAGCGGCGAGGCTCCGAGAATTGCACGAGATGCAGATCCTCGATACAGCGGCCGAGAAGTCATTCGACGATCTCACGCGACTTGCGACTTACGTTTGCAAGACTCCGATGGCCGCGATCACTTTGATCGACTCAGATCGCCAGTGGTTCAAATCACGGGTTGCGATCCCTGAATCCGAAACTCCTCGTGATATTTCGTTCTGCGCCCACGCGATACTCGAAAATAGAACGCTTATCGTGACCGACGCTCTAAACGACGTCCGCTTTATGGACAATCCTCTCGTTACCGGTGAGCCGCACGTGCGATTTTACGCGGGGTCACCGCTTACGACCGCAGCCGGCTATCGACTGGGCACGCTGTGCATTTTAGATACCGTTCCACGCGAACTCGGCGACGGTCAGAGAGCCGCGCTCCGTGCGTTGGGACGCCAAGTGACCGTTCAGATCGAACTTCGCCGCGAAATTAACAGCCTCAGATCGACAATAAAAGAGTTGGAATCGAACTTGGGAGAAAACACTCAGCGATTCGACGTCAAGAGTTTTCCGTAACCTTTTTCTTCGATTTCTCGCGATCGCCGCCGGTCGGCGCACTGCTATCCGTCACAAGGCCGGGGCCGTTATGGCTTGATACCTACGAGCATAAAACGATACAGAAATTGAAATTGTGAATATTTTTTCAAAGAAAGCGACGGTTTTGGCTCTGATGATCCTGATGTTCGGGATGAGTGTTCCCGCACAGGATAAGTTTGAGGCGATTCCGAAAGAGCTTGCTGCGAAGTATAAATTCGACTTTGCGCGAAACTTCTTTGCCTCTTCGGAAACGGAGAAAGCCGATCTTAAACGTGCATTTGCCTCGCTCGATCAATTAGAACAATTCAAGGGCAAGGTCAGTGGATCGGCTGATTATTTGTTGCAGGCCCTTGAGCTTTCCGACCGAGTTGATGCGGAGTTTTATCGCCACATTATATACTTTTCACTTCGATACGCCGTCAATACAAACGATGATTTTAGCAATGACGAATCGTCCAGGCTCGAATCGGAACTGAGCAAAAGGGAGAGTTTTCTTCAGCAGGAATTGATGCGGATCGACGATCGTCAATTGGCGCGGTTTATTGCCCAAAAGCCCGCACTTAAGGAATACGCATTCGTGATCGAATCGGCTCGCCGGTATGCGCCACACACATTATCGTTAAAGGAAGAAGAACTGTTGAGCGAGGTTGAGCCGCTGACCAGCGATTGGATGGCCCAGCTTTTTCAAACGGCTCGCGACAGGACGCAATTTGGCAAAGTGAACGCTGGGAGCGAAACACTCGATGTCTATCGTCAGGAACAGGAAGTGATGAACAACCCTGATCGTGGCGTCCGCGAACAAGGGTTCAAAAAAATATACACGGGCATGGCCTCACAGCGCGACATCTATGCTTTCGCACTCTCCAGACTGATCAAGGCCGCCAACCGCCTCGCACGTGTTCGCCATTACAAAGACAGGGCAGACGAGGTTCACTTTGATATGTTTCTGACCACCGACGAGATCAGGAGCATGTATGAAAATATCGCCCGCACGGCCGGCACCTACAAACGCTTTCAACGAATGCGGGTCGAACGCGTCAAAAAGCAATCGGGATACAGCGAAGTAAATTACTGGGATAGAAACTTTGTGCCGCCCGGCTTCGCTCTACCGCGATTTTCAATTACTGACACGACACGCATTCTAATGGAATCGCTTTCCGTGCTTGGGCCCGAATATTCGCGTGAGCTTTCGGCCTTACTTGATCCGTTAAACGGACGATTGGACATTGTCGGCGGAGAAAACCGCGTCCCGGGAGCATTTGCCAACGGATCTCTTGGCAATCCTGTCAGCGTCTTTTTCAGTTTCACATACGAAGGGTATTTTGACGACGTAGATGCTCTGGCTCATGAGGCAGGGCACGCGGTCCACTTTCAGTTGATGGGCAATAATCATGTGCGACCGGCCTACGGTGAGGGCCCATCATACTTTACCGAATCTTTCGCGATGTTTAACGAATTGGTGGTGATCGATCACCTGTACAGCGAAGAAAAAGACCCTGCAAGAAAGATCTACTTTCTAGAGCAATTCCTGACCTACGCCAATTTTCTCTATTCCAACACAATGACCGCCGCGATGGAGCAGGCGATCTATGACGAGGTCGAAGGGTCGGACGCGTCGAGCGCCGACGCATTTGATGCGATCGCTAAACGCGTCGGGTCGAGATTTTCGATTTGGTACGAAAAGCACGACGAGCTAAAAATGCGTTGGATCGACACCCATCATTTTTACGATGCCCCGATGTATTATCCGAACTACGTCTACGCTCAGCTGCTGGCCCTAAAATACTTCGAAATGTACAAAAAGCAGCCGCAAGTCTTTGTTCCAAAATACATGGCGCTCATGCGAAACGGTTTCAACGCTCCGCCTTCGTCATTACTCACGAAATTTCTCGACGTAGGCCTGCGTGACCCGCAGTTAGTACCAAATGCAGTTAGGGCTCTCGACACAAAGCTCGATGAATTAGCGGAACTCTATAAAAAGTGATCGAAGAGCCAGAGAGTCAAACCTGAGCGATATGGCATTGGGCCGATTCCGAGCTCGATCAGATACGCGACTTTAGCAATACAATGAGTTGTCGAAATCGATATGGGATCGCGGGACTAATATTTTATGAAACGATGCCCTTCCGCGAAGACATCAATTGCACTGAGAGCCTATGAAAAGATGCCCAGAATGTAGGCGAGATTATTACGACGATACGCTCTTGTTTTGTCTCGATGACGGCAGTGCGTTGCTCGAGGGGCCGGGCGGCATTCATTCCACTGCGGCGCCGTCGATGGGACTTGAGCCGGCCACTATTTTGATCCATAGCGCGGCAGTGACGGACGACCCGGTAACGCTGGCTATGAGAGCGTTCCGACGCGACAACGCCAGTGCCATCGCCGTGCTGCCATTCGCAAACATGAGTCGCGATGAGGATGCCGATTATCTTTCAGATGGGCTCGCAGAGGAGCTGTTAAATGTGTTGTCGCGGATCCAGGGCCTGCGTGTCGCGGGACGAACTTCGGCGTTTTCATTTAAGGGCAAACAGACCACGTTTGCGGAGATCGGCCAGCAACTAAATGTTTCGTCGGTGCTGGAGGGAAGTGTGCGGATGTCAGGCCGGCGCGTCAGGATCGCAGTACAGCTCGTAAACACTTCCGACGGCTACCAACTCTGGTCCGAGACTTACGACCGGACGATGGACGATATTTTTGCGATACAGGATGACATCGCCAGTTCGGTCGTCGAGGAGGTCCGATCGCGACTTGCGGTCGAGAAACCGGATCCGGATCGGAACGCGAATCTTGCGGCCGAGGTAGCCGTCGCTGCGCAGGGACGGGCCGAGGACCCCGAAGCCCATCGCCTGATGTTGCTGGGCCGCCATCTGGCAGACAGGCGCACGACAGAGGACATGGCGAAGGCCATTCAATATTTTGAAGAAGCCCTAAAGATCGACCCGCTGAATGCACAGTGCTGGCAGGAGATCGGATACGCCCAAAGTATCCGCACCGGGCATGGCTTTGTCGATTATGAAGTAGGCTACACGGCCGCCCGTTCCGCCATCGAAAAAGCTCTCCAGCTGGAGCCTAACCTCGCCGGTGGCCATGCGCTGCTCGCAACCTTGAAATTGAGCTGGAATCGTGATTTTCGCGGCGCCGAGGAGCCCCTGAGAAGGGCCTTGGCCCTCGAACCTGATAATGCTTTTGTGCTTTCCCGCGCGAGCTACGTGCTTGGGCTTCTCGGAAAGATAGACGAGCCTCTGGATCTCGCCCGCAAATTGGCGGCGTTGGATCCCCTGAATTCCCTTGCGCTGCAGCGCCTCACCGGGGCTTCGTATGCGGCAGGGAAACTTGACGAGGCGGAAATGGCCGCCCGGCGATCGATCGAACTCTCGCCGCAAGGGGTTTATACGCATGCCCTGCACGCTGTGGTCCTTGCTGAAAAAGAGCTTTTCGACGACGCCCGGGCCGAAGCCGCGAAAGAGGCGGCTGAGATCTGGAAGCATTGGTCGGCTGCGCTCGTTGAGATAAAGGCCGGCCGCATTAACCACGCACACGAATTCCTCGACATGATAATCCAGCTTGACTGCGAGGGATTTGCATTTCAGATCGCGGAGATCTATTCAGCGATCGGCGAGATCGATAATGCTTTTGAGTTCCTGGACGTCGCCGTTAAGTCAGATCCCGGTATCTCGCATATACTGATCAGCTCACCGCTTCGCCCTCTCCACGAGGATCCAAGGTGGGAGCCGCTGCTTTCTAGGATCGGGATACCACAGGAGTATTGGCGACAGGTTTAGGTCTATGAAACGATGCCCTGAATG
>JBDTZO010000189.1:0-67829 GCA_040005135.1 Acidobacteriota bacterium | reverse complement strand
GCGTTGAAAAGGTCGCTGACGTCTTGAGGGTTCTTTTTCTGTTCGCGTTTGACCTCATCCTCGGTGACTGCCTCGGCGGCGTCCTTGTCATCGTACGCGAATTCGCTTTTATCGGCGGTCTGCTCGGATTCTGTCTCCTGCTGCTCCTCAGGCGACATATTTTGAAACAGCGTATAAATGCGGCTCGTTGCCATCAGCGAGTCGGCGACAGTGGGAAAATTTTCACCACGGTCCATCTGGATGTATTTCTCTACGACGGTCTCGATCTCACTGACGATCTGCCCGTAAAACCGCTTCGAATCGTCAGTCGCTCCTCCGCACAGTGTGATCTGAAAGAGCAGCTCGAATGGCACCTGATGCATCGGCAGGTCAAAGATGTAAGGTCGGTTTTCACCGAGGTGCTTTCGCATCAGGTCTAGATCCTTTACGAGGCCGCGGTACGTCCGCCGCAGTCGTTCGTCGATGCGGGCATTTTCCATCGTCGAAAATATCTTGCGTGCGAGCCGCGGTTCGGGAAAGATGTTGAGGACAGCACGGTAATCTGAGCCTTTCGGCCAGGCCGCGGCCTTTTTCTTTTGCTGTGCGGCCAGCTGCTCAGAGCTCAATGCCGTTTTTCCAGACTGGACATCCTCGATGTATCCCGCGAGCGAGAAGGCGTCGAGCTGGTCGGCAGTTGCAGAATAAAGGTTTTCGAGGTCGGCAAACGCCGCCTTAAGCCCCTTGGTGTCCTGCGCAAATGTTCCGAACTCGATCTGTCCGGCGCCGTGCGCGGCGAGCACCTTGTAGAGACGAAAATCCATTTCGTCATCGTTAAATTCCGTGACCGACGCCGGCAGAAAGATCGTCTTGCCGTCACCAATACGTGATCCCTCGCCCGCGGCTGAGAGCGGAGCGACCTCGATCTCCTTGCCGGTCAGCGCCTCAATGTACATTCGCAGCACGGCCTGAACGCGCTCGAGCGGCAGCCCGAGACGTATCTCTTGCAAGCGATCGTTCGATTCGCGCGTTTCGAGGGCGAAGTAGCTGCGGCGAGCGCGTGCCGATGCGTCTTCGCGATCGCGAATACCGGTCTCGACCCACTCTTCGAATTGCTCGACCGACACTTTTCGGAGGGCCGCGGGACTGGACTTGAAAGCCGCAAGCGCGCTTTCAGCATCGTTTTCGGCGATCTTGGTGATCAGCTGCAGCACACGGCGAAGGTCATTATTCTTTTTGCCTCGTGGTTTGCCAGATTCGCCGACGAACCTCGGCGTAGCACGAAGAAACGAGATAAGTACGGCGTTTCCGTGGCCCGCGATGGTTCTAGCAAGTTTGCACCAATCGTCAAAAGCGTCAGCTGAGTAAGTCAGGACCTTGCTGCCAGCGGACACAAAATGGAGCGTCACGCTGCCGCCAAACTCGAGAAACTGGCCCGCGCGGTCCATTAGCCGTAAGACGTCGTCCAGGCGCAGAGTAGCAAGATCTTCGGGAAGACCGGACCAAAGGTCGGCGGTCATTCCGCCGGTACGATCGGCAAAGAGCGACGCGAGTTTTATCACGGACGCGGATACTTCGGCTTTCTGATCGCCGAATCGCTCGAGTGCTGCTGCGACCGCAGGCGTTGCATGAAGGAAATCGGCGCTGTGCTTCGCAGACCGCTGGGCGACCTCTGCCGCAAGGCCGAGTATCTCGGACAACAGCGACGTATCTGCAACGTCTGCAGCTAGGCCGGGCATCATCCGAAACGTATCGAGCGCCGTCGAGCTCGACAGCACCAATTGCCGCGTGCAGACCTGAAAGACCGCTGCCCGCGCACTTTCTGGAACCTTTTTCAGTCCGTTGACGCCCTCGGCGAAAAACGCCGCTCCCGAATCGGCGCTGCCCATCGCGAGACGGCGGCCCATTTCGCCCCAATGACGCAGATCATCTGCCGACAATATTTTCGCGGCTTTGGGCACCGCCTCGACAAACTCGCGGCTAACGCGCAAGGATACGCCGGCAAGCGCGGCGCTTGTCTCGAGCGCCACCCGCTTTTTATCCGCGGGTAGCTGCCCGAGCCGCCGGGCCAAGCTTGTGATAGTCGGTTTTTCCGGATCCGGAACATCGATTTCTGCCATCTGTAGAAACTATTCTACATCTTTGGGGGCAGACCGTCCGAATAGATAAAGATGTGAAAGCAGGCGTTTTCGCCGTATTCGATGAGGGCGTCGAGCTTCTTGGCGTTCTCCATTTCGGCGAGCTTGGCCATCACGAAATTCTGCTCCTCGGCTGTCATATGCTTACGCGCAAGGTCGAAGGCACAGCCCGAAGTGTGCGGCGGCAGGGCTCCCTCGCCGCGGACCTTGAACGAATTGACGTTGGTCGCATTGAGCCCGATCTGATAATCCATCGAACGGGTCAGCGAGGTGACGCGCAGCGGCCGGCCATACTTACCGAAATAAGCCTCGGCCAGCTCTTGCAAAATAGGCTTTGCACGCGGATTGAACATACGCAAAAGTCGGATCCGTATCTGCTTGCGGTCCGCCGGGTTATTGAGGTCATATTTTTGCCCTGCGAAATTGGCGGCGAGCTGGGCAAGCGCCTGGTACTTTGGCGTTCCCGGGACGATCTCAGCGTTGCCGCCCTGAAAGGAAAATGATGAGAACGGCCCCTCGCTCGCGCTGCCGCCGACGTCGAGGTAAAAGCTCTTGGTCGCCATCGGCATCTCGATCAGCTCTTTTTTCAAACGCTTTTCGGCGAGATCGGCGAAATCCATCGGCTGGTCGTATCCGCTCGCTTTCATCTCTCGAAGTTTGGCCTTTTGCTTAATAACGCCGTCGCCGAAGAGCTCTTTGGGCGGATTGAGGCCGGCGGGGCGAATGCCTGTTTCGGCGTTTCGCGGTTCAAATGCCTTTTTCTGACGGTCTGCCAGGAGTGAGGCAGAAACCGCGAGATCGGCTTCGTCTGTATCGGCAGCGGCAACGGCGACGTCTGAAACCGTCGTCGCGTCGATCTCTTTTTCCTGAGTTTCCCACGAGGCGATCAGATCGTCGAGATCGTCCTCGTCCTCGCCGCCGAGCGGATCGATCACACGCATCGGGATCAGGCCCGCCCGCAAAACGACCGGCGTGCTCGTGCCGACTGTGTTCGATGGCGACGGATCGTTTCGCGTGACGACCAACAAAGCGATGAGCGCGCCAAATATTATTACGAAAGACATCACGCCCGCTGCAATGAGCAAGGCCGGAACCTTGCTTGTTCGCCGCGGCATCGCGGCCGGGATGGCCGGCAAAGCAGGCGGCGCGGACTGATTGGCTGAGGCTACAGGAGTCGCGTGTTGCACGGCGGCCGCGGAAGCTTCGCCGACGATCTCAACGCGGATCGTCGTACTGCTGCCGATCTTGACAAGATCGCCGTCGCGAAGAGGCCGCGGGCCGCCGGTGATCTGCTCGCCGTTGACAAAGGTGCCGTTAAGCGAGCCTTCGTCGACGACCAGAATTTCGTCTCCGTCCTGGAAGAACGTCGTGTTCTTTCGGGACAATCCGGAGTCGCCGACGGCGAGCTGGGACAGATCAGTGCGCCCGATGGTCAGCTCATCCCCGAGTGTTTCGGAGCGTTGGCCGTCCGGACTGTCGATATGGAGAATTACCTTTTTCATCAATGATGATGATCTGCGTCGGCGACCTCTTTGAGCTTAGAAATATCTAGTAGACGCGCGAAGTCGTCAAAGTGGAACATCGTCTCGTCCTTGCAGTAATCACAGAAAAAAGTGACATCTTCGCCGAGGTACATGTCCTTGAGATGATATGCGATAAAGCAGCCGTAGCAACGCTGGATGCGTTTGCCAAATTCGAGTATTACTTCTTCGTTCGGGGCAATTTCCATGGTCAAAATAAAAATTTTACCACACGCATCCCTTCGAAACAGCTTGCATTTGGCTACCGGATAGTTTTCAATACAAACAAGATGTCAGGAAAAGGCAAACAGTTTCATCACCGCCTCCATCACACGCACCCAAAAGCGGCGCGTGAACTGAATCTCGTTTTTTAGAAAACACGAAAATTAGTTTTTGTTCAGCGACGCAAGACCCGAGCGGGATCAAGATGGCGTCGCTTTTTTGTTTTTAGAGATATGAAATTAAAGATCGCACTGCAAAAATCCGGAAGACTATCGGACGGTTCGACCGAACTCCTCCGAAAATCCGGCATCAGGTTTTCGAATGGTCATGGAAAGCTTCGCGCCGAAGCTGCCGACTTTCCGCTCGAGATCTTTTTCCTGCGTGACGACGATATTCCGGATTATGTAGCCGACGGCGTCGCGGATATTGGCGTGGTCGGGGAAAACGTCCTTGCCGAAGATCCGAAGTCGGTAGAGACGATTGAAAAGCTGGGTTTTGGGCGATGCCGATTGGCGCTCGCGGTTCCAAAAGGGATGAAGTACGGTGGTCTCGCGGACCTTGCAGGCCAACGGATCGCGACCAGCTATCCCAACATTCTACGAGGATTTTTTGACGCCCGCGGCCTCGCGGCTGACATTCACGAGATCAGCGGTTCGGTCGAGATCGCTCCGTCGATCGGTCTTGCCGATGCCGTGTGTGACCTAGTTAGCTCGGGCAGCACTTTGTTTTCGAACGGTCTCCGCGAGGTCGAGACGGTGATGTTGTCAGAGGCCGTTCTGATCGCACGGGCCGATCTCGGCGAGGGGCCGCGGTCGATCCTCGACCGGCTGCTGTTTCGGATCCGAAGCGTCAAGGCAGCCGCGCAGAACAAATATATTCTGCTCAATGCTCCGGCGGACAAGGTCGGTGAGATCGCCGCATTACTGCCCGGCATGCGCAGCCCGTCAATGTTGCCGCTGGCCGAGCCCGGTTGGGTCTCGATGCATTCGGTCGTTAGCGAGATCGATTTTTGGGAAGTCGTCGACGCGCTAAAAAAGGCTGGCGCTGAGGGGATCCTGGTGCTATCGATCGATCAGATGATCAGATAATTACAATATGCGATCAATAAAATATCCGACACTTGAAACGGCAGGCTTAGCATTGAAACGCCCGACTCTCGATACTCATTTTCTCGAACGAACGGTCGGCAACATCCTAAAGGACGTCCGGGCGAACGGAGACGCGGCGTTGCGACATTGCGCACGTCAGTTCGATAAGGTTGAGCTGGAGCAGTTTCGCGTGTCCGAGGACGAATTCCTCGAGGCTGAGGCAATGGTTTCGACAGATGTCCGCCAAGCGATCGCGGTCGCCAAGGCCAATATCGAGAAATTTCACGCTGTGACGGACGGTGCAGGCGAAGTGATCGAAACTATGCCGGGCGTATTTTGCTGGAAAAAGACGGTTGCTATTGAAAAAGTCGGGCTGTACGTGCCGGCCGGAAGTGCGCCGCTGTTTTCGACGGTACTGATGCTCGTAATACCGGCGAAACTCGCCGGCTGCAGCGAGATCGTCGTTGTTTCGCCGCCAAATGCAGACGGCAAGGTTGATCCTGTCACACTTTACGCGGCCCGGCTATGCGGTGCGACGAGCGTCTTTAAGATCGGCGGAGCCCAGGCCATTGGGGCGATGGCGTACGGAACCGAAACGGTGCCGGCGGTTTACAAGATATTTGGCCCGGGCAATCAGTTTGTGACAGAGGCCAAGCTGCAGATCATGCGTTCGGGTGTCGCGATCGATATGCCTGCGGGGCCGTCGGAGGTGGCTATTCTTGCCGACGACACGAGCGTGCCGTCGTTTGTGGCCGCCGATCTGCTTTCGCAGGCCGAGCACGGGCCTGACAGCCAGGTCGTATTGGTATCCACGTCGGAAACATTGATCGCCGCGACGCTTGACGAAGTGGATCGCCAGATCGAGATGCTCCCGCGGAAAGCGATCGCGAAGGCCGCTCTTGAAAACTCTATGGCGATACTGGTCGAGACGCTCGATGACGGCATCGCGATAATCAACGAATACGCGCCGGAACACCTGATCCTTGCCGTCGCCGATGCCGAGGTCGTAGCGGACAGGATCGTGAATGCCGGGTCAGTGTTCATCGGCAATTTTTCGTGTGAAAGTGCGGGGGACTACGCGTCGGGGACCAACCACACTTTGCCGACAGGCGGCTCGGCGCGTGCGTATAGCGGCGTTTCGATCGCAAGTTTTACTAAGACGATAACGTTTCAGCGGCTGACGGCCGCCGGCATCGCGAATCTCGGACCGTCGATCGAAACGATGGCTGCCGCCGAAGGGCTCGATGCGCACAAGAACGCCGTCTCGATTCGCCGCGAGTGGGGAGGCAAAGATGACGTTCGATCTTGAGCGACTGGTTCGCCGCAACATCCGCGATCTCAAGCCATATTCGTCCGCCCGATCGGAATTCAAGGGGACGGCCGAGGTCTTTCTTGACGCCAACGAAAACTCGTTCGGCTCGCCCGCCGGAGCGGGTTACAATCGTTATCCCGACCCGCTGCAATCCGCGCTTAGATCCGCGGTCGCCCAGCTGAAACTCCTTGCACATTCCCAGATATTTATCGGAAATGGTAGTGACGAGGCGATCGATCTGCTGTTTCGTGTTTTTTGTGACCCCGGCGGCGACGAGGTGATCGCGTGTCCGCCGACGTACGGAATGTACAGCGTTTCCGCGTGCATTAATGACATTGTCATGCTCGAAGTGCCGCTGACAAGTGACTTCCAACTCGACATGCCCGCGTTACGCGCCGCTATCACGCCTCGAACGAAGCTCATCTTCGTATGCTCGCCAAATAATCCGACGGGCAATCTTATGAACCGCGAGACAGTCGTGGGTCTCGCGGAGCAGTTCGACGGAATTGTCGTCGTGGACGAGGCTTACGTAGACTTTGCCGAACAGAGTTCGATCTCCGGGGAGCTTGGTTCGCTGCCGAATCTCGTCGTCCTTCAAACATTTTCGAAGGCTTGGGGAATGGCAGGCATTCGCGTTGGGCTTGCAATTGCGAGTCCTGAGATCATCGAACTAATGGATCGAGTGAAACCACCGTACAATGTTAGCGAGATCGCACAGCGGGCCGTGCTCGAGGCTCTCGCCGATCGCTCAGGAATAGATAATTGGATCGCTCTGATCAAAGCCGAACGCGAAAGGCTGGCGGCCGAACTGGCCGATAACGGACTCGTAAAACTGGTCTATCCGTCGGACGCCAATTTTCTTCTGGTCAAGGTCGCCGGGGCGAACGGGATATATCGGTCGTTGGTTGACGAAAAGATCGTGGTTCGCAACCGCAGCAGCGTCGAATTGTGCGAGGATTGCCTGCGGATCACCGTGGGCACGCCTTCGGAAAACGACCGTCTCATTTCCGCGCTCAGAATGATCGAAGGTGCAAGAGGTGACATGTCAATTGGGCCGGACAGGCGGTAGAAAACATTTTTATGCAGAAAGTTTTATTTATAGATCGCGATGGAACAATGATCCGCGAACCGAACGACTTTCAGGTCGATCTGCTCGAAAAGCTCCGCTTCCTGCCCGGCGTGATCACCAATCTCGCGAGGATCGCACGCGAAACGGAATACGTTCTCGTAATGGTCACCAATCAGGACGGTCTCGGGACCGAGTCGTTTCCGGAAACCGCCTTTCACCCGGCACAAAATTTTGTGATCCAAACTCTCGCTGATGAGGGCATTGAATTCGCCGACGTCTTTGTCGACCGGACATTTCCGCACGAGAATGCCGCGACGCGTAAGCCGGGGACGGCGATGCTTACAAAATATCTGAACGGTGACTACGATCTCTCGAATTCGTACGTGATTGGCGATCGCCCTACGGACGTTGAGCTCGCGAAAAATCTCGGGGCAAAGGCCGTCTACATTGATAATCCCGGCTTTCCGCTTGATCAAAATCCCGACGCGGAGGTGAACACGGTCTCGAATTGGGATGGAATCTACGAGCTGTTGCGACGACCTGAACGAAAGGTCGCGCACGCACGGAAAACTAACGAAACTGAAATAACAATAGAGATCAACCTCGATGGCAGCGGAATATCCTCGATCTCGACCGGCATTCATTTCTTCGACCACATGCTCGAACAGCTTGCCCGTCACGGCGACATGGACCTGAGTATCAAGGCCGCCGGCGACCTGCACATCGACGAACATCACACGATCGAGGACGTCGCGATCACTCTCGGCGAGGCATTCTCGCGGGCGCTCGCGGACAAACGGGGGATCGAGCGTTATGGATTTTGCCTGCCGATGGACGACTGTCTCGCCCAGGTCGCGATCGATCTTGGCGGTAGAAACTGGATCGTCTGGGACGCTGAATTCAAACGCGAGATGATCGGCGAGATGCCGACCGAGATGTTCTTTCACTTTTTTAAGTCATTCAGTGATAAGGCGCTTTGTAATCTAAATATCTCGGCGACAGGCACTATAGAGCACCACAAGATCGAGGCGATATTCAAAGCCTTTGCGAAAGCGATCAAAATGGCCGTGCGCCGCGAGGGAACTACTCTGCCAACCACGAAGGGAGTTTTATGAAAGTCGCGATCGTAAAATACAACGCCGGCAACACGGTCTCGGTCGCAAACGCCCTTAAGAGGCTTGGCATTGCTGCTTCGGTATCCGACGCTCCGGACGAACTCCGAAGTGCGGACCGCGTGATATTTCCCGGTGTCGGCGAAGCGTCGACGGCAATGCGGTATCTGCGGGAACGCGGTTTAGACACCTTGATAACATCGTTAACGCAGCCGGTCCTCGGCATTTGTTTGGGCATGCAGCTGATGTGCGCTTTTTCGGAAGAGAATGCGACCACATGCCTGGGGGTCCTTCCTTACCGTGTCAGGAAGTTCTATTCGGACACACTCAAGATACCGCATACGGGCTGGAACCGGATCACCGACCTCGGTACGCCGCTTTTCGAAGGCGTGGATAGCGGCACCCGAATGTATTTTGTCCACGGTTACTACGTCGAGACAGGTGCCGATACGACGTCTGTGACGGATTACGGCGGCGAATTCAGCTCCGCACTCAGCCGCGGCAATTTTCACGCGATACAGTTTCATCCGGAGAAATCCGGTGACGCCGGGGCACGGGTCCTCGAAAATTTCCTAAAAATATGATCGAGATAATTCCGGCAATGGATCTTATCGACGGCAAATGCGTGCGTCTGACGCAGGGCGATTTTTCGCGAGAAACGGTGTATTCCGACGACCCGCTCGAGACCGCCAAACGGTTTGAGGCGGCCGGATCGCGGCGTCTGCACATGGTCGACCTCGACGGTGCCCGCTCGGGCTCGCCGTCGAATCTGAACGTTCTAAAGCACGTTGCTTCGCGCACGAGACTCGAGATCGATTATGGCGGCGGCGTGAGGACCGAGGCGGACGTTGGCGCCGTTCTCGGCTCTGGCGCATCGATCGTAAACATCGGCAGCCTTGCCGTGCGTGAACCTGAGACTTTCCGTCACTGGCTTCACAAATTTGGCGGCGACAAGATCTTACTCGGAGCGGACACCAAGAATGGCAATGTCGCGATCGATGGTTGGATGACGGAGACTGACACACCTATCCTCGCGTTTCTGCGGAAGTCCGCAGAGCACGGCGTTAAACGGGTTTTTGTCACGGACATTGCCAGCGACGGTGCGATGTCGGGGCCGTCGATCGGGCTTTATCAGCAGATAATTGCGGCTCTCCATGAGATCGACCTTATCGCGAGCGGCGGGGTGCGTTCTATCGCGGATATTGACGAGCTCGACGCGATCGGCTGCAAAGCTGTGATCGTCGGCAGGGCTCTGTACGAACACAGCATTAAGCTCGAGGACCTCGCAACATATGCTGGCTAAGCGAATCATTCCGTGCCTCGACGTCAAGGACGGCCGCACCGTTAAGGGAACTAATTTTGTCGGCTTACGCGACGCGGGCGACCCAGTCGATCTGGCGGTGCGATATTGTGCCGAGGGCGCGGATGAGATCGTGCTTCTCGACATCTCGGCCACGAACGAGCGGCGAAAGACGTTCGGCGGTCTAATCGCGAGAGTTGCCGCGGAGATAAACATCCCGTTCACGGTTGGCGGCGGAATTTCGGCGGTCGACGACATCGGCATGCTACTTGGCTCCGGCGCCGACAAGGTTTCGATCAATACGGCTGCCGTAAAAGATCCGGATCTGATCACTAAGGCCGCGATCAATTTCGGTTCGCAGTGCGTCGTGCTTGCGATCGATGCCAAGGAGACTAACGATGGATGGAAGGTATTTCTGAACGGAGGGCGCGAGGCAACCGATCTCGACGTTGTCGAATGGGCACGGCGGGGCGTCGGCCTCGGCGCGGGCGAAATACTATTTACGTCGATGAACGCGGACGGGACCAAGGGCGGTTTCGAGATCGGCTTGACCCGTGCAATCTCAGATGCGGTCGGCGTGCCGATCATCGCATCTGGCGGAGCCGGGAACATGCACGATTTTTCGGACATTTTTGAGATCGGACGTGCGGACGGAGCTCTCGCGGCAAGCGTTTTTCATTACGGCGAAATGGCCATACCGAAACTGAAAGCGTTTCTGGCATCGCGTGGGATCGAGGTGCGATTATGAACTTGAATTACGAAAAATATGCCGACGGCCTCGTGCCCGCTATCATCCAGGATGATACGACCGGCACAGTGCTGATGCTGGGCTTTATGAATAATGCGGCATTGCGCGAAACAGAGGTGAGTGGCCGCGTGACCTTTTTCTCGCGTTCGCGTCAACAATTGTGGATGAAAGGTGAAACGAGCGGTAATTGTCTCGACGTCATCTCAATCACTGCGGACTGCGACCAAGATACGCTGCTTATTCGAGCGATCCCGACCGGGCCGGTCTGCCACACGGGAACGGCGACTTGCTTTGGTGAAAATAATAAGAAAGTGGAGCGTCCGGTCGATCTACTTAACGATCTGGAAGGCGTGATCGATCGACGAGTATTAGACAAGCCTAGTGATTCGTATGTGGCAAAGCTTTTCGCCAAAGGGATCAACAAGATCGCTCAAAAGGTCGGCGAGGAAGCGGTCGAGCTTGTGATCGAAGCAAAGGACGACGACCTTGACAAGTTCCTGTCCGAGGCGGCTGACCTACTGTTTCATTATTTACTGCTGCTCAGAGCAAAAGACGCGTCGATCAGCGACGTGCTGGGGGTGCTAAAGAGCCGGCGGCGATAGTTATTTTACGACACCGCGTTGCGAGCTTTCGATAAAGTCGGTGAGGGTCGTGACTTCTCTGCAGTTCGAAATTTCGGAGTGGATGCGTTCGAGGGCCTGAGTCGTGTTCAGCTTCGACGACAATAAAAGGCGAAAGGCATGATTGAGGGTCTCGATCGTCTCGCTCGCATATCCCCGCCGCTTCATCCCGAGCTTGTTGAGCCCGTAGCATTTGGCGTGATTTCCCTGGATGATCGCAAAAGGCAGAGCATCTTTCACAACCACCGAGTATGCTCCCACAAAAGCCTGAAGGCCGACTCGGCAAAATTGATGTACGCCTGAATATGCACCGATGCTCGCGCTATCCTGCACCTCGACGTGGCCTCCGAGGGTCGCCGCGTTCGCCATAATGATACCGTTGCCGAGGATGCAGTCATGAGCGACGTGGGCCTGGGCCATGAGAAGGTTATCGTTGCCGATCTTCGTCACGCCGCCGCCGCCGTCGGTGCCGCGGTGAATGGTTACGAACTCCCGAATACGGTTTCGCTCACCGATCTGCGTAAGCGATGGCTCATCGGCATACTTCAAGTCCTGAGGAGCGAGGCCGATCGAAACGAACGGAAATACGTGCGTATCATTTCCAATAATCGTCCGTCCGTCGACAACAACGTGCGACTCGAGCCGGACGCGTTCACCGAGTACGACCTCGGGGCCGACCGTTGAGAAAGGGCCAATATGGCATCGGTCGCCGATCGTTGCGTTTGGATCTACGATCGCTGATCCGTGTATGAACGAGGGCATAGGCGGTGTCTCAGTTCTCCGTGTCCTCGATCGATCGAACCGAAACGTCGATGGGTTCGGAATTAACGATGTTGACTTCGACTGGAGCCTTCTCTTTTCGCACGACGAGCCAGGTGAAAACAATGGTTGCGGGGATGGAGAGAAATATTCCGAGTATGGCTCCACCGACCAACGCCGTGAAAAACCCGATCACGCCGAGGCGTAATCGTTTATTGAAATATCCAAAAAGCAGTGGGATGAGTCCGAGTACCAATCCGATCGCTGCATTTACCAGTGCAAAGACGATGATGGCTTCGCGGGTTGACATGTGAAGCGGGTCCATTAGATTTGCTCCTTAGGCCGATCGGCAATGATGGACATGATCGTTGCCTCGGCGGTTATCTGCCCGTCCACCGTTGCGATGCCGCGCATTCGCTGCACCTTGGTGCCTATCCTGAGAGCGGTGACTTCGAGAGTGAGGGTGTCACCAGGAACGACGGGCCGGCGAAATTTGGCTTCCTCGATGCCGGTAAAGAACGGTATTTTGCTATCGCGATCCTCAAATTCGCGAAGGGCAAGGATCGCCCCAACCTGGGCAAGAGCCTCGATCTGGAGCACACCGGGCATCACCGGAGCTCCGGGAAAATGTCCGGTGAAAAAATGTTCGTTGATCGTTACCTGTTTTATGCCGACGATCCTGATCCGCGGCTCGAGCTCGATGATCCTGTCAACGAGCAGAAACGGATATCGGTGCGGCAATATCTTCTGGATCGCCAGGGAATCGAGGATAAACATATCACGCAATGATATCAAAATTTGCCAAAGCGAGAAGCCGGCAAATTAAATTTACCGGCTTCTCAAAGGTTTAAAGTTCCCGGATCCCGAGAGCTAGTTCGGCTTTGCCGCCGAGGCAGTGCTAGGTGCCCGCGTGTTAAAGAACGTAATAAATTCTTTGGTTATCTCGGCCTTCGGGTCCAAGGCAAGCAAGGCGCCATCGCGGCCGAGCTTATCAATATCGAGGATCATTGTGTATCCACGTGCGAGTGCATACTCCTGGATGGCTTTGCCAATATCACCCTGGATCGGGCCAAGCAATTCATTGCCGCGCTTCTCGACGCGAGCATCGTATTCCTTTTTCTTAAACTCAAACTCACGCTGCAAACGCTGACCCTCGTCCTGCTTATCGAGAATGCTTTTCGGATCCTGAGCATTAGCGGGCACTTTCTGAAGGCTTGCGATCTGATCAGCGAGCGTCTGCATTTTGGACTGCATTGTGACAAGCTCGTTCTCAAGCGGCTTCATTTCTGTACCTAGCTGTTTGACAGCGTTGACATAACGGCTGATGCCCTCTTTTTCCATGCCAAAGGCGCCTGAATCGATCAGTCCGATCTTAGCGAAGCCGGCCTGGGCCGCCGCTCCGGTCTGGGCATTTGCGGATACTGCGAACATGACCGCAAATATGAGGGTTGCGACGACTAAACTAAATTTTCTCATTATCGTGTGATACTCCTTAGAACTCTAATCTTGAGGCAAGTAATTACTGGATCTACTGCTCTATTTGAAACCTATTTGACCGAATATGTTGCTTGCGGTTTCCAAAAAAAGAAACGCAATACTATGCTAACGAAAATTGAAAGTCAATTTTCGTTAGCCTTGAACATTAAAACGTTCGACCGACCGTAAACCTAAATCCGTTACGTTTGCCGGGCAAGTAAATTCCCGGGAGCTCGGCGGTGTATCCCAGCCGAGCATTCGGGTTGAAATAATAGATAAGACGGAACGGAACGTTGACGATCGGGACCTGGACCCGCAACTCAAGTCCAACGCTCGCCTTAAAATCCTTAAGACCTCCGAATGCACTATCGCCGACCTTTAACAGCGAGTTCTGCTGAACATCGCCGCGAAGGTATAACTGCTGAATCTGCGGCGAAAGCGAGGTTGGACAGCCAAAACGGTTGCCGCGGCAGAAATCATTAATATAATCCGTCTTGGTCATCACCCGGCCGCGATAATAGAGTATGCTGCCGAAACTGCTTTCGAGAACCGGCGTGTTGAGCAGGCCGAGGGCCGTCAATTGACCTGCACCGATAAAGGTGTCGTCGGATAGAAATTCGCTGTTGAGTGTCTGCGTCGGTGCCTTGCGGAGGTTAAATACCGAACCAACATCAGCAAAGGCCGCCAACGTGGCCGGGCCGAAAAGCGGAATGCGATATTCAAAATTACCGAGCAACTCACTATCGCCGCCGATAAATCGGTAGTTCCGCGAGAAAAGTGCCGGATTAGCTCCCGCCACCCCGGTCAGAGCGCCGATCGACGCGATCTCCGCCCGGTCACGGGCATTCAACGAAGGTGCGTCGACCGCTCCTGATGAGTTGTTCGCAACGACGACATTGCGGGTGGTGATATAAGTATCGAACGGCGCCACAGGTCCGATCGAACGCGAATCGTATCCGCGGAGATCATTTTCGCTACCCAGAAAGAATCGCTCATAAGCAGGGATGCCTCCAACAAAGGAGATCGAGTTGGCGTTCCTGATCTTGTCCGTGATCGACCACGTTCGGATCGTGCTCGCCATGATACGAAAGGCGAAAACCTCAGGATTCTTAGTCCTTTTACGACGTACCGGAATAAAACTCGAATAGCTGATCGAAGGTGTATACGTCCGAACGTCTCCGCCCAAGCCCGCGAATCCCACTGATGCCGAAATACTGGTTCCGCTCAGCGTATCGATGCCGTTAGCCGCAGGCTGTCTAGTATCGTATACAAATGAGCCCGTAATACGGCTGGTCAAAATATTGGGCTGCCGATAAAGGACCGGGATGATCGTTGACACATTGCCCGCAGCGTTGACCTTAGGGTCGGCAATGCTCGTCGCCGACAGCTGATAGGTCAATCCAAGCCGCGAAAACTGGGTGAATCGACGCTTTTTGAAAAACAGTTCGGAAAGCGGTGCGGTCGCGAAAATATTGGCACCATAAGTAGTTTGGGTAAAAAGATTGTCTGAACTCGTCGTTAACGCAGCATTAGGGTCATATAAGATCGAATTCAAGATATCCTGATTCTGGGTTAACGTCGTACCCTCGCCGAAGAACTGGTACTTGCTCGCAAAAAGCGAGAAGCCGACCGAGATCGGGCGATCTCGGAAGTAGGGTTCCTGATATGTGAACTGCAGGTTCTGCTGCCGATTGCCGGCGCCCACATTGAGCGAAAGGATCTCGCCACGGCCCGCGAGGTTATTCGTCGAATATTCGAGACCGAAGAATGTGCCGCCGATGCCGGAGACGCCGCCGTTGAACTGGATCTGCTGACGTCCTTTTTCTTTGACCTTGAGGATCAGGTCAACGTTCGCGTTCTCTTCGTCGGTGCGGATCTCGACGTCCTGGTCCTTATCGATCGGGTCAAAATACTGCGTCTGATTGAGACGTGCGACCGATATGTCGAGATAGTTTTGATTGTAGATATCGCCTTCGTTGATCAAGAACTCGCGGCGCATGACGCGGTCACGCGTAAACGTATTCCCGGTGAACTCAAGCCTGCGAAGCGTGAACTGCTTGCCCTCGTCGATCGAGATCGTGATGTCGACAATGCCCTCCTTGGGGTTAGTCGGATTATCCTTAAACTCCGGTTCGAATTCGGCATTGTATTGAACAAAGCCCTGGCCGCCGTAGACCTTTTTCAGGTCTTCGTAAACGGCGTCCTGCAATCGTTTACCGTCGGCGATCTCACCTTTTTTCAGCCCGACATACGACAGGATCTGCTGCTCCGAAAAGATCGAGTTTCCCTCGACCTTTAGCTCGCCTACGCGGAAGAGGCGGCCTTCGGTGACGGGGACGATGATCTTTAGTGTGTCGTCTTTTGACGTCAATAGCGGCAGCGGCAGGCTGCCGATTAGCGGCGGGCCAGTCCGCTTATAGCCGAGCCCCACGACCTCGGGCTCGCCGATGCGGGCCTGAAAATAGCCCTTCGAAAACATATATGAACGAACATTTTTCTGCAGATCGTACTCGAGTTTTTTGACGTCGAGAATATCCTGGCCCTTGAACCGAGTGATCAGGCCGGTCGCTTTGACTAGGACGAGTGCATTGCGCAATTCGCTGTCCTTGAATTTTTCATTTCCGACAAAATCGATCTGAACGATTCGTGAACGGTTCCCTTGATCGACGTTGAAAGTGACGGCGATCGATGTAGCCGAAACCTCGTCTTCCTGCACGGTTACTTTTGCGTTAGGGTATCCCTTAGAAGCAAGCATTTCCCGCAGAATGCGGGTCGCGTTGCGGGCCTTTACCGGATCGTAGACGGATTCCTTAGAAATACCGACCCGCTTTTCGCGGAATTCCTTCAAAATGTCCGATTCCTGAATTGCCTTCGCGCCTTTGAACTGGAGGTCACGAATGATCGGGAGTTCGCGTACCTCGAAGATCACGTTCACGCCGCCACGGACGCCAGGTTCAGTGAGCACACGCGTGGCCGTCTTATCGAAGAAATTGAGCGAAAGCAATTCCTTTAGGTCGCGTTCCAGAGCCGCTGGATCATAAGTGTCGCCGGGCCTCGTTTTGATGTAGTAGAGAAGGTCCTCATCACGAAGTCGGCGATTGCCCTGGATATCAACGCTTTCGACTACCTGCTGGACATTAAGGACGCCGGACTCGACAGGTGCGATGGCACTGCTGCCCGTTCCGGCGACAACGTTGAAACTTAACGCTGTCAATGCTACGAGAACGAGCCCAAATGCGCGGAAATTATGCATAAAACCGTTTTATCCTTTATAAGTGCAAATCGTGGAGCCTTGCAATGCTCCGGGCACACCCTCGATATCCTGTCCGAAACGAAATAATAGCCGAACAAGATCGGGTTTCAGTGGCGGAATTAACTGAATCTATGATTCTGTTCAGTTCCGGCAGGTTGCCCTTTCAAGCCTTACTAACAAACTTACGAATTATACTAGGAAATCGCGAGAAATGAAAAAGCTGACCGTTCGGACCGGGACCGTTGAAATCGAGCCCGAAAGATGTGGAAACAGCGAAACGACTGAGATGTTGTGACAGAACGACACAGCGGATACCAGAACTTGTGGGTGCCGTTGCCGTCGATGTTACGACTTAAGCCATCCAAATAAAGCGTCAACTGTCATCTCGCGGTTCGTCTCGTAGATGGCCTTAGTGAGCGGTACCGACATCGGGCAAACCCGAACACAGTTTTGAGCATTTCCGCAGTTTTGGATGCCGTCATCGCCCATGAGTCCGTTTAGCCTTTCGTCGGCAGTTAGTTTTCCAACCGGATGCATGTTGAACAGGCGTGCCTGGGCGATCGCCTGCGGACCGATGTAATTGTCGTCCCCGTACTGCGGACATGCCTCGAGACAGCAGCCGCAGGTCATGCATCGCGAAAGTGCATACCTCTCCTGGGCAAGGTCATTGGCGACATGCGGGCCAGGGCCCAAATTGTGGGTACCGTCGAGTTCGATCCACGCGTTTACCTGCTTGAGGTGGTCGAACATCTTTGTACGGTCCACCTTGAGATCGCGAACATTAGGGAATTTAGACATCGGCGCTAAGGTCACGGTGTCGCCGCCCGATGCGAGCAGCAGGTCGTCAAGCAACGCTGAGCACGACTGGCGGACGCGTCCGTCGATGACCATGGTACATATGCCGCATACCTGTTCGAGACAGCTCATGTCCCAAACCGGTGGAGTCGTGGCCTTGCCCTCGATCGTTACCGGATTTTTCCGAATGTCCATCAGGGCAGAGATCACGTTTAGGTTGCGCCGGTACGGGATCTCGAAAGTTTCCCACGAGGCCGCCGCACCCTCTTTTTCGCGTCGCTGAATCTTGATCTTGACGCTCTTGGGCGGATTCTCAAGCCGCTTTTTTTCGACGTGTGCGTGTGTGGTCATAGTCAAATTAAATCAGACAGATCTTAAACGGCCGAAACACGACGGCCTCACCTCGGAACTAATGCTTAGATGAATAATCACGCTTTCGCGGCTCAAGCAACGATATGTCAACGGGTTCATAGCTAAACACCGGAGCCTCGGCCGAATACTCGGCGATCGTCGTTTTCAGGAAATTTTCGTCGTCACGGTCCGGGAAATCAGGTTTGTAATGAGCTCCGCGAGATTCATTGCGATTCAACGCCCCGAGTGTAATAACTCGTGCAAGATCGAGCATGTTCTTAAGCTGGCGTGCATGCGGCACCGCCTGCGTCGCCCACAAGTTCGAGTCGTTGATCGAGATCTTTCCGAAACGCTCCTGCAGCTCGAGCAGCTTGTCGTCGGTCGCCTTGAGCCGATCATTGTATCGGACGACGGTGACGTTGTCCGTCATTGTTTTGCCCATTTCTTCGTGAAGCTTGTACTGATTTTCGGTTCCCTGGTTGTGAACGATAGCGTCATTGATCTCCTGCTGACGCCGCAACTCGGCATCGTGAATGCCGTTGGTCTCGGTTTTTCCCCGCTCGACGTTCTCGGCGTATTCGACTGCAGACGGAGCCGCTACAAATCCGCCATAAACACAAGAAAGCAGTGAGTTTGCCCCGAGACGATTAGCTCCGTGAATTGAATAGTCGCATTCGCCGGCGGCGAACAAACCTGGGATATTTGTCCGCTGCTCGTAATCGACCCATAAGCCACCCATTGAGTAATGGACGCCCGGAAAGATCCTCATCGGAACAAAACGCGGGTCGTCGCCGACGAACATTTCGTAGATCTCAAGGATGGCACCGAGCTTGCGGGTCAACGTTTCCGCAGGAATGTGGGTCAGGTCCAAATAGACTTGATTCTCTCCGCCGATCCCATTGCCGTCGAGGCACACCTGAAAGATCTCGCGGGTGGCGATGTCCCGAGGGACGAGGTTTCCGTATGCCGGATATTTTTCTTCGAGAAAGTACATCCGCTCAGACTCGGGAATATCCTGCGGACGGCGGGTATCGGCGGGAACTCGTGGCACCCAGACGCGCCCGCCCTCGCCGCGGGCCGATTCGCTCATTAAGCGAAGCTTGTCCTCGCCCGGGATCGATGTCGGATGGACCTGAATAAATTCGCCGTTAGCGTACTTCGCGCCCTGCTGATAACAGGCCGAGACCGCACTGCCGGTGCAGGTCATCGAATTTGTGGATTTGCCGAAGATCAGGCCTGGCCCGCCGGTCGCCATTATCACGGCGTCGGCCGCAAACACCTTTAGCTCGAGCGTTTGCAGATTCATAGCGACGAGGCCGCGGCAGACCTGGTGATCGTCCATCACCAGCGAAAGCATTTCCCAGCCCTCGAATTTGCGGACCATTCCGAGCACTTCGTATTTGCGGACCTGCTCGTCGAGGGCGTACAGCAGCTGCTGGCCCGTTGAGGCACCTGCGAATGCCGTACGATGATGGAGCGTTCCCCCAAACCGGCGAAAATCAAGCAGCCCTTCCTGCGTTCGCGAAAAGGGAACGCCCATTCGGTCGAACAAGTAGATGATATCGGGAGCCATATCGGTCATCCGCTTGACCGGCGGCTGATTCGCCAAAAAGTCGCCGCCGTAGACCGTATCGTCAAAGTGAACTGCCGGCGAATCACCCTCGCCCTTAGTATTGACCGCGCCGTTGATACCGCCCTGGGCACAGACCGAGTGCGAACGCTTGACCGGGACGACCGAGATCATATCAACCTCGTGTCCCGCCTCCGCGAGTTTCATTGCCGCTGCCAATCCGGCCAATCCGCCGCCGACGATCGCAAATTTCATTCCGCCTGATGACATATATACGCGTCTCTTAAATGCCTGCTGCTCGCATGCGTGGCCAACGGCAGCACGCCGACGGCCGCTGAAAACTTTAACTAAAACTTAGCGCCGCTCGGACCGGGTCTCTTCGGCTCTTCGCACAAAGCCTTGGGCGTAATGCCGCACGGCCTGACAAATGCCATCGCTGCGTTAATGCCGATCACCGACAACAAGAGTGCCAATGCAAGGCTTGCGTACATCGTGACACGCTGGGCCTTTTCGCCGATCACGATCCCCCAGTCTAGAGCGAACAGGAACAATCCGTACGCCAGATGCCACGCCGTCGCTATCAAGCCCAAAAAGTAAATGATCAGCACCCAAGTTATCTGAAATTCGCCGGCAACTATACCAAATGCTTTATCGGCATTGCCCGCCACGGGGATCAAATTTAGCCCCGGAATGAGACCAAACCGGAAATTAAGGATATGGAACAGAAGAAAAACGAAAAGATAGATGCCGGTCACACGTTGAAATATGTAGAACCAGTTGCGGCCATACCGGTAAGCGAGGAGATTCGGTTTCGCCTCGGCCGAAATCAGAACGCCGTACACAGAATGGAAGACTAGCGGGATAAATATGCCAAATATCTCTATCAACAGGAGATACGGTATCCCGTGGATATCCGCTACATGCTTATTAAACGCTTCGGCTCCATTGAGGGCGGTCGAATTCGTATAAATATGCACAAAGTAAAACATGCCCAACGGAACGATACCGGTCAGCTGGTGCAGTTTCCTGAGCAGAAACGCGTTAGAGAATTTGATCGCCATCTAATGTTTCAATTCACACGACTAATAAAAATAGATTTGTGTGAATTTTAATTCCAAATCGAGATTTCAGCAATGCAAAGCTACTGTTTTTAAGGCTACATCTAAAAAGAGATTAGGTAAAATTAATTAAATATGAGCGATAAAATAGTTATACTTATACATAGGAACTGTAAAAATGCATATCGAGACGCTAAAAGTTTTTTGTGACCTCGTCGACCTCGAGAGCTTTTCGCTCGCGGCGGAACGCAATTTTATTACACAATCTGCCGTTAGCCAGCAGATAAGGACGCTCGAGGAAAAGTTTAAGCGTCGCTTGCTCGAACGCGTCCGAGGGCGACGCGAGGTCAAGCTGACCCCGGCCGGAGAAGTATTTTATCGCGAATCAAAGAATGTACTCGAAAGCTTTGAACAACTGCAGGAATCGCTCCGCGGCGTCGTCGGGAAGATCGGTGGGACCGTTAGGGTCGCGACAGTGTATAGCGTAGGGCTTCACGAATTGCCTTCGAAAGTACGTGAATTCATGACGAAATTTCCGGCCGCAAAGATCGACCTTGAATATTCGCGTACGACACGTGTCGTGCGAGATGTACTCAACGGGAACGTGGAACTCGGCGTAGTCGCATTTCCCGAGCCGCGCCGGGGCCTGACTATCGCGGACATGCCGAACGATCGCCTTGTTTTGATCGCAGCTCCCGGCCACAAATTGGCGTCGAGAAAAAAGGTTAAGGTCCATGACCTGAACGGACAGGATTTTGTACTGTTCGAACGCGATATTCCTACGCGCAAAGCAACGGATCGGATACTCAGGGATAATAGGGTCGAGGTAAAAAAGGTGGCGGAATTTGACAATATCGAGACGATAAAACGAGCTGTTGAAGTCGGTTTCGGGCTTGCGATCGTGCCTCAGCCGTCGGTTTCGGATGACGCCTCGAGCGGCCGTCTAGCCGTCATCCAGCTTGCAGAAAAATTCTGGGTCCGTCCGGTAGGGGTCATATATCGCAGCGACCGAAAGCTGTCGCTCGCGGCCCGCAAATTTATCGAGCTGCTCGTAATGCCGTCCGAATCGACGCATTTAGCTTGAACTGATATAAGTTAGCGTTGTCGTCGGCCGCAGATCGTTCAGAGCTGTTCGCAGGACCGGAACCAATCCCTCGGTCTCCATATATTCGCGGCCGAGCAGACGGCGAAAGCGCTTATCCTTAGTGTCGCCGTTCAGCTCTTTCAACATTCCTTTTAAGAAGGCAGTAACCAATTCGGGCGCAAATTGCTTACCCGCGTTGCGCTGAAGATCATCGACCACGTCACAGGCCTGCCGGCGTGCTTTGTATGGCCGGTCGGTCGTCATCGCGTCAAACGAATCGGCGAGATTTACGATCTTGGCAATATAAGGAATTTCCCGATCGTAAAGCCCGTCCGGATAACCGCGTCCGTCTAGCCGTTCGTGATGATATTTTGCCGCAAGCGGCACATCTGTATACGGATGGTGGATCGGCTGCAGAATCTCGAAACCTATGGCCGGATGCTTGTTGAGCTCGGCCGACTCCTTGGCGTTTATGCGATAAGGAGCGTTTATGATCTTTCGCTCGACGGTAAGTTTGCCGACGTCGTGAAGGTAGCCGGCGGTCGCCGCTCCCTCGACCTCCTCTTTACCCCAATCGAGCTCGGCCGCAATTATCTCGGAATAACGGCCCACGCGAACCGAATGGCCCTCAGTATATTTGTCTTTACAATCGATCGCTGCGGCAAAGGCCTTTACAGTGTCGCTGTAGGTCGTTCGAAGGTCGTCGAAGAGCTTTCGATTGGTTTCCGTGTGGCGTTCGATCTCGGCCATCAAATTGCGCTGAGCGATCGCGACACCAATGTGCCGGCCCATAGCGCAGATGATCTCTTTTTCGTAACTCGTGTACGATTCGCCCGTCGCCTTTTCGCCAAGAAAAATTGACCCGACGATCTCGTCGCGGACGATGAGCGGGATAAAAAGCTCGATCCGGCGGCTTTCAAAGCTGCGATCGTAGACCTGAAAAAATGGCAAAACACGAGCTTCGGCCGTTTCGATCGCGTTGAGACCGTTCGTTAAGAACTGGCGCTCATCCTCCGTACAGAGAGCGAGGCTGAGCGGAAAATCGTCGCCGAGGCCGCGCACCGCCAACATGTTTAGCTCATGGCCGAAACGTGAATAACGTGCGACCCCGCCGCGCATGATCCCGAGTGCTCCGGAAATAAGGTGCAGCGAAGTACGGATCGTCTCCTGAAAGTTATTCTTATTCGCAACTTCCTGGCCGAGCTCGGCCAGTGCTCCGAAGGCATGTATGAGTTTTGTTCGTTCTTCGATCATGTTTTCGTGTATTGTCGCTTGCAGATCGTGCGTCGTTGAGCGGGAATCGCGGGTGAAGATCATTGTCGACTATTTGCTGTCGACCATCCCGAATCTCATGCAAGGGTAACGTGTTTTGTGAGGCCAAGCATTTCGAAAAGCTCGACCGACTGTTCGTTCAAGTCCGAAAAGATCACTTTAGCCCCTGAGTTTTCGGCGGAGTCGATCACACCTAGCAGGATCGAGATCCCGATGCTGTTAATGATCTCCGTCTGCGAAAAATCGACGACCAGTCTTTTGCAGCCCTCTTCGAGCCGAGTCTTGCATTCGCGTTCGACTTTTTCGCCGGTGAGTTTGTTTAAATAATCGCCGGCAAGCACGACCGCGGTTTCAGGCGTGTTGGGATCGACGGCTTCGGACAGATATTGTGCGATCACCTAATTAATTTCCTTGTTTAGTTTACGGTTAGTTTGCGTAGAATCAACTTGAACTGTATTTCTAGCACAAAGAAAGTACTAATACAATAGAAAATAAATATAAATTGTCGGGATTGACTTTAAGTTTCATCGCGAAAGGTCATTTGTGATCGCTGAGCACGCACAAAACGGATTACGCGCTAATCTAAACCAGTAAATGGACCGGAACGAAATACTTGAACGCGTCAGCAATCGAACATGCGCGTGGGACATCGTCGTAATTGGCGGCGGAGCAACCGGCGTCGGATGTGCACTCGACGCGGCCGCGCGCGGTTACGACGTACTTTTGCTCGAGCAGCACGATTTTGGAAAAGGCACCTCGAGCCGTTCGACGAAGCTCGTCCACGGCGGCGTCCGGTACCTTGAGCAGGGCAACATTTCGCTCGTCCGCGAATCGCTCCAAGAACGCGGGATCCTGATGCAAAACGCTCCTCACGTTGTTCATAAACAAGCCTTTGTCGTCCCCTGCTACAGCAATTTTCGAAAACTCTATTACGCGATCGGGCTCAAATTCTACGACCTTATGTCGGGCAAATACAGCTTTGGCAGATCGCGGATACTGTCGCGGGCGGAAACGACGGAACTGCTGCCAACAATCGTGAAAAGGGGTCTCGTGGGCGGCATTTTGTATTACGACGGACAATTTGACGATACGCGTTTGCTGAACGATCTCGTCGCCACCGCTGCCGTTAACGGAGCAGCGATGATCAACTATTCGAGAGTAAGTTCGCTTTCAAAAAACGCTGCGGGCAAGATGGCCGGCGTGGAATTTTCCGATCTGTTTTCCGGCAAGACATTTTCGGTCAAAGCCAAGGTCGTGATCAACGCCACCGGAGCCTTTTGCGATGCTCTGCGGTCTTTGTCAGAGCCGGCAGCGAAGCCGATCATAACGATGAGCCAGGGAATTCATTTAGTTTTTGGCGGCAGGTTTCTACCGACGAAAAGCGCTGTGTTAATCCCCAAAACGAGCGACGGCCGTGTCCTTTTTTGCATTCCGTGGCTCGGTTCGACGCTCATCGGCACTACTGACACGCCGGTCGATTCCGCGGAGCTCGAACCGCACGCGCTCGAAGCGGAGATCGATTTTGTTCTCAAAACTGCCTCCGATTATCTTGAACCTAAACCGACTCGTAACGACATAATGAGCGTTTTTGCGGGTATACGCCCGCTGGTAAAAAACGCAGGCGCTCGAAACACTGCTTCGCTATCGCGCGGTCATATGATCGAGATAGACGACGCTGGGCTGCTCACCATAACCGGCGGAAAGTGGACGACCTACCGCCGCATGGCAGAGGATGCCGTCGACCAGGCGGCACGTAGCGGCGGGTTGCCCGAACGGACCTCGGTTACGGCTTCGCTTGCGATAAATGCTTGGACGGAAAGTTATGAGACAGCCGGAGAGCAGCTACATCCAGACTTGCCCTATACGCGCGACGACGTAGTTCGAGCCGTGGGCAGCGAAATGGCACAAACCGTTGAGGACGTGCTCGCACGCCGCACTCGAGCTCTTTTCATAAATGCGAGGGCCGCCGTCGAGATGAGTCCCCAGGTCGCGGCGATAATGGCGAGCGAACTTGGGAAAGACGACGTATGGATCGACGCCCAGCTAAAAGAATTTCGGGCGACAGCTAAAAGCTATATGATCTGAACGGCGATCTGCCAGCGAATGTTGTCGATGCCAAGATATTTTCCGCGTGCGGAATTCACTCTTTTTAATGTGACCCTGCGGCAGGCTCACTATTCGGTGGAAACGACATTCTCGCCGTTCAAGGCAGCATTAAGAGTGTGCCAACTGAGCGAGGCGCACTTTACGCGGGCGGGGAACTCTAGAACGCCGGAGAATATCTTGAGTTTGCCGAGTTCATTCTGGTCGGTCTCGATATCGAGTTCGCCGGTGACCATTCGATGAAATTCATCAAATATATCCTCAGCCTCGTGCCTGGTCTTGCCCTTGACCGCCTGCGTCATCATCGACGCCGACGCTTTCGAAATTGCACAGCCTGAGCCCTTGAACGCGACATCCGATATCTTTTCTCCATCAAAAGCCACATAGACCCTCAGCGCGTCGCCGCAAAGTGGATTTTTGCCGTCCGCATATTGATCCGCATCCTCGATCTCACGAAAATTTCGCGGATTCTTGTTGTGTTCTAAAATTACTTCCTGATAAAGGTCGCTTAGTTCGGACATATTAATAGTTTAATATGCCCGAACGTCATTATCTAATTAGAAAAGGCCGACGATATTGCCTTCGGAGTCGATGTCGACGTTTTCGGCGGCCGGATGGGCGGGCAGAGCCGGCATTGTTCGCATATCGCCGCAGACAGGATAGATGAATCCGGCGCCTACACTTGCTCGGACCTCGCGGACCGGGAATGTAAAACCGGTCGGGGCACCTTTGAGGTTGGGGTCGTGGCTGAGGCTCAAATGCGTCTTGGCCATGCAGATAGGTAGACCGCCAAAACCGTTCGCCTCATAATCCTTGATCTGCTGTTCGGCTATCGGTGAGTAAGACACCTCGGCGGCGCCGTAGATCTTGGTCGCGATGATCTCGATCTTGTTCTTGATCGGCTGGTCAAGGTCGTAGAGAAACTTGAACTCGTTGGGTTGGTCGGCAGCGGCCATTACCATTTCCGCAAGCTCGATCGCACCTTTACCGCCGTCGGCCCAATGACGTGAGACCGCCGCTCCGAGAGCGCCGGCTTCTATGGATATGCGTTTGACCGCCTCGATCTCCTCGGGATGATCGCTATCGAAAACGTTTATGGCGACGACAGGTGTTACGCCATGTATGCGGACGTTCTCGATCTGTTTCCGTAGATTTGCGGCTCCGGCCTCGACGTCGGCGACATTGCACTCGAGCATCTCGGGCGGAAGGGGTTTGCCGGCGACGACGCGGTATTTACCGCTGTGCGACTTTAGGGCACGGATCGTCGCGACGATGACGCAGGCGTCCGGTTTGAGGCCGCTGTAGCGGCATTTAATATTAAAGAATTTCTCCGCTCCGATGTCGGCTCCAAATCCCGATTCGGTGAATAGGTAGTCGCTGCATTTTGCACCTATCAGGTCCGCGAGGATGCTGCTGTTACCGTGGGCGACGTTCGCAAATGGGCCCGCGTGGACGAGTGCCGGCGTATTCTCGAGCGTCTGCATCAGTGTCGGGCGAATCGCGTCGAGCATCAGGACGGTCATTGCTCCGGCGGCGCCGATCTGTTCAGCCGTAACAGGCGTTTTGTCGTGCGTCATGCCAACGACGATCCGGCCGAATCGTTTCCGCATGTCCTGAAGCGAAGTAGTAAGGGCGAGGATCGCCATTACTTCGGATGCGACCGTGATATCAAAGCCAGTTTCGCGCGGAATGCCGCCCTCCATCCGGCCGCCGAGGCCGATGATTATTTTGCGAAGGGCACGATCATTGGTGTCGACCACGCGCTTCCAAGTGATGCTGTGCGGATTAATATTGAGCGGATTTCCGCGTAGCAGCTTATTATCGATCATCGCTGCAAGCAGATTATTGGCCGCAGTGACAGCGTGAATGTCGCCGGTTAAATTTAGGTTAAATGTCTCCATCGGCACGACCTGAGCATAGCCGCCGCCAGCCGCTCCGCCCTTGATGCCAAATGTGGGCCCCTGCGACGGCTGCCTGAGCGAAACGACGGCCTTTTTTCCGAGGTGCTTCATCGCTTGTCCGAGTCCTACAAGCGTAGTTGATTTGCCCTCGCCGAGCGGCGTCGGCGTGATGGCCGAGACATCAATGTACTTTGCGGTCGGCCGATCCTTTAACTTGTCGAGGACGCTGAGACGAAGTTTGCCGATATATGGGCTCCCGTAGAGGTCCATATCATCCGAGTCGAGGCCGAGCTGTTCGGCGATCTCGTGTAGAGGGCGTAGTTTCGAGTGCTGGGCGATGTAGAGATCAGATTGCATGAAACGAAGTATGGGCTCGTTCAGCGGGGAGCGCTGTGACGAGCCTCACAAATCGATACGATCGACAATTTACGCGAAGATCTCGATCACCTTCTGCACGGCGTCGGCGAGTTTGTCGACCTCTTCGTGTGTGTTGTAGAAAGCAAAGCTCGCCCGTGCTGTCGCCGGAACGTCGAAAAACTCCATTACGGGTTGGGCACAATGGTGGCCCGCACGAATCGCGATCCCCTGCTGATCGAGGATCGTGCCGATGTCGTGGGGATGTATGCCCTCGATAGTGAACGACAACACCGACGCCTTTTCGGCGGCCGTCCCGATAATCTTTATGCCCGGAATATCGGCAAGACGTTTGGTAGCGTACTCGAGCAATTCATGCTCGTACGCGGCTGCGGCCTCGAAATCGAGGCCGTTAATGTAATCGATCGCGGCACCCAAGCCGATACCGGCCGCAATTGCCGGGGTTCCCGCCTCAAATTTGTCCGGGATCGGAGCGTACGTTGTGCCGGCAAAACTGACAGTTCGGATCATGCCGCCGCCAGTTTGATACGGCGGCATTTGATCGAGCCACTCGCGTTTGCCGTACAGAATGCCGCTGCCCGTTGGGGCGAACATCTTGTGGCCGGAAAATACGAAAAAGTCTGCGTCCAGGTCCTGGACATCGACCGGAAAATGCGGAACGCTCTGAGCCCCGTCGACAAGCACGGGAACGCCGAACTTGTGTGCTGTCGCGATCATCTCTTTGACCGGATTCACGGTTCCAAGCGAATTGGAAACATGTGCGATCGCTACCATTTTGGTACGTTCATTTAACAGATTTTCGTATTCGTCGATGATAAGTTCGCCCCGTTCGTTCATCGGGATCATTACGACCTTGGCACCATTCTCCTCGGCGACGACCTGCCATGGGATTATGTTCGAGTGGTGCTCCATCTGGCTCACTAGTATCTCGTCGCCTTTGCCGATAAACCTTCGTCCGTACGAATACGCGACGAGGTTTACGGCCTCGGTCGTTCCACGGACGAAGATGCACTCTTTAGCCTCTTTGGCGTTGATGAATCGTTTGACCTTTTCGCGCGCTGACTCGTAGGCGGTAGTGGCGTGCTGCGAGAGATAGTGAACGCCGCGATGAATATTCGAGTGTTCCTCGGCCAGATACTTCGACCCGCGGTCGATAACAACCTGCGGCACCTGAGACGAGGCTCCATTGTCGAGATAAACGAGCGGCTTGCCGTTCACGGACTGCGATAGCACCGGAAAATCCTTTCTAATTTTTTCGACGTCCCAATTGCTCATTTCTTGTACTGCTTTCATACTTATTTTCGCCGCCAGTTGCACGAATGTCACGAATTAATTCACGTGGGCCTTCTCTGCGGTTCGTGCCCACAATGTTCAGATCTCCGCGTTCAGCCGATTCAACACAGCCGCATCAAGCTCCGATTTGATCGATTCGATCTCGATCTTATTTATGACTTCCTCCACAAATCCGTAAGTGAGAAGATTCCTCGCCAACGTCATCGGCAGTCCACGGGTGAGGAGGTAGAACAGTTCCTCTTCCTCAAGCTGCCCGACCGTCGCTCCGTGAGCACATTTCACATCGTCGTTGAATATCTCAAGTTGGGGCTTGGTGTCTACGCGAGCCGTATCGGACAACAAAAGGTTTTTGTTCGATTGGTTCGCGTCCGTTCCATGAGCGTTTTCGCGGACAAAGACCTTTCCGTTGAAGACTCCACGCGAATTATCATTCATTACGCCCTTATAATTCTGATGCGACGTACAGTTCGGCACGGTGTGATCGATGATCGAGTGAGTGTCGTGGTGCTGTGAACCGTTGAGCATATAGAGCCCGTCGACGAATGCCTCGCCGCCCTCAGCGGTGAATTTAAGGTCGATATCGTGCCGCGAGATCGCTCCTCCGAGATTAATATTGGTTGAATCGTACCGTCCGCTGCGGCCGACGAGCACCTCGGTAGTGCCGACGTTAAAAGCGTCTTGGCCGTCGCGTTGGACGCGATAATGGGTAACATTGGCGTTATCCGCGACCACGATCTGAATGGCCGAGTTAGTAAAGCTTTTACTGCGCGAATAATAGGATTCGACGATCGTAGCCTTGGATCCAGCTTCGGCGATGATCAGAACGTGCGGAAAGAGCGACGTACCCTCTTCCGCCACAAAATGCAGCTCGATCGGATCGGCAAGACTGGTTTCCGCCGGAATGCGAACAACCTTTAGGTCGGCAAACGCGAGATTGAGGGCGGCAAAGCCGTTCCGCCGAAACGCGAATTTTTTGAGCAGTTCGAGGTCGGCGTCGGATATTTCAGATCCCGAACCGGCTGACACCGGCCAAGTACCGCTGGCTATCGGTGCTACATTTGTGTATTTCCAGTCCTCGTCCTTGACGGTCGGAAAGCCGGATAGCGTGAATGCCGCGAAAGCGTCTTCTCGCAGCTTTCGCATCTGGCCGTCGGGCACAGACCCCACAAAGTCTTTAAATTCTTTCGCAAACCGAGTTTCCACGGCGGTTGTAGTTGATACCATTTCTATTAAAATACCTTGATCAAACTAAATTTGTTGTCGGCCCGAACCGTTCTTGCCGGGTCTAAAATAAAATCTTTCGCGATCTTCAATTTCGCATCGTTTTCCGCTCGCGGCATTTTATCGTCGACCAGGGTTGACCGGTCGTAGTCGAACAAAAAATCGTACCGCGTAAGCACGTACTGTACATTCATCGCGGCGGCCTTGGCACGTAATTCCTGCACCGAACGCGATTCCCACACCAGCTTGCGCAGCGTCCAGTCCTCGAATAAATAATCGGACACAACGGGGCGGTCGATGTTGTAAGTATCCCGCCGCATGTTGATCAACCAGATTCTGGAACCGACCGGCGTCTCCGTGTTTATCGCCTGATAATACGGATAATAGTCGAGATTCCGCATCAAATACTGATCACGCGTCTCGCCGCCCAGAGCGACACGAATCGGAGCCTTTTGGCAGAACCAGGCCGCTGAAACCAATATTCCCACAATAGCGGCGGCGGCAAAGCCGAAGAGCCACACTTGCCGCAGGCCGCTGCGGACCGGAGAGATCGCCTCAGCCGATGCCGCGATCGACAGGCTCAGCACCGGCAAGATCGGCAGCAGATATCGCAGCTGCTGACTCGAAAAAAGCCAGAAAAGGAACATCACCGCCGCAACGGCCGTACCGATCTTTGCCTCGACAGGCAGCTCAAATTTCCATAGGCCCCAGATCAAAATGGGCAGCCCGAACAAAAATGCGACGCCCAGAACACCATCGAAATGCTCGGCCATCTCGGGCTGCGCGGAGACCGACAGGTTCCATGGGGTCAAAACGTATTCCAACGCGTTCTTGTCATCGCCGCCGTACGCTTTGTTCATCTGCTGGAAGAGGTTCGAGCGCTCGACGTCCCATCCGGCTGCCTCGCCTTTCCAAATGCTCAGATAAAACGGAAAGACTGGACTGCCCGTTGCCTGCCAAGTTCGCAGATACCACGGCGAAGCGATCACGCCGGCGAGGATCAGTGCTGCAATTCCGGTGAGGAGGACCTTTGCGCTGTCTTTCCCATCGCGTGCGCGGAACACGATCACCAAAGCGAATGCCGCAACGACGAATAGAGCGGTAAGCTTGATCGCAAGAGCGGCACCCAAAAAGATCGCGATCATGATGAGCGAGCCATTTTCGCGATCAGTCCACCAGCGGCACAACGATCCGATGGCGAGCGTTACATTCAATGCAAGTGCGATATCGATATATCCGCTGGAAGCGACGTGAAACGCGGTCGGAACCGTTGCGACCAACAATACCGCTATCAAAGACCATCGTCGCGATAGACCAGTTTCACGCGCCCAGCCGAATAATGCCGCGAGCAGCAGCGGCAGGAACGAAAAGGTGATCACGCCGCCCGCTATCTCTGCCGCCCGCGAGCTAACAAAACCGCCGAGCAGCATTGCCCAAACCATGTGCATTTCGGTGCCGAGAGCAAGATAGCTCGCAATATTCCCGTCGATGAACGCATTGCCATGCTGCGCAATGTACGCCTTCGGTACAGCGAAATGGTAGAGCAAAGTGTCCTTTGCCACCGGCGGTGCGAGCGACGCGACAAAGGCAAGCCCAAGCGGGACAGCGATCAATAACAGCAGGGCTCTATCAAAACCGGTCGGCTTTTCCGGTACACGACTTTCGGCCTTTGCCTCGCGGACCCGACGACGGCTCATCACCGCCATCGCCAAGCCGACGAGCACCGCCGCAATCGCGGCGATCCCGGAATAGGCTCCCACGAGCCCAAGAAAGAACCAAACTACCGACCATATTGCTGCGCCGATCGCGGTCGCAGTAACAAGCTCAAGCACATGCGAATGCTCGACGGCCCTTTCGACCTTGATGTAACCCGACACGAAACTGCCGAGCCCGAACCACGAAATCCCGATCAACCCCGCCGCAATCGACCCCACCAGGCTGTCCCGAATTCCCTCAAAACCCAACAGCGGCCCGCCGCCCAGATCGCCCAATATCGCGGGCAGCTGCTCGACGTCCGACCCCCGATCGGAAAGGAATGCAACGAGCAAAAGAATTGCAAAAACGGCAAAGGCGATAGCCAAAGCGCCGCTCCGATCGCGTAACGTGTTGGTCGCTTCGGCCATTCAGACTATTTGCTGCTCGCGGCTCCCTTGACCCAGTCGTAGCCCTTCGCTTCGAGTTCGACGGCGAGCTCCTTGCCGCCTTCTTTGACGATCTTGCCGCCGGCGAGGACGTGGACAAAATCGGGCTGGATGTAATTGAGAAGCCGTTGATAGTGCGTCACCAGGATGATCGCGTTCTCGCTGTTGCGAAGCGTGTTTACGCCCTCGGCGACGATCCGGAGGGCATCGATGTCGAGGCCCGAGTCGGTTTCGTCGAGGATCGCAAGTTTTGGCTCGAGAACGGCCATCTGCAGGATCTCATTACGCTTTTTTTCGCCGCCCGAAAAACCCTCGTTGACCGAGCGTTTGAAAAATTCGCTGCTCATTTCGACGACCTTGGCCTTAAGTTTCAGATAGTCGTTAAACTCGAGTGGGTCGAGCTCTTCCTTTCCTTGGTGCTTTGCTTTCTGGTTGTAAGCAAGACGCAGGAACTGCGAATTCGACACGCCGGGAACCTCGACCGGATACTGAAACGCCATGAAAACGCCTTCGCGTGCGCGTTCATCCGGCTCGAGTTCAAGCAAATTTTTGCCGTCAAACAGTACTTCGCCTGATATGACCTCGTACGACGGGTGGCCGGCCAACACCTTTGACAACGTCGATTTACCCGAACCGTTCGGCCCCATGATCGCGTGGACCTCGCCCTTTTTCACCTGTAGATTCAGGCCCTTCAAAATTTCTTTGCCGTCGATGCCGGCGTGCAGATCTTTAACTTCTAGTAGCATTTTCAATAATTTCCTAAATATATATTTCGCCCTTCATGTACAAAGCCGCACTTCCGCCGATCTTTACACGGTTGCCTTTCAGCTCGCAAAATAGTTCGCCGCCGCGGGCTGAGACCTGGCGGGCGAAGAGCTCGTTCTTGCCCAGACGCTCGGCCCAAAAAGGAACAAGCGTACAATGCGCCGAACCTGTCACGGGGTCCTCGAACACGCCAACCTCGGGAGCGAAAAAACGCGATACAAAATCGCTGTCTTCGCCAGGTGCGGTGACGATGACAGCATGCGTTGGAATTTTGAGGATCTCGGCAAAATTTGGCTCGATCGCACGAATCTCGGCCTCGCTTTCATAAACGAGCATATAGTCGCGCGACTTCAATATTTCCTTCGGCTGTCGACCGATCGCATCGAGCAATCCCGGTGGTGCGTCGCACGGCTCCGCGGGACGCGAAGGGAAATCGAGCACGAGCCGCTCGCCGGTACGGTCGACCGTTAGCTCGCCGCTCTTTGTTTGAAAGCGGAGAGTGTTTTCCGTGGTGCCGAGCAACTCGAATATCACATACGAGCTTGCCAGCGTCGCGTGTCCACAAAGGTCGATCTCGAACGTCGGGGTGAACCATCGAAGGTCGTAAACGTCACCTTTCTGGATGAAAAAAGCGGTCTCCGAGAGATTATTCTCCATCGCGATCTGCTGCATCGTTTCGGCGGGCAGCCAATCGGCCAGCGGCACGACCGCCGCCGGATTACCGCCGAAGGGCTCGTTCGTAAATGCATCAACCTGAAAGATATCTAACTTCATTATCTTTTGAGCGTGATCAACGCCAGACCGCCGATACACAGCAGGAGCCCGACCACTTTTTCCAACGACAACGACTCGCGAAATGCGAACAGGCCGACAAGGATCAGGACGACCGCTCCGCAGACATTCGCCGACACCGGCAAAAGGCTGAGGCTCCACCCGGCGCGATACGCGAGCATAAACCCTACCTCGATGGCCGCTGCCCCGAGCCCGATGCCCAACGCGGACCAGATTACCGTTCGCATCATCGGCACCATTTCGGTGTCCTGTCTCGGGAACAGGAAATATCCGCCGACACACGCCGCGATCCCGATCAGATAGGCCATTATCACCACGACAAAGGGATTCGCGCCTTGATCCGTCGATTTTTGAGCGAGCTGATAAACCACCAGGCCGACAACGATCAAAATTGGAGCTAGAAAATAGCCCATACCATTAGGCCAAAGCTATCGCCTGTATCTCGATCTGAGTGCCAAAGTGCAATTCCTTGACCGGCACAATCGCTCTCGCCGGGCGATGGTTGCCCATTACCTCGGCGTATTTTTTATTTACCGCATCCCACAGCTCCATATCCGAAACATAGATCGTCATCTGCAGAACGCGGGCTAAATCACTACCCGACGCCTGTAGCACGGCCTCGACATTTCGGAGCGCAAGCTCGGTTTGTTCGCCAATATGCCCGGTAAACGGCTCGCGCGTCACAAGATCCATCGGCAACTGGCCGGAAACATATATGACTCCGTGGTGTTCTATCCCGGGCGAATAATGCCCTTTTGGCGTTGGTTGATTTCCTGGTTGAATAACTTTCATAAGAATATATTCACCCCATAGAAACATCCCTATGTGTTCTATGTTCCTATGTGGTTGATGCGTGCTTACCCGACACTTCCTTCCAATTTCAACCCCAACAGTTTTGTCGCCTCGACGGCATACTCCATCGGCAGCTCGCGAAACACCTCTTTGCAAAAACCATTGATAATAAGCGACACGGCGTCTTCCTGCGGGATGCCCCGCTGCTGGAGGTAAAAAAGCTGGTCTTCGCTGATCTTTGACGTTGTCGCTTCATGCTCGACGCGGGCTGAGGCGTTCATGACCTCTATGTAGGGGAAAGTATTCGCCTGGCTGTTGCCGCCGATGAGCATCGAGTCGCACTGCGTGTAGTTTCGGGCACCTTCGGCCTTTGGCATTATTTTGACAAGGCCGCGGTATGAGTTGTTCGACTTTCCCGCGGAGATTCCCTTCGAGATGATCGTCGATTTGGTGTTCTTGCCCAGGTGGATCATCTTGGTGCCCGTATCGGCGATCTGGGCGTTATTGGTCAGCGCGACCGAGTAAAATTCGCCGATCGAATTATCGCCCTGTAGGATCACGCTCGGATATTTCCATGTGATCGCCGAACCCGTTTCGACCTGTGTCCATGAGATCTTCGAGTTTACGCCGCGGCACGCACCACGCTTGGTGACAAAGTTATAAATGCCGCCTTTGCCGTTTTCATCGCCGGCGTACCAATTCTGGACGGTCGAATATTTGATCTCTGCGTCGTCCAGCGCCACAAGCTCGACGACTGCGGCGTGCAGTTGATTCGTGTCGAACTGTGGTGCCGTGCAGCCTTCGTTATACGCGACATAGCCGCCCTCTTCGGCGACGATCAGTGTGCGTTCGAACTGGCCTGATTCCTGCGTATTGATGCGAAAATATGTTGAAAGCTCCATCGGGCAGCGAACGCCTTTCGGGATAAACACGAACGACCCGTCGGAAAAAACGGCCGAATTGAGAGCGGCGTAATAATTGTCGCCGACCGGCACTACTGAGCCCAAATATTTTTGGATCTTTTCAGGATAGAGCTCGACCGCCTCGGTAAACGAGCAAAAAATAACGCCCGCTTCGAGCAGCTTTTTCTTGTATGTCGTTGCGACCGACACCGAATCAAAAACCGCATCGACCGCGACGTTCGCCAGCATTTTCTGCTCCGTGATCGGGATGCCGAGCTTTTCGAAGGTTTTGATCAATTCTGGATCGACCTCGTCGAGGCTCGCTTTCTTGACCTTTTCTTTCGGAGCAGAGTAGTACGAAATGTTCTGAAAATCGATATTCGGATAGTCGAAATTAGCCCAATTGTCCGGTGCCGTCATTTTCATCCATTGACGAAATGCCTTAAGGCGAAAATCGAGTAGCCACTGGGGCTCGTTCTTTTTTGATGAGATGAGGCGAACGGTATCCTCGGTCAACCCCTTCGCGATCGTCTCTGTCTCGATATCGGTGACAAAGCCGTACTTGTATTCCCGGTTCGTTAGTAACTCTGCTGCTGTTGACATATTGTGAAGCCAGATCCCTGAACTTAAGCCCTCAGGGGTTCGAGCGTGCGGTTAATACCCTGGATCTTATGAAACATCGCATCCACCGAGCGCTCGTTCCCAACCAATTGGGCGAGCGTGATCTGCGACAGAGCATTGGCGACGATCTCGTTAAGGCCGATGATGACAGGCCGGATGCCGCAGTCACCCTTGTGAACGCATGAATCGAGCACGCCGGTGTAGTTGTCGCAGTGCTTTTTCATCACCTCTTCGTCCAACACGCGGATGATCTCGCTGAGGCGAATCTCCGACGCTGGCCTCGCCAACAAATAGCCGCCCTTAGTTCCGCGCGTTGAGAGTACAAATCCGGCCCGATTTAGAAGCCACATAAGCTTTCCGGCATTGGCCGTTGAGATGCCTTCGCGTTCAGCGATCTGCGGCAGCGTCAGAGAGGCTCCCTCGGGAAGGTCGGCCAACTGTACCAAGCACCTAAGTCCGTATTCCTCTTGCGCCGAAATTTTCATAAACTAAACTCAAATAATGATTTTTCCGAGATTCTTTAATCTCAAGAATGCCAAAACGTTACTTTTTTGTCAAGATTGGTGACGAGTCAAAGATCAGCATTTTATTCGAGTATCCGGGATCAGGAATATAGATTCATTGGACGCGAAAGCAGATCTACGGGATCGGCAGCATTAAGGACCTCGCGAACGTAAAACGGTTCGCCGGCGGCGACTCCGATCAGCGACCCGAAATATCGCGAACGTACCTCTATCTCGTCAAGAAATGTCTTACTTGTCAGACGCGTTTCGGGTTCGCTCGAATCGGGGTCAAAGAATTGCGATCGATGGGCACGGATCGCTTCCATCTTGGCATCAAGAAAATCTGAAATATCGACTACGAACGATGGTTCGACACGACGCGAGAAAATATTGTGTGCGACCCGAGGAACCGGAATTGTATCGGTCGCTGACTCTTCGTCGTACTTTCGCATACTCGCAAGTCGAGCGGACTCGCGAACGAGCTGGGCGATGTGGTCATGGTCGGGATGCGGATCGCCAAGCTGGTGAGTGAGTACGACCTTCGGTTTGAGACGACGCAGGACCCGAACAAGCTTGGTCCGTGACGGATCGTCTGCAAAAACATGGCCGTCGGCAAGTCCCAGGTTATCGCGGAGGCCGAGACGCAGTATTTTCCCCGCTTCGGCCGCCTCGAGTGCACGGCCGTCGACGGTACCGCGGGTTCCCATTTCACCCCGGGTAACGTCGACCGCGCCGGTACGATAGCCGAGATCCTTCATTCTCAGCATCGTGCCTCCGACCGTCAATTCGACGTCGTCCGGATGGGCAAAAACCGCGAGGATATCAATTTCAGCCATTTTACTAATTTATCACAAACGCCATTTCAAACTGGTTTTGTTAATATTCTGATATGTATCTAACCGTTCTCGGGTCAGGCAGTTCGGTGCCGGATCCCAAACGCAGCAGTTCGGGATATTGGCTCGAGACTTCGGGTGGAAACATTCTCTTGGATTGTTCGCCGACGGCGCTTCACCGAATTTTGGCGGAGGGACTCGATTGGCCGGGGCTCGACGCGATATGGATATCACATTTCCACCTCGACCATTTCGGAGGCGTTGCTCCGCTGCTTGCCAGCTTTAAGCACGCCGTGGAATTGGCCGGTCGGATAAAGCCGCTCAGACTTTTTGGCGGAGCGGGCTTGCGGGATCTGATCGAAGATTTGGATTCGGCAGGCGGTTATCATCTCCTTGAACAGGATTTCAGGATCGAGATCACCGAGGTCACTGCCCTCGAACCGTTCGATATTGTCGACGGCGTCCAAGCGGTCGCGCTGAAAACGCTTCATACTGATGAGAGCCACGCGATCCATATTCGAGATGGCGAAACCACGCTGGTTTTTACGGCGGACACTGGATTTGACCCGGCTATCGCGGCATTCGCCAAAGGGGTGGACGTTTTGCTGATCGAGTGTACGTTCGTCCGCAATAAACCCCTCGAGAAGCACCTCGAGCTTGCTGAGGCGATGTACTTGACCCGAAAAGCAATGCCGAAACGAGCCGTTCTGACGCACTTCGATCCGGAATGGAACGGCGTAAGCTTTAACGAAGAGGTCGCGATATTCGATCCGCCTTGTCACGTGATCGCCGCGGCAGACGGTATGGTGCTGAGCATTCCCTAAATGCAAAAAGCTGAATAACTAAATGTCCGAGTGACATCGTTGATCAGCTTTTTGCGGAGCTATGTTCCAGATCTAGCTTTTCACGTTTCGCTTAGCCATTGCCATCAGTTCGTCCGGCATCCACTTTTCCAAATTCTTTTCTTCGGCGTCGGCGATCCTGCGGTCGCGGTTGCGCCATTCTTTGATCGGGTCGTCCTCGCGGCCGGATTCTTTAGGGTAGTTTTCGACCTGCTCAAGGCTGATCAGGATCCCCTGGGCAATATCATTCCAATCTTCGTTTTGAATGCCGCGCATCACGATCGGGAGGCCAGCGCTCCAGTCTTCCTCGGGAGTAATATTGTCGTACTCGGGGATCGTTAGAAAAGCCGTGTCCGGAAATGCTCTGCCGCTATATTCGCTGACGATCTGAGCCTTGACGTCCTTATAGGCGGCGGCGGGGTTCGCTTGCCGCATCTCGAGGGCCCTGCGAAAAATGCCTGAAACCGTTGGTTGATCTACCATATTATTTTCGAAGTCCAAGAGCTGCGAAGCGACAGATTATCACAAAAAGGAGAAGATATTAATCCTGCCCATCGTCGCTGCATCGTTAAGGAAAATATATGGTCAACGGTAATCTTGATGTTTGGCATCTGAGCAGTTAGTCTTTTGACGACGGAGAATCACTAAAGATGAAGAGTATTGTTGCCGTAGTCATCATTTTATTCGCATATTCGCTAACTTTTGCTCAGAACGAACAGTCGCCGATCGTTGAAAAGGATATCAACTACAAGAACTGGACATTTAAGAATGTCCGTTCCGGCGAAAACACGACGCTGCGAGATCTCACAGCGGGCAAAAAACTTGTCATAGTCGTCTATTTCGCTCCGTGGTGCGGGAACTGGCGGCACGATGCGCCGATTCTGCAGCGGCTTTATGACAAATATAGATCGAGCGGGCTCGAGATAGTCGGCGTCGGAGAATACGGCGCGGTCGATGCCATGAAAGCGAGTCTGGACGAGTTCAAGATAACCTTTCCCGCTGTCTATGAGTCGGATAATCGAGCCGATAAACAAAAGACACAGCATTACCAATACCGCACTACGACCGGCGATGGCAGAAACTGGGGTTCGCCGTGGTACATCTTTCTTGAGCCCTCGAACATGGCGAAAGACGGCGACGTACTCGTCAAAAAAACCCACGTGATCAACGGCGAAATGATCGAGGCTGAGGGCGAGAAGTTCATCCGCGGAAAGCTCGCGCTGTCACCTGTGGATTCGAAAGGGTCGGTTGCGGACAACGGCAAGGTCGAAGTCTGCGATCCGGACAAGCCATCGACGGCCGTTCTAAAAAAACCATAACCGTTTGGCGGTCAGTCAATATAAAAGGCATTTCGAAAACCACCTTCGAACTGCCTTTTTTGCCGTTTCGATTCGGATCAGCCTCCTAAAGCGGCATAACACCGAGCGTGTCCGTAAGTTTACCCGAAACGCCTCGAAGCGGTTCCTTGGATTCAACAAATTTTCCCGCTATAGCCGAATCCTCAGCCTTTGAGGCAAGATCCGTTATGCCCTGGATATTCGGCAGATACTTGGAAAGGATCGGTTTGGTTCGGAATTCTGATTCGAGCGTCGCTAGGCCGTCCTTTAGGTTGCGGATCGCGGCGATAACCTTTTGCTTGTTCGCCTCGTTCTTGTCGACAGCGTCCTGCGGCAAGCGCTTTGCTCGGTTCGATTCGTCAAGAGTTTCGATCGCCAGTGCGATCGGGCCCATCTTGTCTACAAAGCGGTTCACGTTCTCGAGCTGGTTATCAACCTTTTCACGGGCGGCCCGAACATCGAGCGGCGGAACCGTCTTTGTCGAGGGTGGCTTTTTGGTCGTCGATTTCTTGGTCGGACGCTTTTGAGCGTTTATGCCAACCACGCTGGCGGCCATCAAACCCGCTAATAGGGCCACAATACGAAATATCTTCATAGATCTACCTTCCTGTCCTTATGCACCGAAACATTTTACTATAACAGTAATGTATCAGCGGAGTTTAGAAGTACAAAGACTCGGACGCGTTGGCTATTCAAACGCGCTCGAGCTGCAAATGCAGCTTGAAACGGACGTGATATCGCTCCGTGAAAAGGACTATTTGCTATTGCTCGAGCATCCGCACACATTCACGCTCGGACGGCGTTCAAAAGATGACGGCGTGCTCGCGACCGCAGAAATGCTGCGCAAACTCGGCGTCGACGTCTTCGAGATAAACCGCGGAGGCAAGGTGACCTATCATGGCCCGGGACAGATCGTCGGCTACCCGATCATCAGCCTTTCGCCGGATCGCGAGGACGTCCATACATACGTGCGTGATGTCGAAGAGGTCCTGATCCGCACCATGTCCGATTTCAGCATCGACGCTTTCCGGATCGAAGGGTTGACCGGCGTCCACACGGCCGAGGGCAAGGTCGCGGCGATCGGCGTTCACATCAAACGTTGGGTGACGACCCACGGATTTGCTCTCAACGTCAATACCGACCTCAGCTACTACAACTGGATCATCGCCTGCGATGGCGAGCCCGTTGCGTCGATGGACCGCCTGCTCGGCCGCGACGTCGAGGTGGCTGACGTCGAGGATCGACTGATAGAGAATTTTCAGAACGTATTCGGACATTCGAGCGTCGCACATGACATTGTTGGCGAACATGTAAAATGTGCTGTTTGAGGGCCCAGCCCGAGCTTTGGAGCGTGGCGTTGTGCCGCGGTTACTTGCGGAACCTGCCATTTTCTTTTAACCTCACTTATTCGACAAAACTGGAGTAATTCGTAAATATGCGACGTGATACGACATCGTGGTACAGCCACAATCTCAACATGGAAATGCCGCTTGTGGCATATGGTCACGCGGGCTATCCGCTGCTGATGTTCCCGACGGCGGCGGCCGATTACCTCGAATACGAGCGTTTTCTCCTGGTCGATGCCATCAAGCCATTTATCGAAGCGGGGCTGATCCGTGCCTATTCGATAAACTCCGTAAATAAATACAGCCTCCTCAACAAGGATTCGCATCCCGCATGGAAAGTCGAGATGCTCACGCGATTCGACAAGTATGTTACGGACGAAGTCTTGCCGCTGATCCGCAACGAATGCGGACAGCACGCACGGCCCTTGACGACCGGCGCGAGCCTCGGTGCCCTGCTTGCCGCAAATACGTATTTCAAGCATTCTGATGCGTTTCGCGGCACGATCGCGATGAGCGGCAGCTACGATATTTACAGCTATCTTGAGAGTTATTACGACGAGAACGTCTACTACAACAATCCGATGATGTATCTCAAGAATCTGAACGACGACTATCATCTTCCGCGTTTGCGAGAGGCGGACTCGATCGTAATAGCGACCGGGCAGGGATCATACGAAGCCCCGGAACGCAGCCGCGACCTTTCGAACCTGCTTCATTCAAAGGGAATTCCGCATTTACTTGAGCTTTGGGGCTACGATGTCAGCCACGATTGGCCGTGGTGGCGAAAAATGCTGCCCTACTACCTCGAACGTTTTCTGAGCTAAGAAGCAGAGATTTTTTGCCACGAATTACAAATTTGCCGCAGCGTGTCAGTAGCCCGCACGGTCGGCGGTCCACAACGCACGTTTTCACCGCCGAGACGCGGAAATCGTCGCCTTGCCTTTCTTATTTTCAAAGATCAATATCCCGGTGATTTAGCCGGTCCATTTCTTACGCAAAATGGACAGGGTTAAATGGTGCAGCCAAACAATTTAAGCCTCATAAACCGATCCTCGCCTGCCAAAAAAGATCAGCCACGAATTACACGAATGTCACAAATTACGAAGAATCAGTTCTTATTTGTGACATTCGTGTAATTCGTGGCAAAAAAACTCCGATGCCTAACTAAACCTAGGTGCACGAACGACGCGACGCTACTGCATGTGACGGGTCAGCGGACCGTCCGCTTACGCAGGCGGTTCTGACTTAGCCGTCGCCTTTCTTGCCTTTGCGTTTAGTGCCTTCGGGCTTTTCGGCGGGAGGCTCGGGCTTGATCGTCGGTGGTTGGACCGGCGGCCGTTTTTGGATCGGCGGAGGATTGTCACGCGGGGCCTCGCCGCTTGGTTTTGCATCGCCGGGCAAAGGCTTATCGTTGCCCACGTTATCGGGCGGATCAAGACTGGGATCAGCCGGAAGCTTGGTGCCCGGCGTGTACACGACGCCAGTCTTTCGTCCGTTAGCATCGGCCTCCTGCAGCTTTTCGAGTTCCTCGCGTTTATTGCGTTCGGCAAGCGTCTTGATGTCGTTTGGCATCGACGGCGTGGCCGGGAATTTCTCGATCGGCTTGCCTTTCATGAATGGGTCCATGAAAGCGTTGAAATAGGGGATCGCACTGTGGCCGGTCATGTTGTTTCCGAGATTCACTTTACGCTCGGGATTTCCCATCCAGACGCCGGTAACGTATGTCGGCGTATAGCCAATAAACCAGACGTCCGTGTGATCATTAACCGTACCGGTCTTGGCGGCGAGCGGTTGTCCGCTTGCGCTTGCTCCCGAGCCGGTTCCGCCGTTTACGACGCCGCGCATCATTTCGACCATCGTGAGGGCGACATATTCGCTTGTGACCCGCGAACTCGAACCGTCAAATGACTCGAGCAGGCTGCCGTCACGGTTATAGACCTTACGGATGAGATGCGGTGTTACACGCACGCCCTTATTCGGAAATGACGAGTACGCCGCGACCATCTCGATCAGAGAGACCTCGCTCGCGCCGAGTGCGGACGGCAGGCTCGGTGCCATTGGATTCGTAATGCCAAAGCGGCGTACCATCTGGGCCGCGGCCTGGATCCCGACTTGCTCCATGATATGGACCGCGCCGACGTTCATCGACTTTTGAAGCATCGTCTTCATCGGCAAGTTCGGCGAGCTTAGACTTCCGTCATAGTTGTGCGGCTGCCAACCGCCCTTTTGGATCGGGGCTCCGCTGATGATCGTGTCCGGAGTCATGCCGGCCTCGACCCCCGCTGTATAAATGAACGGCTTGTAGGAAGATCCTGTTTGCCGCAGGCCCTGCGTCGCGTTGTTGAACCGATTGGTGTGATAGTCGTAGCCGCCAACCATTGCGACGATCTCGCCGGTATGCGAATTGATGCATGTCAGAGCAGCCTGAACCTCCGGAACCTGCTGGAGCTCAACTTCGAGCGTCTGGGTGGCGCTATCGACCTTTTTCACGAGGAATTCGGCAAGAAAGCCAGGTTTGAGCTCGTCCTTGGGATGTTTTCCGCTGCGGCCCATGTTCGCCTTTCCGACGACGGCCTTGTAACGTCCGAACCGCACGCCGACCTCATCGGACGTCGGATTGGCCTTCATCACCAGCCCCTTAATGTACTCGCCGGCTTCGTACTGGTCGCCATACCAATCCGCGTGTTTGAACGAAGCAAGCATTTTGTCGACCTCTTTCGGGTCGGTGATCGGGTCGTCATTATCGTCGACCAGGATGTTCTGATAGTCCGATCGCCACGGCCGCCCGCGGTCGTAATCGCGGAGCTTCTGCCGAATATCCTGGGTCGCGATCTTTTGAGCCTCGACATTGATCGTCGTATAAACCTTCAGGCCGCCCTGGGCTACACGTGTTGTGTATTTTTCTTCGAGGTATTTACGCACATCCTCGACGGGATAATCCCATGCGGTCGACTTCGGCTGCGACTGGTAATAGGCAGTGTCGGCCAGCTTTATATCTTTGGCTTTCGCTGCGTCGACCTCGGCTTTCGAATACTTTTCAGGGAAGTATTTCGCCATCTGATCCAGCACGATATTTCGGCGCTCAAGTGCTTTCGCACGGTTTCGGGTCGGAGAGTATTCCGGCGATTTCGGGATCGCCGCGAGAAGCGCCGCCTCTTCGAGGGTTAGATCCTTTAACGACTTTCCAAAGTAAGTCCGCGATCCCGCCTCGAAACCGTATGAACCAGCCCCGAGGAACACGTAATTCATGTACATCTCGAGGATCTGGTCCTTGGTATAAAGCCGCTCGATCTGCAGAGCGACCGCCCATTCGTTAACCTTTCGCGTGTAGGTCTGATCTTTGTAGAGGAACAAATTCTTGGCGAGCTGCTGGGTGATCGTCGAAGCACCCTCCGTCTTGCCGGTCGTTATGTTCTTGAATATCGCACCGGCGATACGATATGGGTCAATTCCGATATGGTCACGGAAACGATAGTCTTCGATAGCGAGCAATGCATCGGTAACACGGTCGGGTACGTCCTGGATCTTGATGGGGATACGTTTCTCGATCGCAAACTCCGCGAGCACAGTTTCGCCATCGTCAGCGTAAATCGTCGTAACCTGCGGCGGCCTGTAGGTCGCAAGTGCTGATACCTCGACCGAATACCGCGAATTATTGAGATAATACGACGCCAGCACGCCCGTCAAAGCTCCGGCCGCAAGTGCCAGGACAAGGGCCGCAGCGAATAACCCCAGCGTCGTGAGTCCGCCGCGTTTCACCCTCGGTTCGGTCGAACCTGTTTCCTTTACACCTAACTTTCTCAATTCCCTCGCCATAACCCAACTTCTCCTAATTGACGAACCGACGCAGCTTAACGCTGACAACAAATCCGATCGCGACAAATGTTGATAAAATTGCCGACAGTCCTGCGCTCATCATCGGCAGCGGTACGCCGATCACCGGCAAGACGCCCAGCGCCATCCCGACGTTCATAAATATCTGAAAGACCAAGCCGCAAACGACGGACATTATAACAAGCATACCCGCACGGTCGGAAGCCTCGCGAGCGCCTGCGACCATTCGTGAAAGCAAGATAGCGTATGCAAGAAGGAGCGATACGCACCCGATAAACCCAGTGTTCTCCGCGGTTACGGCGAAAATAAAGTCGGTATGCGGCTCGGGCAAAAATTTTAAAACGCTCTGAGAAGTGTCGCTGTCACCTGTGCTTCCTGCGAGGCCACCTTTGCCAACCGTGATGACCGACTGGATCGTATGATAACCGAATCCGCGCGGATCGACACTGTCCGGATCGATGATCGCCAGAACACGCTCTTCCTGATACCGTTTTATCTTTCCGGTCTTAACGCCCACCATCCACGCGGCCGGAACGAGTATCGCAGCCGCTATCACGGCCAGGACAACATATCGGATCTTGATGCCCGAGAGAAAGAACATTGCCGCGAGGATCGGAAAATATGTAATGGCCTGCCCGGCATCCGGTTCCATCAGGATTAGCAAAACTGGGCCCGCAAAGATGGCTCCGCCGATCAGCATCTCTTTAAGCGAAAGTGTAGTCGCTTTTTTGGCGCCAAAATACTTTGCCAACATCAACACCGTGAGGATCTTTACAAATTCCGAGGGCTGAAATTGGCCGATCAGCGGCAGTTTTAGCCAAGCCTTTTGACCGTGGCTCTCAGCACCAAGAGGCGTCAGAACTAACAAAAGCAAAAAGAGGCCGATAGCATAAAACACCGGAGCGGCATCGATGATCCGACGGTAATCGGAAAAGGAGACGATGAAAAACGCCACCAAAGCAATGCCAATACCGATGATCTGCTTGGACCAATAATTCTCGCTCGGCAGGGCGTTATGGATCTGCCAAACGCCAAAGAACGCGATGCCGATCGCCAGCAACGTAGTCAGCCAATCGAAATCCCTGAGATCCCGTTTTTCGAGTATTGCAACCATCTACTTTAAGCTAGCGACCTGATGCAGTTCGGGAAGCGGTCCGTTCCGCTTGGCAAGATAGGTTTCGTAAACGGCCTTAACGGCCGGAGCCGAATTAGCGGCCCCGAAACCGGAGTTTTCGATAAGCGAGATCACCGATATCTCCGGTTTATATGCCGGGGCAAAACTCACGAACCAGGCATGGTCTTTATTTCCGCCCTTGTCCTTGCCGACCTCCGCAACCTGGGCCGTGCCGGTTTTACCGGCAATTTCCCAGTTTGGCATTCGGATGGATCCGCCGGTTCCGCCGGCATTGACCACGCCCCACATTCCCTTAACCACAACGTCGTACTGATCGTCTGTCATTGGGATGATCACGGGTTCCGGGTGCTGATACATAAAGCCCGGCCGGGCGGGAATATATGCAATGTCGCCCTCTTCGCCGATCGCTGCGATCGGTTTGAACTCGTGCAGGAAATGAGGTGTGAACATTTTGCCGTGCATTCCTACGCTCGAAACTGCCCGCAGCATCGATATTGGCGTTACTACGACCGTATCCTGGCCGATCGAGGCGTAGACCGTTCGAATATCGGCCCATTTACCTTCGTGTTTGAGGATGTAAGGCATCCACGTCTTTGGCGTCTGCGGTACCTTTTCATTGGGCAGATCGATGCCCGAACGTTTGTCGTAACCGAACATCTCGACCATCTTAATGATGCCCTCGATGCCCATCTTCATACCCAGACGATAATAGTATCCATCGCAGGATTTAGTGATCGCGTAGCTCAACGCCGGCGTGCCGTGATTGCCCATGCAACGCGTAAACTTATTGCCGACCATCAATCCGCCTCCGCAGGCGAGAGTGCTGTGAGTGGGCGTGATCGCTCCCTCGATGAGGGCGCCGACCGACTCTGGTATTTTCCAGGTTGATCCCGGTGGGTAGCGGCCCTGGATCGCACGGTTGTAAAGTGGCCGCTTCTCGTCCTTCCAATACGCTGCGATCTGTTTGCGTCCCTCCGGCGTAGAGCTGCCCTGAACGAAAACGTTCGGGTCAAAGCTCGGGGCTGACGCCATCGCAAGGATCTCGCCGTTGTTCGGATCCATCGCGATGATGGTGCCGCGCTTGGTCGACGAATTGGCAAGCTGCTCCTCGGCAGTCATCTGTAGATCGTAATCAATCGTGGATATCAGATCCTGGCCCGACTGCGGCTCGACCTTTTCGACCTCTGCCTGGACGCGGCCTCGACTGTCGACGATCACCTTCCTATAACCCGGCTTTCCGCGCAGATATTCGTCGTAGTATTGCTCGAGTCCGCCCTTGCCGATCACGTCGCCGGGCCGCAGCCCCTTTTCGCGCATCGCGGGGTCTTCGAGCTGTTTCGGGCTGATCTCGCCAACGTATCCCAGCACATGAGCAAGCGAGGTCCCGAGCGGATAATACCTCTGCGGCTGCAGTTCGACCCTTAGCTCGGGAAACTCAAGCAGGTGCGATTCCACCCAGGTAATATCCTGAATGCCGACGTTCTCCTTGAGCACCATCGTCTCAAACTCGTTCTGCTTTTTTATGAGGTTGAGGCGTTCGACGACAAATTGGCGATCGAGGTTCAGGCCCCGCGAATAGTCATCGACCCGGTCGTTGACGTTGATAGATTTGAGCGGTTCGTTCGAAAGGACGACATTGTATGTCGGCCGTGAATCTACGAGCAGTTTGCCGTTACGATCGAATATTGCTCCGCGCGGTGCCGGAATTGGTATCAGGCGTATACGCTGATTCTCAGCTCGTTTTAGATAGTCTTCGCCGCGAACTATCTGCAAATAATAGAGCCGGGCGCCAAGCAGAGCCAGCAGGACGAACACCACGATGTTGATCGTGCCGATGCGGGCCGTCAGATTTTGAACTTGACTATTTAGTTTCATACTGCTGAATCGAAACGTGAGCTTTTATTTGATCAATCGAATAGGATTGCGACGCCGCGTCTGACGGCGTGGGCTGAACATATCTCGTTTTTTTCGCCGGCCTTTTTGACGTGAGAATTTGTCGAAAAGCAGATAGATCAAAGTGCCCGCGATCGTCGTTCCGATCAGGCTGTACGATGCGCTGATAAGAGGATCTCCGGCGGGAGGCTGTCCGAAGAGACGATGCAGTCCATAATACATACTCAAATTGAGTACACACGCTCCCGCTATGACGGGAATGCGAAGCAATAAGTTGTCCAGGTATACGCGTCGGGCGATCTCAGAAACTATGAACGCCACGACCGTCATTGTGAACCCGCTAGCTCCCATCAGCCCGCCGCTCAGTGCGTCGACAAATAAGCCTGAGACAGTGCCGAAAAGGATGGCACGAATAGAGTTACGTTCAAGAGCGGCGTAGACAACGATGATCAACGGGAAATTGACGAACGCGAGAGGCTCCGCAACGTTCCGCAGCGTCCATTGCAGCAGAATAGCGATGATCAAGGCTACCGTTATTTTAAGCGGCTCCATACGGTCTTACTTGTGTACCTCTCCGGGCTTTACCGCGTTGGGCAGTTTTTGTTCGTAGGCGGGCCGTGCCGGGGGCTCGTACATCAAGACGCCGACCTCCTGCATCGAGTTGAGCCGGGCGGCCGGCTGGATCAATATTTGATGCGGTGTCGTCGCCGAGCCCGTCACTACGCTGACCACCTCTCCGATCTTCAGCCCGGCCGGAAATATGCCGTCCTGGCCCGTCGTAAAAACGGGCTGCCCGACCTGGACATCGATCGAGCCTGGCACATACTTCATCTCGAGCAGATCTTTTTTACTCGTTCCGTTGATAACGCCTAGCGCATTCGACGAGCCGATCTCGCCGACAATTCCGCCAACGCCTGATTTGTTGTAAGTAATAAGGTCGACCTGTGACGTTAATGGGCTGACCGCGGTGACACGTCCGACTAGTCCGCCGTCCGTTACGACGGGCATATTTAGTACGACGCCGTCGAGGCTGCCGCGGTTAATGATCGACGAATCGAACCAGAACGACGGATCACGCCCAATTATCCGGGCCGTCAGCACCTTGTATCTGCTTTGGTCCTTGAGCTGCAGCAACGAGCGCAGCCGCTCGTTCTCAGCCGTTAGATCGCCCTTTTGCTTGATCTCGACCTCGAGCTCCTGAACGCGCTGCTTAAGGACGTCGTTTTCCGACTGGGCCGAACGCAGATGGGATATCGATGCGAAATAATTGGAAACCGAGGCAGTGAGGGTCGTGACCGGAGACTGGACAAAATCAGCAACGGTTTGCGACCAGACGCGGACGATCCGCTGGCCGGAATTGATGTCCTTTGCGCTGAAAGCCATCAGCACAAAATTGAACAGCAGCAGGACCACCATTAGCCACGGGGCTAACCGCCAGACTTCTTTTTGACTACGCTCAACCATGCTTTTAGTGGTGAACGATGAATGGTGAGCGAGAGTAAAACATAGAGCGGATCACTCGTCACCCACCATTCACCACTAATTTAGCTACCTGTCATCAACGAGTTGTCCCACTTGACACGTTTGAGCAGTTCGAAGTCGGAAAGCATTTTGCCCGTTCCGAGAACTACCGAGGAGAGTGGGTCGTCGGCCAGGACAACGGGCAGGCCTGTTTCGATCATTAGACGCTTATCGAGATTCTTCAGCAGTGCTCCGCCGCCGGTTAACACGATGCCGCGTTCGACGATGTCGGCTGACAGTTCGGGCGGCGTCCGTTCGAGAGCGACGCGAACGGCGTTGATGATGGTCGAGACCGAATCGGCGAGAGCCTCGCGGATCTCTTCGTCGGTCATTGTGATGGTCTTGGGGATGCCCTCGATCAGGTTGCGACCGCGGACGTCCATCGAAAGCGGTTCTTCGAGCGGAAACGCGCTGCCCAGAGCGATCTTGATCGCCTCGGCCGTTCGTTCGCCGATGAGGAGGTTGTATTTGCGTTTGATGTACTGCGTGATCGCCTCATCCATCTCATTGCCCGCAACGCGTACAGCACGCGAGTAAACGATGCCTGAGAGCGAGATAACGGCGATGTCGGTCGTGCCGCCGCCTATGTCGACGACCATGTTGCCGTGCGGTTCGGTGATCGGCAGGCCGGCACCGATCGCGGCGGCCATCGCTTCCTCAACGAGGTAGACCTCAGAGGCCTTGGCACGATAGGCCGAATCTTCGACCGCACGGCGTTCGACCTGCGTTATTTCCGACGGAATACCGATGACGACACGCGGTCGAACCCACGATTTTCCGTTGTGGGCCTTGCGGATGAAATGCTGAAGCATCTTTTCCGTCACTTCAAAATTCGCAATCACGCCGTCCTTCATCGGTCGTATGGCGACGATATTGCCAGGTGTGCGGCCCAACATCTCTTTGGCGTCGCGGCCGACTGCCTCGACCTGATTGGTTACTCGGTTGATCGCAACTATCGAAGGCTCGCTGACGACGATGCCGCGGCCCTTGGCGTAGACGAGCGTATTCGCCGTTCCTAGATCGATCGCGAGATCGCTGGAAAATAAACTAAATAGGGACTTAAATGCCATTTTGTAATATGAAGCTCAGGCTAAAATAGTTTTTTAGAAATCCTTTCGAACGGTGTGAATACGCGTCGGGAACAAGGAGTGTTCCGGACCGAAAAAAAGGCTGCCGTCGGCCAAATTGTCTAACCATTAAGCATACCCCTTTCAAAATGATAATTCTACTGTAAAAATGGGTATTTAAGGGATTTTGATCAAAATCTTTATTTACATTAAACGCAGACTTTCATTAGCATGTCGAAACAACGCTAACAAACAAAAAAGCGAACCTGAATTCGCTTTTTGTTCCACGCTGTAACCTGACGATCGTTCCATTTTCCGACGAACATTTAGACGGTCAATTTTCTTTGGCGATGAGCGGGTCGGTCGGTGTTTCCGGTTTCGATTCGACGTTCTTAACATAGTATGACTTGAGCCCGGGATCGCTCGAGTCTTTTTCGAGAACCGCGTCGAGCACATCACTGATCCGCATCGCCGGAATTATCTCGAGTTCCTTTCGGACATCCTCCGGGATCTCCTCGACGTCCGCCTCGTTTCGGCTGGGAAGCACGATCCGGCGAATACCTGCACGATGGGCCGCGAGCACCTTCTCCTTGATACCGCCGACCGGGAATACGAGCCCTGAAAGCGTGATCTCGCCGGTCATAGACGTATCGGAGCGAACCTTACGGCCTGTATAGATCGATGCCAGGGCGGACGACATCGTCACGCCGGCGCTCGGGCCGTCCTTGGGGATCGCTCCCGCAGGAACGTGAATGTGCACACCGTTCTGCTTGATCACATCAGGATCAATCCCGAGTTCGGCGGCGTGCGACCACAGGTAGCTGCGGGCCGCCTGGGCTGATTCCTTCATAACCTCGCCAAGCTGTCCGGTAAGAGTTAGGCCGCTCCCGCCGGGTAAGAGGGTCGCTTCAATAAAGAGCACCTCTCCGCCCATCTCGGTCCACGCCATTCCGGTCGCGACGCCCGCGGGCAGTTCTTTTCTGGCTTCTTCCGGATAGACACGCGGCGGCCCGAGGTAACCCTTGATCTCTTCGGCAGTTATCGAAACTTTTGAGTCGAGGCCCTGCGCCACTTTCAGAGCAACCTTACGTGCGAGATTTCCGATCGTTCGCTCAAGTTGGCGGACGCCGGCTTCGCGCGTGTATCTCGCGGTGATCAGGTTGACGGCGTCGTCCGAAATTTCGAGTTGATCACCCGAAAGGCCGTTTTCCTTGACCTGTCGCGGGATCAAGTACTGCTTAGCAATATTTAGCTTTTCGCGGTCGCTATATCCGTGGAGCTGAATGATCTCCATTCGATCCCGGAGCGGCATCGGGATAGGCTGAAGCTGATTTGCCGTCGCGATGAAAAATACTTTTGACAGGTCGAACGGCAGGTCGATGTAATTGTCGCGAAAGGTATTATTCTGCGCTGGATCGAGGATCTCCAGCAATGCAGATGCGGGATCGCCGCGAAAATCGTTGCCTAGCTTGTCGATCTCGTCGAGCATCATCACCGGATTATTGACGCCGACGCGCCGGAGCGATTGAATGATTCGTCCGGGCATTGCTCCCACATACGTCCGGCGATGTCCGCGAAGTTCGGCTTCGTCACGCATGCCGCCCAAGCTTATGCGGTCAAACTCGCGTCCGAGCGCCCGTGCGATCGAACGCCCGAGCGATGTCTTACCGACTCCGGGCGGGCCAACGAAGAGGATGATCGGGCTTTTGGAATCGGGCCGCAGTTTGACCACAGCCAGCGATTCCAAAATTCGTTCCTTGATGTCCTCGAGGCCGTAATGGTCTTCGTCGAGTACCTTGCGGGCTTCGTTGAGATCGAGCTTTTCTTCGCTCGCCTTTCGCCAAGGCAATTCAAGAATATACTCGAGATACGTGCGAATAACGTGGAAATCCGGAGCCGACTGCGGCAGGGCCTCCATACGCTTGAGCTCGCGCATGGCTTCTTTGCGAACGTCGTCGGGCAGGTCAGCTTTTTCGAGCCGCTCACGGATCTGTTCGGCCTCTGCCGCTTCGCCGCCCTCGTCATCGCCGAGCTCTTTCTGGATCGCCTTCATCTGCTGGCGAAGCACGTAATCGCGTTGCGATTTGTCCATTTCGTGCTGCGCTTCGTTAGCGATCTTTGAGCGGATCTGCATGATCTCGACCTCACGGGCAAGAGCGGCGTGGGTCAACGTCAGCAGGCCGTCGACCGTGCTCGATTCGAGCATTTTTTGCTCTGTCTCGGTCCCGAGATCGAGAACGGACGCCAAAAAGTAAGCGAGCTGGACCGGATTTTCCTGTGACATCACAGCCATCCGAACTTCGGGCGGTACCTGTGGCAGCAATGCCAGGGCTTCCTGGATCATGCCTTGAATATTGCGTTTCAGGGCTTCGATCTCGCCGTCATCGACGCGGCGAAGTTCGGGCAGAATTTTTACCTTGGCCTTTAGATACGGCTGTTCGCCGGTCCATTCGACGACCTCAAAGCGGTCGAGGCCCTGCACGATCAGCTGCATAATGCCTTCGTTCCGCATCATGCGTTTTATGTTAACGATGGTGCCTATCTTGTACAGGTCCGTTGGTAGGGCGTCGTCGCCGGTCACGTTCTCTGTCTTGGTCGTGACGCACGCGATCAGCTTCTCCTCGGTGGCAAGTGATGCCTCGACGGCGCGGGTCGATCGCTCTCGGCCGACCGCGAGCGGCACGACCGTCTCGGGGAAAAGCGTCGTGTTTTGCAGCGGCAGCACCGCGATCTCAAATTCCTGCGGCAGTTCAGCTCGTTCAGGAGTCGCTTTCTCTGTGTTTTCTTCGACCATAAAGATTTCCTATTTCGCCTTATGCAAATGAATGATCAGCAGACCATTTTCGAACATATGGTCAAGCGTGACGCCCTCGATCGTGGACGGAAAACGAAGTGTTTTTTCGAAACTGCTATATGTGATCTCCATCTGTTGATATGAGATACCTGAAACACACGAGCGGTCCTTGCGACAGCCGGCGATGATCAGCGTGTTTCCCTGAATATCGATCTCGACATCCTCGACCGATACGCCCGCAAGTTCGACCTTGACGACCCAGCCGTCGGACGTCTTGTAAACGTCGGCCGCGGGATACCACAACCGGCCGGAAACCTGGGCCTTTTTAGACGAACCCAGAAACTGAAAATATCTATTGGTGGACTTTGCCATACAGTGCTCGACGGATCGCAAGCGGTTCAGCTCTTTTTCCAAAACCCGGCACCGCTCGAGATCTCCTCGAGCGTCTCGGCGATCTCGAGGTCGTCCTCGGTCTCCAGCGCGATATCAGCCATTGAAATTATGCCGGCCAGCTCTCCGTTAGGGCCGACCACCGGTATTCGGCGGATCTGCTTATCGCCCATCAACCTGACCGCTTCGAATACGAAATCGTCGGCCTTGACGGTGAAAAGTTCGGTCGTCATCGCTTCAGCGACGGGTGTCGATGCGTCCTTACCCTCGGCGATGGCCCGAACGACCATGTCGCGATCGGTAACTATTCCGATCAGCTTGCCGTCTTCGACCACAGGCACGGCACCCATGTCGCCTTCGCGCATTAGTGCGGCGACCTCACGCAGGGAGGCCGAACTTGCCGCCGTTCTTACGTCCCTCGTCATTATCTCGCTGCATCGCATGCGTGAGATCGCGGATGTATCTGCTTCAGTCATCGGAAATAACTCCTTTCCCTTATTTTCGTTGAGAGCGATGAATAAAGCAAGAAAACGAATTTCCTCTGTCCACCGAGCGTCAAACACGCAAATGCCGGCCTAAAAGCCGGCAGACTAATCAGCCTTTTTATCGGATCTTAAGCATTAACCACCGGCATCTTTTTCCAGGCGAAGACGTTGGGATCCGGGCCGCCGATGTATGTTGTAAGTCCGCGTTCGATAAAGTGACCGTTACGGGGCTCCATTACTTCGACCATATCAGTGTCAACGTCATACCCGCATATGACGTTTACATGATTGCCCTGTGCATACGTGTCGTAAAAGCCGATGATGATCGGCCCGTTATCAGCTAGAGTTTCGGCGATGTGCCATGGATTGATATTGGCTTCCTCACGAACGTACATCCCAAATCTGGGCTGCCTTAATACAGAAAGCAATTCCCACTTTTCGAGAATGCCGTAGTCCTTCTCATTTTTGGTGAAAACAGTCCCTGTGACCGAATCGGACTTATACATGTTCTTAATGTCCGATTCCTGTCGAAGTGCGTGCTGCGACAGCGGCACCGGATGCTTTGTCGCTTTCATCCACCATGCCAGGCACGCGGCCCAACACGCATTTGTCTGTTCCTGTTTTATTCCGTGTACTTTTTTGTATTTATTTTCAACAAAGCCCATAGATAGATCTCCTCGATTTACAGACAATATGACGTCAAGAGTAGATCCTTTTGCATAACTCAGGCAAAGTTTATGCTCGACGGGATGGAGACTCGCAGCCCCTAATTTCGTTTGCTTTCAGTCAACTCGATCATCCTCTGCAGTGCGACATTAGCGAAATATTTGGTCTCATCGTCGACGATGATCTCGTTAACTACATTGCCGTCGACGAGGTTTTCCATCGCCCAGGCCAGGTTTTGCGGAGCGATGCGATACATCGTTGCACACATACACAGGTCGGGGGCAAGGAGGCGAATTTCCTTATCGGGAAACCGGTCTTGAAGGCGGGTGACCAGGTTGACCTCGGTGCCGATCGCCCATTTCGAGCCATCGGGCGATGCTTCGACAGTCTTGATTATGAACGAAGTCGAGCCGTCAAGATCGGCGAGGTCCACAACCTCCTTTGGACACTCAGGATGGACAATGACCTTCATTCCCGGATGTTGCTCACGGATCTTGTCCACGTGCCAGGCCTTGAATCGGCCATGTACCGAACAATGTCCGCGCCAGAGTATAAGTTTTGCCGCGTGGAGCTGATCCTCTGTGTTACCGCCAAGCTCTTCGTGCGGATTCCACAGCACCATCTGTTCGAGCGGGATCCCGAACTTTGAGCCCGTGTTCCGCCCCAAATGCTGGTCGGGGAAAAAGAACATCTTATCGAACTGCTTTAGGTACAGATCGAAGAGCGGGACAGCGTTTGAAGACGTACACACCACGCCCTCGTTCCGCCCGCAGAACGCCTTTATCGCGGCGGTCGAATTCATGTATGTGATCGGTGCGACCTTATTTTTAAGGACGCCGATCTCACGAAGCTGTTCCCATGCGTCCTCGACCTGTTCGATAGACGCCATGTCCGCCATCGAACAGCCCGCACCGAGGTCCGGCAGGATGACGTGCTGAAAGTCCTTTCCCAAAATGTCGGCCGACTCGGCCATAAAGTGCACGCCGCAAAATACGATATATTCAGCGTCGGTTTGCGAAGCCATTATCGAAAGTTGATACGAATCGCCCGTCAGATCAGCGTGTCGTATGACGTCCGCGCGTTGATAATGATGACCGAGGATGATCACCCGCTTGCCCAGTTCCTCACGCGCAAGATCGATGCGGGCGTGGATCTCCTCATCCGGCATTGTAAGATAGTCTTCGAAAACCTGTGCTTTTTCCAGTACTGACAACATCGTCTTTTCCTCCGCAATTACCAACTCTCAAATAAAAATGATGTCATTTAGGCTCCCTCGGCGCAAGCGATGCTGAAAGGTCAACGGCGACGCAAGCACGCGCAAGCTCTGTGCAAAGAGGCTGTAACTGTTCAATTGGATGAGTACTGTAGGGTAAAGAGCCGTATCGTTTGCTATTGAACGATCCCTAAGATCTTTTCGGCCGAAAGTACCCCGAAATAGCATACGGCGGCGATGCCCGCAGCGGCCGGAATTGTTAGAACCCACGCCCAGACGATGCGGCCCGCAACGCCCCATTTCACGGCGGAAAACCGTTTTGCCGACCCAACTCCCACAATTGCGCCGGTAATTGTATGTGTGGTCGAGACCGGTATTCCAAAAGCGGTCGCGCCGAATAGCGTAATTGCACCGGCCGTCTCGGCGCAAAATCCACCGACCGGCTGGAGCTTGACGATCTTGGTGCCCATCGTTTTGATGATTCGCCATCCGCCTGAAAGTGTACCCAATGCGATCGCCGCACACGCAGAGACCTCGACCCACAGTGGAATGTCCGGCAATCTACCTCCCGGGCCCATCTGAAGAAATCCGCCGGCGACCAGCACGATGGTGATCATGCCCATCGTTTTCTGTGCGTCATTTCCTCCGTGTCCAAGCGAATACGCCGCCGCCGAGAACAATTGCCCGACCCGGAAGACCCGATCGACTCGATTCACGGACACGCGATGGAATATCCAATAGACAGACACCATCAAAATGAACCCGAGTACCATTCCGATCAGCGGCGAAAGCACGATAAACGAGATCGTTTTGATCCAACCTTCGGCCTTTAGCACTATCAGCGACCCGTCAAATCCTGAGTGATATATGAAAGAGGTCATCGCCGACCCGGCATAGGCGCCGACCAAGGCGTGCGAGCTCGATGTCGGCAGGCCGAACCACCAGGTGATCAAATTCCAAATTATCGCACCGATGATCGCAGCGAGTAGCACATATAGCCGGTCCGATTCAGGGATAGCTTCTATGTTGATCATGTCCCCGCCAACGGTTTTCGCGACCGCCGTTCCGAAAACGAAGACTGCGACGAAATTAAAGACGGCTGCCATCGCGACGGCCATGCCGGGCGAAAGTACGCGCGTTGCGACCACCGTGGCGATCGAATTTGCGGCGTCGTGAAAACCGTTAACGTAATCAAAGGCGAGCGCGACCAGAACGATCACAACCACCAAAGCCGTAGATGCTGTTTGATGCTCCATATCCGCAATGCTGGCTGTTAGTTATGCTTTAGGACGATGCTCTCGATGATGTTGCCGACGCCTTCGCAGCGGTCGGTGGCGTTTTCAAGTATTTCGTAGAGTTCTTTGAGTTTGATTATCTGGATCGGGTCGGAGTTGGTCTTGAAGAGTTCGCCGATGCCGCGGTAATAGGCTTCGTCAGCGTCATTTTCGAGCCGCTGAATGTTCAGCAGGTGCTGTTCCATGCCCTTTGACTCTTTGAGCATTCCGATGGCACCGTGAATTTCCTGTGAGAGTTTCTGGATGATCACGGCGAGGGTGCGTGAATGTTCGTTAACGTCCCGAAGATCGTACATAACCACCGCTCGGGCAGCCGCGTCGATGTAGTCACAGACATCGTCGAGCGACATCGCCAGCGTATAAATATCCTCGCGATCGAACGGCGTTATAAATGATTTGTTGAGCTTGGTCGTTACGCTGTGGGCGATCTCGTCGCATTCGTGCTCGACGCTCTTTATCCGTTTGGAAAGGACAACGTACTGATCGTACGGGCCGTTCATCATTTCGAGCAGGATATCGGCCGCCTCCTTGATCTTGGCGGTCATCTGCGAAAACAGAGTAAAATACTGATCTTCTTTTGGTAAAAAGCTAAAACCCATTTTTCGTCGTCTCCGAGAAATAAATTAGAAATTAGAACCCAACTATAAGCGAACCGCCGATTCATGTCTATTTGCCCTTGGCGTCAAATCGTGCCGATGTCGGGATCACCGCCTGGTCCCTTTAGATATACTCAAATTTCGGCTCCGGCGCGTCGTTTGCTGTCGGTTATGTAACATCCTGTTCATATGCCGATAATGGTAGTCAGTGGTCACATGGCGGCGAACGCTTTACGGACGCCAACACATCTTAGCTCGTGCGAAAGCTCGCTCGATTGTTTGCGGCAGCCGCTATAAAATAGAATTGTGACGAATGCAGATGACGGAGGATCAGAGAATGAGATCAATGTTCGGGAAACAAATAGTGGTGGCAGCGGCTCTGCTGTCTATGTGGGCTCTGCCCATTGCGACCAGCGCTCAGACGCGGATCGTGATGCCGAAGAACAAGTACAAGGTCCAGGACGACATCAAGCTCGGCAATGACGCCGCCCGAAAGGTCGACCAGCAGTTCCCAATCCTCAACGATGATGACGCGACGCGCTATATCGAGTCGGTGGGCAATCGCCTGGTCGACGCTATTCCCCGTGAGTTCCAGCAGCCGGCCTTCAATTACAGATTTAAGTTGGTTAATGCAAGCGATATCAATGCTTTCGCACTGCCTGGTGGTCCGATGTTCGTAAATCGCGGCATGATCGAGGCGGCTAAGAATGAGGGCGAAATGGCGGGTGTGATGGCCCACGAGATCAGCCACGTCGCACTCCGCCACGCTACAGCTCAAGCCACTAAGCAGGGCAGTGTCGGCAACCAGCTCGGTATGATCGGCCTGATACTCGGCGGTGCCGTGCTTGGCGGCCAGACCGGAGCCGAACTCGGAGCCGCTGCTGCACAGACTTGGATGACTAAATACAGTCGTGAATACGAGACTCAGGCCGACGTCCTCGGTGCACGCATTATGGCGAATGCTGGATACGACCCGCGTGATCTGGCGAACATGTTCAAGACGATCGCAAGCGAGGGAGGCAGCCGGACGCCGCAGTGGATGAGCGATCATCCGGATCCCGGCAACCGCTACAACAACATCAACCGCGAGGCAGGCCTTCTGCAGGTCTCGTCGAACCCGATCAAACTCACTCGCGATTTTGAACGCATCAAAGCCCGTCTCCGGGCAATGCCGGCGGCACGGACAATGGCCGAGATCGAGAGGAGCGGCGGAGGACAGGGAAATACCACAAGCCCAGCGGCCGGTGGACGATACGGAAATAATGTCCCGTATCCTTCGTCGCGAGTACGCCAATATTCCAACGGAGGCATCAGCCTGAGCATTCCGTCGAACTGGCAGCAGTTTCCAGGCTCGAACGACGTCCAGTTCGCACCGGAAGGTGCGTACGGCGATCAGGGCATAACGCGCGGGGCAATGGTCGGCGTGCTCCAGGCCCAAAACGCAACATTGCAGCAGGCGACGCAGGAATACGTCAACGGACTGATGCAGAGTAACAATTACCTAAGCCAGCGAAACGGATATGGGCGGACATATATCGACGGCCGCGAGGGTTTTTCGACCATGCTGTCGGGCAGGTCGCCGGTCACGAACCGCGTTGAGAACGTCACTGTCTACACTACGCAAATGGACAGCGGCGGGCTTTTCTACGTCATCACGGTCGTGCCGAACGATGAGTCGTCAGCTTACGCATCATCTTTTCGGACGCTGATCAGCTCGATCCGTCTAAATAATTAGATCGGATCAAATTGAGGTTGGAATGGACGGGCAGACGCGATCATGCGAGCTGCCCGTTTCCGTTTTGTTCGATCGGTTTGGTATTAACCGTCAAAAGCAGGAACGCCGCGATGATCGAAACTCCTGAGCTCAGTAAAAATGCCGTCGACGAACCCCATTCCGTCCAAATGAGCCCGAATAGCAGCGAGGCCGGGAACACCGCGATGCCGAACGCGAGGTTGTACAGTCCGTATGCTGTGCCGCGTTTGTCTTCGGGCACGAGATCGGCGACCAAGGCCTTTTCGACACCTTCTGTTAGCCCAAAATAAGTTCCGTATATTACGAATAGTGCCCAAACCTGCCATGTCGACGTCACAAACGCAAAGCCGCAATAAACCAATGCGTAGATGATCCAGCCTGTAAAAATGATCTTTTTTCGGCCAAACTTATCTGACATCTGGCCGCCTACGAGCGAACTGCCAACTTTGCTCAAATGCAGCACGACCCACAATAGCGGCAGCATCGCAGGATGAACGCCGGATTGCTGCGCCCGCAGCAGCAGAAAAGCGTCGGTCGAATTAGAAAGCGTAAATACGGCAACAATAACGAGCAGAAACTTGAAATTGGGGCTAAAGCCACGCAGCGATAGATTCGGAGCGGCCGAACCATCTCCGTGTGTGGGCCGCTTTTCTTCTTTTACGAAAAAAAGGACGACAAACAGGCCGAGAATGACGGGGATCGACGCAAACAGAAAGACGCGATGATACTCCGACGCCGTCGGGCCGTCCTGATTCACGGCTATGATCGACAGCAGGACGTAAGCGATGATCGGGCCGAGTACGGCACCGAGATTGTCGGCCGCACGGTTAAAACCGAATGCAAATCCGCGTTCCGATGCTGGAACGCTGGCCGCGAGAAGTGCGTCGCGCGGAGCTCCGCGAATGCCCTTGCCCATCCGGTCAGCCATTCGAACGACCAATACCTGCGGCCAGCTGGTCACGAGCGAGAGCATCGGCCGCGTAATGGCGGCCATCGAGTATCCAAAGAACACAGGCCATTTGCGGGTGTCGAATTTGTCGCTCAAATAGCCCGAAAAAAGCTTAAGCAGACTCGCGACTGACTCAGCAAAACCCTCGATGAGGCCGATCGCGAACGGCGAAGCCCCGAGCGTCAACGCCAAAAACGCAGGCAGCAGCGGATATATGATCTCGCTCGACGTGTCGTTCAAAAGCGCGACGACGCTTAACGCGATCACATTTCGCGGCAATTGCAGATATCGGCGCCAGACCGGATCGGGCGATGCTTTTGATCCCTCATTCATTGTTGGGAGTTATTTTGGTTGGGACGCCCTTGGCCGAGCGTTCGGCGCCGGCGGACGGTGGCCGCCGCTGCTGCTGGCAATGCCGATCGCGAAAAACGCGATGCCGCCCGCGACCGCGATAAGCAAAATTACGACAACTATCGCGATCCGAAATGCCATCTTTAGCGTTTTCCGGAGCATTAGGAACGCCGCAAAGGCAACGGCCGCCAGGACGAGAAAGAACGCGATGCCGGCGAAGAGCCCGATCCCGGCGGCGACCGGACCGGCGTCGAGCAAAACTGCTGCCAAATTCATGTTCGGTTACCTTCCTCGAGAGCCTTTTCGATCTTATCGACATCCTCATCGCTCAATGAGGAAGTTTCAGCCGGCAGGGCATATTCCTCGTCCGCCCACGCCCCAAAATCCAGCAGCTTGCACCGCTCGGAGCAGAACGGCCGAAATTCATTTCCCGAAAACTCAACTTCCTTACCGCAACGCGGACACTTAACTAACGGCATAATTCTCTGAGCAAAGTCAAAGATTAACATAACGCGACGCTGCACCGAAAATAAGTTGCCGGACAAAAAATCGCTTGAATGCGGCATCCAAAGTTGTAAGAATAGAGGCATCGGCACGCGTCGATGATCAATGCGAACAAACGAGACCGCTATGACGTAATCAGCAGTTGGCAAATGCGATCGAAGGAAAACGAGAATGAGCGATTACAAAGAGAAATTTGACCGTTGGCAAAAAAAGGCGACTGAGAAATTTGATGAGATCGACGAACAGCTTGGCCTTAAGGACAAGCTCGGCGACAGTGCCCGTGCGGTCGTCGAGTCCGCGCAAAAAGGAGCCGAACGCATACGGACCGAGGCCGAGCGGTCCGACGTCGGAAAACAGGCGGTCAAGGTGGCCGGCGAGGTGATAAATACCGCAGGCGATACAGCCAAGACAGCGTGGGACGTCAGCGAACCTATCCGCGACGCTGCATCGCAGGCGGGCGAAAAGGCCGGGAATGCCGTCGCCGACGCCGCCGGCAAGGCGGGCCGGCTCTTTGACGACGCGCGCGAAACGATCGGCACGAATGCGAAACGCGTTTCAAGCGTTTTCGATTTTGGTTCAGGCCTCTCCGGTGCCCTCGATTCAGGATTAAAGTCGTTTCAAAAGGCTGTCGACTGGGCGACCGTCGACCCGATCGGAGCGGCGACGACCGGAGTTTCGATGGCGATCGGCGCCGGGCTGGGCGTGGTTTTTACGGGTATCAGCTCGCACTGGCTTTTTAATTCGGCGATCCCTGCATGGTCGGTCAAAAAGCTCGGCGAGAGCTTTGACGGATATCTCAAACGCCGCGAGGAACTGATCTCGAACGGCCATCTTACAGATGCCGAGTCAGAACAGATCAAGTTTGAACGCGACATGGCCCGTCGTATCGGAGCTCCGCTGCTCGGCGCATTTTCGTTCGCGTCAGGCGCCGTCATGATGACCAACATTTTCAATCCGAAGACCATCACCGGTGCCCCGATCAGCTGGCTTATTGGCGGCAACCCTCTGCTCGAGGGCGTCTGGTTCTTTGGCAACGGAATGGTGTGCTTTAAGACAAGCTACGATTTCTTCATGATCGCTCTCGACGGCCACGAAGACGTCGAAAAACTAGTCCGAGACGTCAAAGGCCTGCTGCCGGAAAGCGCGTGAAAGTGGATAGAAAATAGTGCGAGCTCACGCTTCGGTTGACTATTTACTATTCGCTAACCGATCTTGATCGGAAACGGGACAAAACAAAGTACAAATATTATAAGGGTCGCAAACGCGATGATTTTGCGTTTCGGGTCGAGAGGCGTCTGGTCGTACGGTTCCGGATGGCCGACCCGCATCATTATCCCGAGGATTATTGCGATCAGGAATCCGCTTGGGCTGTTAAAGAAATATAGGCCCAACACTGAGATCGCGGCCATCACGGGGAAAGCGATCCGTCCGGCCCAGCGATGCACGTTCTCGCCGAAAACGGCGTATATCGCATGCCCGCCGTCAAGCTGGCCCGACGGAATGAGATTGAGTGCGGTTACGAGCAGGCCGACCCACGCGGCGAAATAGAATGCGTTTCCGATCCCGTATTGCAGATCTACCCCAAACAGCATTCCGAACAGCCGCATCAAAAGCGGGTCCGCGAACGACAGTCCGCCTTGTGAATAGGCAACCTGTTCGGGCGACGCAATTTGCATTGTCGCGACTCCCATCAGAGCGATCGGTATGAGGGCGATAAACCCTGCGATCGGGCCTGCCACGCCGATATCAAAAATGGCACGCCGCGAGGGCATTGGCGACAGGATCTTGATGAACGCTCCGAATGTGCCGGCCGGCCCGATCATCGGCGGCGTCGGGATAAAGAACGGGAGCGTCGCGTCTACACGATAGAGTCGGCACGCAATGTAATGGCCCATTTCGTGCGAGATCAGGATGAACAACAGCGAGAGTGAGAACTTAAGCCCGTATGCCAAATACTCGGCGTTCGTCCAGATAAGATAGACCGCCTTGCCGAGCATGTGCGAATAATGCCAGGGCAGCGACACGAGAAATACCAGAAACTCGTTGAATGTTTGCGGATCCGCATCCGGAACCGAGTCGGCCATCGAAGCGAGCCCGAACGGATAAAGCGTACCCGCGACCGTCGCCGTGCAGAATGTCGCCAGCAGCAGCAGCAAATGCCGCAGCCAGGTCGCGGCCGTCGGACGCATGACGGGACGCTCGATAATATACGGAAAATCTATTTCGTCAGATTCGGTCATTTAAATAAAAAGACCGCGACTCGCATTGCGAGCTTAAAATACGACGCTCGCCGCGGGCCCACGATCTCGGGCTGACCTCATTGTATCAAATCTTAGTCGACGGCCTTTGCCGAAAGCTCCTTACCTGGCTTAAAACGGATGGTTTTGCCGGCTGGAATGGGCACTTCGGTCCCTGTGCGAGGATTTCGTCCGACGCCGCGCTTTCGCGGTTTAACCACAAAAACGCCGAATCCGCGAAGTTCGATGCGCTTGCCGCTGGCGAGAGCGTTCTTCATCGCTTCGAAAAGGGAATCGACGACCTGCTCCGCCTTTTGTTTGGCGACGCCGGTTTTATCGGCAACCAAGTTGACGATGTCTAGTTTGATCATTGTGCCTCCTAAGCTTTGTTTGGAAACGCGGGGAGAAAAATCGCAACTAAAACGTTCTTGCATCATAATCCTGTAAATCCACATCTGTCAAGATTTTATGAACAATTGGAATTCATCTATTTGAGCGAAAACGACGCGGGCTGGCGCGGGCGTACGATGCCGTACGAAAGACGGGATTTTATGCTTCGTGCTTCGGCGTCGAGGTGCTAGAATCAGCGTAAATCAGGTGGACGAAATACCAAATGTGAGGGTAATTTTCTATGCGTTGGAGAGATCAGGGCGAAAGCAGCAATGTTGAGGATATGCGCGGGGTCGGCGGCCGCGGCCTCGCGATCGGCGGCGGTGGCATGGCGATCGTCGTCCTGGCGATCATTGTTTACCTCTGCGGAGGCGATCCGCGAGCACTTCTCGAAAATCTTCCCGACCAAACGGCCGTCCAACCGCCGATGGCGGCTAACCGCGCCGTCGGCGGCGACGACAATAAAAAATTTGCCTCTGCGGTCTTAAAAAGCACCGAGGACGTTTGGGGCCAGATATTGCCTCAGCAAGCCGGCAAACGCTACACACCACCAAAGCTCGTGCTCTTTACCGGCCAGATCCAGTCGGCCTGCGGCAACGCAAGCGCGGCGACGGGGCCGTTCTATTGTCCGGGCGATCAGAAACTGTATCTTGATTTCGCGTTCTTTAAGGAACTACAGAACGAATTTAAGGCTCCCGGCGATTTTGCCCAAGCCTATGTTATCGCTCACGAGGTTGGGCATCACGTCCAGAATCTCGTCGGTACGATGGACAAGGCTCAGGGCGGCAGTAACCGCTTGTCCGTGGCTCTCGAACTCCAGGCCGACTGCTACGCCGGCGTTTGGGCATTTTACGCGGCTAAAAAAGGGCAGGTCGAGCCCGGCGATCCCGAGGAAGCGATCCGCGCAGCAGGTGCGGTCGGCGACGACATGATCCAGCGCCGTACGCAGGGCTATGTCCAGCCGGAGACTTTCACCCATGGCTCCGCCCAGCAGCGCATGCAGTATTTTACTACCGGTTTCAAATCCGGCGATATGCGCCAGTGCCAGACGTTTAGGTAGGGACGACAGCGGAGGCATTTGCCACCGATCTCACTTACACCATTCATCAGCGGTGTGGATGTCCACCTTGATCGGGACCGTCTTGACGTAGTCCTGGCCGGCACGGCGCATAGCGGATTCGAGTTTGGCAGAGGTCGCTGCGGTCTCGGCCGCGTCGCACTCGACGACGATCTCGTCATGGACAATGTTCACGAGCCGTGCGGACGTCCCGCGAATATCTTCGTGCAGCAGCCGAAGTGCGCGTTTGAGAATATCGGCGGACGTGCCTTGGATCGGCATGTTCTTGGCGTAACGCTGAGCGGCACCGACGGATGAGCGGTCGCTCTCGTTGAAGTTAAATCGCGCGAGCCGTCCTGACCTCGTCCGCGTCTTTCTCTCGGTCAAAACGCTCTTCGCCTGCAGCCTGAGCCATTCGTCCATTCGCGGATACGTCGCAAAATACTTTCGCAGAGTGTTCTCGGCGTCCGGTTGGCTCAGGCCGGTCATCATAGCAAATCTCGAGGCCCCGATCCCGTAAACGACACCAAAATTAAGCCTTTTCGCAAACGAACGCTGATCCGGCGTGACGTCCGCCGCAGCAATGCTGAAAACCTGTGCCGCCGTCGCCGCGTGAAAGTCTTGCCCTGATTCAAACGCCTGGATAAAATTCTTGTCCTGCGAAAAATCGGCGAGTATGCGCAATTCGATCTGTGAATAGTCCGCAACGACGAGGCTGCGGCCGGTCTCGGCGCGAAAGCAGCGTCGATAAACGTCCTCATGAGGTATTTGCTGGAGATTGGGTTTCGAACACGAAAATCGTCCCGTCGGAGCGCCGATCTGGCGAAAATCCGCATGCAGACGGCCAGTCTTAGGCTCGACAAATTCCAGGATGTTCTCGCCAAAGCTCGTCATCGCCTTGGCGACGCCGCGATATTCGAGCAGCTTGGCGACGACGGGATATTTTTCGGCCAGCGGCTGCAGCTCCCACGCACGGGTCGTGTTTGGCACCGGGATCCCGAGATTTACAAGAGCGTCCGTTACCTGGGCTTGCGAATCGAGGTTGATCTCGGGCCGTCCAAAGAGCGATGCCTGAGCGATGCCGGCGCCGAGCATGTCCTGCAGCTCGGAAGCCGATCTTGCCTGCGCGGCTGTAACGACCGCGAGCTGCTCACGCCAGCGTTCCTGGTCGATGAAAAAGCCATTCAGCTCCATTTCGGCGAGCGGCATGACGCATTCGTTCTCGAGCTTGAGCACCTCGGCCAAACCATCCATCTGGATGCGTTCCTCTAGTTTTTGCTTGACTTCGGGCATCGTCGCGGCGTCGCGGGCCGCGTATTCGATCTGCGAGATGGTCAGCTCGTCGGCTGCCCAATTGCTGACCTGCTGCTCCTTGTCGAGCGTCCGCCCGAGGAAAAACTGGACGACATCCGCGAGTCCGTGCCGCCGCTCGCCTTCGCCCGCCGAGATCAGAATGCTCGCGAGATAGGTGTCGTAAATGCCGCCCAGCTCGCATCCTAAATGATGTCGCACCCATTTCGCGTCGAACTTGGCATTGTGCGCGATCTTCTCGACCGTTTCGTCTGCAAGCAGATCGCGCAACGGCTGCAGCTCGGGCATCGTCCGCACGTCTCCGCGGTCACGGAATGGTTTGAGATCGACGACCTGCGTCTTGTCGCCGGTGCTGATCTGCAGCAGCCGCAGGTCGCCCTTGTACGGGTCGAGCTCGGTCGTCTCGGTGTCAAAACCAAGTGACCTGTGCCCCTTCAGCTCCGCAACGGCGGCTTTCAGGGCGTCCGCGTCGCGCACAACGTTATAGTAAATTTCCATTTTCTAGGGCCCGATCTTCTTTATTTGATTGTAGCTGAAAGGCAACCACTTGAAAAAGGATGGCAGCTTCGCGACGAGTTAAACGCAGTGACCGCAAAGTTCGCTGAGAAAAAACAGATTCGTCGCTTCGTATCAGCGTCCTCAGCAGCCTCGGAGTCAAATATTTCTTACCGGATCCTGATCAATTGCTCCAGCTGGTCGATCAAAGTGGCCTGTGCTGCATTTAATTTTTCACGAGCGGTCGCGAAGTCGCACCATTCGGCACGGTCAACCTCGGGAAGCTCCTTCATCCGCCCTGACCGCGGCGGCCATTCCATTTCGAAAGTGTTGCTTACGAGCGTTGCCGGATCAAAGTCGCCCTCTACAGCAAACGCGTGAACGAGCTTGCCGCCCGTCTGTAGGACGGGAACCAGTTGGATGAAGTCGCCGGACACATCCGACCCCGTTTCCTCGCGAAATTCGCGTTTGGCCGTCTCAAGCGGGCCATCGCCGGGCAAAAATTCGCCCTTCGGTATCGACCACGCGCCCAGGTCCTTCCTGGCCCAAAACGGCCCGCCCGGATGCACGATCAAAACTTCCGCCACTCCTCCGCGAAACCGATACATCAATATTCCCGCACTGAACCTTGAAGCCATATCTAAAGGATAAAGGGGGAATTTGTGAATAGCGAATAGTTAAACGGTCAATAGTCAGTCGACTATAGACTTCCAGCTTTTATCAACTATTCGCGATAAACGAGTACACTCGACATATGGACGACAAGTACAAGATCACCAAACCCAAAAAGCCCGAGACTAAGGCTGAGTTTCTGGCCGCCGAGATCGAAGAGCTCGTAAAGCGCCGCGACAAGCTGACATCGCCTGCCGAAAAGCAAAAGCTCAATGCCGAGATCACGCGGCTCTTTGCTCAGTATGAGCGGCTCAAGCTGTAGCTGGCCGCTTGCTGCCGGCTGGATATCAAAAATGAGTGCAAAATTATGGCGGACTTGGCGATCGTCTGGTATCGTTAGGGCATGAGTGAAGCAACCGCAGTATCCAAAACGGTCGGCCGAACGGGCGCGCTGTTGGCATTTGTCGGCGTCTGTGCGTTCTTTTTCGGGATCTTTGGCCAGGTCAGGTACGTCATGTTCGGCGGCATTTTGCTGATCATCCTGTCCTTCGCCGCCTTTTTTATCGAAGAATTTGGCCCGCGAAGGTAAGCTCCATCCACGCCGCTCTCTCTACGTTCTCAGCGGCCCGGACGCAGTGCTGTTGCGCTCAGCCTTTTTGCCGGTCGAACGAGGCATCGAGGCTATTCCTCCACTGTCCAATGTACAGCCGTACAGAGATTCATCAATACAAAGATCTGTAATAACGAAGAGGCCGGCCGTTAAATGAGTTAACGGGCCGGCCTCTTTGGTT
>JBDTZO010000093.1:0-25790 GCA_040005135.1 Acidobacteriota bacterium | reverse complement strand
GGGACGATTTCGGGATGCAGGGAACCAAGATGTTCGGCTACTGGTCGCCGAATTGCCCAGTTAAGACCAACGATCCGAGAGTGCTCGCGACCGTTTACGAAAAAGACGGAGCGGCACTAGTCTCTATCGCAAGTTGGGCAGAGCACGACACGGACGTTCAACTGCAGATCAACTGGAAAGAGCTCCGGATAGATCCCGCCAAGGCGACGATCACGGCTCCGGAAGTTGTCGGATTTCAATCCGGAGCAACCTACACTGCTGACCAGAAGATCCGGGTTGCAAAGAACAAAGGTTTGCTTTTGGTCATAAAATAGATCTCGAATGATCATATCGATAAAAGTTGGTGAACAAGATGTTGAGTTCGACTCCGAGAAGGCTGTCGACATCTCGATCCCACTTCGGTTCAACGGGCCGCAGCCGAATGCTTATGGCGTCGAACCTGCGAGTTCAAGAGCGTGCGAGGCCGGCGATATTGTCGGCGATACGCGACGCGGCGGGAGCGTAAATTTTGAACAATATACGGTCATCCCGCATTGCAACGGTACGCACACCGAGTGCGTCGGGCATATTACTGATGAGCGGATCTCGGTGACGGATTGTCTGAAAGACGTACTGATCGCCGCAGTATTGATATCAGTCGAACCCGAAAAGGTGGGCGAAGGAGATTTGGTAATCACTCGGTCGATGGTCGAGGACGGAGTTCGGGACCCGGAGGCGGCAATTGCGAACAGAGGGGCACTGATCGTCCGAACCATGCCAAATGAGGATGACAAGCTGACGCGGGCGTACGGCGATGAAAATATTCCGCCGTACTTTACCGTCGAGTCGATAGAGTATATCGTCGAAAGCGGTTTCCGCCACCTGCTCGTCGATCTGCCGTCGATCGACCGCATCTTTGACGACGGAAAACTAACAAATCATCGTATCTTTTGGAGCGTCGAGCCCGGCAGCCGCGAAACACATACGGCGACACGCATATATAACACGATCACCGAGCTTATCTACGTTCCGAACCAAGTTCCCGACGGCGAATATCTTCTAAATCTCCAGATCGCGCCTTTCGCTTCGGACGCCGCTCCCAGCAGGCCGGTCATTTTTACGAAAAAGTAACTGCAGATGGACGCGGGAAGAACACAAATAGGGGTCAGTAAAAATACTTACTCAGCTTCTTAATCTGCGTCCATCCGCGTTTATCTGCGGTAAAAAGAAAGCCCTATTTCACCGCATGCTCGATCGCTGCCTTCAGGTTGGGATATTTGAATTCAAATCCGGCATCCATCAGACGTTTTGGCAGAACCTTGGTACTGGCAAGCAGCAGTGCGTCGCCCATCTCGCCGAAGATCATGCTGACCGCGAACTGCGGCAGCGGAAGGAATGTGGGCCGGTAGAGGACCTCGCCAAGCGTTTTGGTGAATTCCTCGTTCGTGACCGGATTCGGAGCGACGGCGTTGATCGCTCCGCGGATATTCTCGTTCTCGATCGCAAAGTTAATTATCGCAATTTCATCGTCGAGAGCGATCCAGCTCATCCATTGTTTCCCGCTGCCCACTACGCCGCCGACACCGAGCTTGAACGGCGTCAGCATTGTCGCGAGGGCGCCTCCATCTTTTGACAGGACGATCCCAGTTCGGAGCAGAACCGTGCGGATCCCCGCGTCCTCGGCACGTCGTGATTCGGATTCCCAGTCGCGCGAGACGTCTGAGAGAAACGTGTCGCCCGCGGCGGAGGATTCAGTGACTTCTTCATCGCCGCGTTCACCGTAGAAACCGATCGCCGAAGCGGCGATAAACGTTTTGGGCTTGGATTTTAACTTCGAAATTGCGTTGACAACGTTGCGAGTGCCTAGAACGCGACTGTCACGGATCGCCTTTTTCTTTTCCTCGGTCCACCGCAGCCCGCTGACATTCTCGCCGGCGAGATGGATAACGACGTCGAGGCCCTCGAGCTTTTCGGGTTCGGCAAACCCGTCTTCGATGGTCCACCGGATATGACGGTCGTCGAAAGGCTCTTTGCGTGATGCCAGGAGCATCTCATAGCCCTTTTCAGAAAAAGACTTCTGTAGAGCTTCGCCCAGCAGGCCAGTGGATCCTGTTATAAGTATCTTCATACGGGATATTTAACCACACTTGCCGCTCGTTGGATACGAGCCGCGGCCCGCTCTAAAGGGACTGAAGTCTCCACGATCATTGAGAGTGGCGAAGGTCTTTGCGGACGAAGTTTACGAGCAGTTTTATCTCGCGGTCCGTTAATTGGCCGCGAAAGGGCACCATCCCGTTGCCGCCATTGGCGATCTGATTGTAGATCTGTTCGTCAGTCGTAAATTTGAACGCTCCGGTGCGCAGGCTGGGGATCACCTTGCCGCCGTCGAGAGTTTTTCCATTAGCCTCGGGGCCGTGACAAATAGCGCAGTTCTGACGAAAGAGTGATGCTTCATACGATTTGTTGTCCGCGATCACAGACTTCTCGGGGGTAAGTGTCGGAGAAGATGCCGCGTTTGAACAAGAGTCGGCGAAAATAGCGACAAACAGTAGTATTAGGGAAATTTTTACGTAGACCATACTCGAGACTTTCTAATATAAAGTCTCGCGTAAAATTAGCTCGAACGCAATGTTCACGTAGAACCGCCGCTCAGAGCCAGCGACTATTTGTTGATCTCTTCCTTTAGAGCCCGTTTGAAGATCTTTCCCGTGCTCCCGATCGGCAGGCTTTCGCGAAACTGAACGTACCGGGGATATTTGTTTGCGGCCATTTGCGTTTTGCACCAGGCAATGAGATCTACTTCGGTAAGTTTCTCGTCTTGTTTGAGAACAACGACTGCTTTGACCTCTTCGCCGAGACGGTCGTCGGGCACGCCGATGACGGCGCATAGGGACACGGCCGGGTGCGTAATGATTATCTCCTCGAGCTGCCGCGGGTAGACGTTATAGCCGCCGCGAAGGATCATGTCTTTCTTGCGGTCGACGATCGCAAGGTAGCCGTCGTCGTCAATGACCCCGATGTCGCCTGTGTGAAACCACCCGTTCCTAAACGCTTCTGCGGTGGCCTCGGGCCGTTTGTAATAGCCCTTCATCACATTCGTACCGCGGATGACTATTTCACCGCGAGTGCCGCGCGGCACTTCATCGTCATTATCGTCAAAACATCGGACCTCGACGCCGAGAATCGGCTGGCCGACCGTTCCTGGCTTTGACGGCAGCGCCAAATGGTTCATTGTCGCAAGCGGCGATGTTTCCGAAAGGCCGTAGCCCTCCACAATGGGCACGCCGAATTTCTCCTGAAACGCTCGCATAACCTCGACCGGCATCGGAGCTCCGCCTGACGAGCACACCTTTATGTTTTCCGCGACGTGGCTGACGTCGTAGCCAGTTTCCTCGACATACTTGAGCAGTGCCCAATACATTGTCGGGACGCCGACCCAAAAATTCACTTTCTCGGCGAACATCGTGTCCAGAGTTTGTTTCGGATCAAATCTTGGCAACAGAACCACCCGATTGCCGGCATACATCTGCGTGTTCATCTGCACGGTCTGCCCAGTCGTGTGAAAAAGGGGCAGCGTTATGAGGCAGGTCTTTTGGACGCCATCGGTAAAATTGAGGACCGGCAAATGAATGAAGTACGTCGTTGTAACATTCGAAAAAAGATTTAGGTGCGTGAGTTCGGCGCCCTTCGGCTGGCCGGTCGTTCCGGACGTATAGAGGATCGCACATGTGTCATCGGGACGGGTTGGGTATGTTTCAAACTGTTCCGATCGTTCAAAGGTAATTTGGGTCAGCGTCTTGTGCTCGGGAATCGGCGAATCACCGAACAGGTCTTTGGTCATTACGACCAGATGCTCGCAGCTGTCCACGTTGTCGAACGCGGCTTTTGTCGACCGTAGCAGCGGCAGTTCCGGCGTGCCCTCGAAAACGAAAACAGCCTTGGCGTCCGAATCGCGCAAATGGTATTCGATCTCGTTGGGCGTAAACAGAACACATATCGGGACAACGGCGGCTCCGGCTTTCAGAATGCCGTAATAGACGATCGGAAAGAATGGCAGGTTCGGGCAGTTAAGAGCGACCTTATCGCCATGGCCGATGCCCATCGCCGTCAGTGCATTTGCAACCCGATTCGACAGGCGGTCGAGCTCGCCGTAGGAAATGCGAACGTCTTCCCAGACGATCGCCTCAGCATCAGGCGTGAGTCGCGCGTGATGCGAAATTATCGACGCCAAGTTTAGAGTTGTAGCCGTTCCTTCCATAACAAATAGAAAACGGGGAGCTCAAATTTTACGTAGTGGATCCTAAGTGTGGCAACAGTGTAGCACATTTTACGGGGCGAAATTGATGATCTTGACGGATGAGATACCGCTCGTTGCGTTCTGTACGGAGTGAACCTTAAATTCGTCTCTTTGTTCTGGAAAATCGGTGCGATAATGGCCACCGCGAGATTCTTCACGCCAAAGTGCCGCCGTTGCGACGAGGCTGGCAAGCGTAACGAAATTTCGGGAAGACGTGCTGAGCGTCGAGGCCGATATTTGATCGAACTCGCTTATTGCACGCTCGAGAGATTCACGGTCGCGCAAGATGCCTACGCGCTCCCACATTACACGCTTGATACGCTTTTTTACCGCTGTCGAGATCTTGCTCGAACGGCCGAGGTCGACAGGAATTTCGGCAGACCGTGCGGGCTTGACCGCCACTCGGGCACAATCCTTAGCTGCCGCTTCGCCTGCGCGCGCACCGAATACGAGTCCCTCGAGAAGGGAATTAGACGCCAATCGATTTGCACCATGAACGCCGGTGCAGGTGACCTCACCGGCCGCATACAGTCCGGGCAGCGTACTGCGGCCGTGAAGGTCGGTGCGAATGCCGCCCATGCAATAATGCGATGCCGGCGAGACAGGCAGCGGATCGTGCGCAATGTCGAGGCCGTAAAACTTGCATGTCTCATAGATCTTCGGAAAACGGTGTTTCAGAAAATCGGCATCGAGTGCGGTCATGTCGAGCAGGACGTTTCGCGTTCCGGTCCGACGCATTTCGGCGACGATCGACCGTGCTACGATGTCACGCGGAGCCAACTCGGCACGCTCGTCGTATCGCGGCATGAACCTCTTGCCGAACTTGTTCCTGAGCACGCCGCCCTCGCCGCGCATCGCTTCGCTGAGCAGGAACCGCGGAGCATTCTCGATACTGAGCGCCGTCGGGTGAAACTGGACGAACTCCATGTCCGCCATGTCCGCTCCAGCGGCGTATGCCATCGCCATTCCGTCGCCGGTCGCGACGGTCGGGTTTGTCGTATGCAGGTAAAGCTGGCCCGCTCCGCCGGTGCACATAATAACGGCCTTGCCGCGTATCTCGCGCGGCCCACGAAGTATCGGATCGAGGAACCGTACGCCGACGCAACGGCCGTCCTCGACGATCAGGCTTTCGGTGTTGGCGAATGGTGTGAGGTTGATAGCGGTCTCGGTCTTTGCCTTTGCGATCAGCGATCGAACGAGCTCGGCTCCGGTCGAATCGCCGTTGGCATGTATGATCCTGCGGCGTGAATGTGCGGCCTCTTGAGTAAAAATGAGCCTGCCGCCTTCGCTGTCAAATTCGGCTCCCCAATCGATAAGCTGCTTAATACGGAGCGTGCCCTCGGTGACAAGTGTCTCAACCGCCTCAATATCGCACAGGCCTGCTCCCGCGACAAGCGTGTCGTCCTCGTGCAGTTCGGCATTGTCGTCCTCGGCGAGTACTACGGCAACACCGCCCTGGGCGTATTCCGTGTTGGATTCGCTCGTTTTGTCCTTGGTCAGAACGGTCACTCTGGCCCCGCTTTGAGCCAGTTCGATGGATGCCCGAAGTCCCGCGACGCCGCTGCCGATAACAACAAAATCTGTTTCTAGGGACATTATCCGAACTTTAGCAAAAAATCCTTGGTGCCACTACTTCGTTCCTAATACATACCGGAAAACGAGCCTTTGCGCAGGTCTACGCCGTGTTCGACGTACGCCTTGAGAGCACAGATCATAAATGACCATCCGAAGCAGTTTCCGTACGACCTGTCCAGATCAGCCTGAGTCTCGCGCCATCCCGTTTCGCTTATTTTAACAAGCGTCTCGCTATCGCCGACGTCCTCAAATGTCATTTCAACTCGTGTGAAATGGTCGCCCGCGCCATTCCATTCTAAGGCGATCCGTTCGTTTGGGAACATTTCTATGACTGAAACGTCGACGGCCGCGGGTTCTGTTCCGGGCGTGTCAGCGAAACGCCACATGACGGTGGTATCCTGATCCAGCGGAGCGCTCGCTCCGCCGTTGGTAAAATAGGCGCTGAGCTTTTCCGGTGAGTAGACCGCATCGAATACAGTGTCGACCGGCTTTTGTATCTTTATCTTTACCTGAAATTTTAGATCCATAGATCCTCATATTACATCGAATAAGGCCCGCTCGGTTTTCGAGCGGGCCTTTTCGTATCGAACATCGAAAATCCGCTTACGGGATCTTCAATTCTTGTCCCGGATAGATCTTGTCCGGGTCGTGTAGGATGTCGCGGTTAGCGTCCCAGATGGCTTTCCATGGAAGCCCATATTTGCCGCCGATCTTGCTCAGGCTGTCGCCCGACACGACCGAATAAGTATTAGCTCCACCGCCGGCATCACCGGAGCCGGTCGTGATGTTGAGAATCAGATCGCTCGACTGAAAGTCCGGGTCGAGTCGTTCATATTCAGCCCACAGTGCGGCTTTTGCAGCGTCGTCCGGAGCAGTTCCGTTGACGTGCAGGACGCCGTCGCCCTCGCTCAGCTCATAGGTCGTCCCATTTGAATTGGCGAGTTCCAGAAGTGATTGATATTTTTCTTGTACTGACATAATTCCTCCAGATCCGACCTATTTGTTGAGATTGTTGATTACCTTTTTGGGCTTAGCTTCGTTAGCCACCATCATGGCCTCAGGCACCTTTGTTTTGTCGATCGTGCCGCTCAGCGTAACTTCGCCGTTAGCTACGGACGCTGTAACCGTTGTAAAGCCCTTTTTCTTAAGGCCCTCGTTGATCGTACCCTCGAGCATCTTGTCGGGCGATGGCGGTTCAGGCGTCGGCAGCGGTTTGGTGGTAAGGCTGTCAGTCACGGACTTGATACCTTCCACGGTCTTTACTGCAGCTTCGGCCTTGCTCTTGACCGTAACGTCGGCAACTTCGCCGCTGAGCGTCGCGACACCGTCTTTCACAGCCACCGTCACACCCGTGATCTTGTCAGCCGTCAGTTTGTCATTCGCTGCTTTGGTCAGGTCAGCATCGCTTTTGCCGCAAGCACTCATAAACAGAGCAACTGCAAGCATAAGAACTGTTAAAAATTTTATCTTCATTTTTCCTCCAGAAAAAACGTCTTAAATCTATAATTTACCGACGCAGGATCGTAACGGATCCGGAGCCGGCTCTAAAAATAGCTGAACGTTCGACACGCTCATGCATCCGATCTTTTAGTAAATTCATCTTGCTGTAATTCCAGAAAATTTTCAACAGCAAAACTACGGGATCTACGAAAAAAGTTCCTCCTTGATCTGTTTTGCCACGTCATATGATGTCGATCCGGGCCGCACGATAAAGTGCCAGTCGGCCAGGCAGTAAACCTTTTGCCGTTCCTCAAATAGTTCGATAGCCCGCTTTTTATTCCTGGCCAGGGGCCGATCTCGACGTGAAAACGCAATATTGAGCCAGCAATGTTCAAATGTCGCCTCGAGCCAAACGCTCGTAAAACCCTTTTCTCGCAGCATCGTACGGTTAATAGGGATCGTCCATGCGCCGCCGCCGAGAGACAGTATCCGGACCGTGTCGTCCGCAATTATATTTGCCAAATGATGGGTCTCGATAACCCGGAATCCGGCTTCTGTTTCGGCGTCGACGATCTCCGCGATCGAGCGGTCTTGATCACCTTCGATTATCGAGTCCAGATCGAAGCGGCGTTCGCCCAACATCTGGGCGACGTGGCGGCCGACGCTCGATTTGCCAACGCCCATAAATCCGGTGAGAACTATTCGCGGTCTTTCCTTCATGAGTTGGCCCCCCGCAATATCACGCCAGCGAGCGTCTCAAAAAATCCGGGGAACGAGATGTCGACGCACTCCGCCCGTTCGATCTCAGTATCACCGCGAGCAAGCAGACCGGCGACAGCAAACGCCATCGCAATTCGGTGATCATCGAACGAATCGACGGGTGCACCCGTTAATTGTGACGGTGCCACGCGGAAGCCGTCCGGAAACTCCTCGACTGCCGCTCCCATTCGCCGGAGGTTCTCGATTATCGATGTGATGCGGTCGGATTCCTTCACCCTTAGCTCGGCGGCATCGCGAACTTCGAGCCCAGCGTGAAGCTGTGTGCCGAGGACAGCTAGGATTGGGATCTCGTCGATAAGATTAGCGATCAGCGAACCGTCGATAACATTCGAATCCGACCCTAGCGGACTGGTGCCGCCGCGGACGATTATATCGCCCACGGGTTCATTACATTCGATCCGCTCGTTTTGAATGGTCAGATCAACGCCCAGTCGGGTCAAAACTTCGATAATTCCAGTCCGTGTCGGGTTAAGGCCAACATTAATGAGTGTCAATCCGGATCCGGGCAAACTGGCGGCCGCAACAAGAAAAAATGCCGCCCCCGAGATATCGCACGGCACGGACAAGTCACGGGCGGTAAGCTCCTGTCCACCGCGTAGCGAGATCTTTCCAGCGACCGACGTGAGGTGGGAGCCGAACCATCTCAGCATCCGTTCGGTATGGTCACGAGTGGGCGTCGGCTCATTGACGATGGTCGTGCCCGCGGCGTTTAGCCCCGCAAGCAGGATGCAGGACTTGATCTGGGCCGACGCGATCGCCAGCGTGTGCTCCGCCGCAGCAGCTGAGCCGTTTCCATGAACATGCAGCGGAGCATGGCCATCAACGGATTCAACGGTTATACCCATAAACCCCATTGGATCAATAACCCGTTTCATCGGCCGTTTCGATAGCGACGCGTCACCGATCAGTTCGGATTCGAAGCTCTGACAAGCGAGAACGCCGGTCATGAGACGCATTGTCGTTCCGCTATTGCCGCAGTCGAGGGGCCCGGTGGGAGACTTTAGACCCTGCCGTCCGACGCCGTCCACGAAGATATTGGTGCCTCTTCGCTCGATCGGAACGCCCAAAGCCCTCAGGCAGCTGATCGTCGATGCACAGTCCGCACTTTCGGCATAATTCGATATCGCCGTCCGGCCGTTTGCCAGCGAAGCGATCATCGCGGCCCGGTGAGAGATAGATTTGTCACCCGGAAGTTTTAGTTCGCCCCGGATCGTCCGGGCTGGTTTGATAAGCATTGTGAGTATTTTAGCCCGACATGGACCGGTTTGTCTTGACAGGATGCATAGTCAGCCTTTAACGTACAAATCATAATATTGTGTCTGAAACCAAGGAACTGAAACTTCCCAGCAAGATCGAGTCTGTGGACGAGGCAGCGGCTCAAGCCGAAGAGTTTGCCCGTTCGATAGGATTAGCTGACGATATGATCTTTGCGATCGACCTTGCGGTCCGCGAATCGGTCGCCAATGCGGTTAAGCACGGCAACAAATTTGACGCGACCAAGAACGTTGAGGTGGTGATGGCTGATACGGGCACCGGATTTGAACTCAGCGTACGTGATTTCGGGACCGGTTTTTCGGTCGATCAGATCCCGGATCCCACCGATCGCGAGAATCTGCTCAAGGCAAGCGGCCGCGGCATCCTTTTTATGCGGTCTTTTATGGACGAGGTCAACTGGGCCCATCCTGAAGGCGGCGGGCTCATCGTCAAAATGCTCAAGAAACGATAAACTCTTGTTTTTATTTGGACTTTTCTACCGCGATTGGTCTAAAATCTGCTATCAAACAATTTAGTTAACCTTAGAGGAGAATAAAAATGGCTGATATTACTATAACTGAACGTCAGGCTGGCGACGTGACCATTCTGGATCTCGATGGAAAGGTCACCATCGGCGAAGGAAGTGTTGCATTAAGAGGTGCCATCCGCCGTGTTCTTGGCGAAGGCAAGACCAAGCTGATCCTGAATCTCGGACACGTGGGCTACATCGATTCGAGCGGCATCGGCGAGCTTGTTTCCAGCTTTACGGCCGTGAGCAAAGAGGGCGGGACGCTCAAGCTTTTGAATCTGACCGAAAAGATCCAGGATCTGTTGGCCATCACTAAGCTGCTTACCGTTTTTGACGTTTTCGAGAACGAAGCCGAGGCGCTTGCCAGCTTTAACTAGGAACCAGAGAAGTTTTCGGTAAATAGAGGGTAAGGGATGAAGCGGCTTCAACCTTTATCCTCTATTTCGTTGAATTGAAATGCATCCCTCGGGCGGTCGCGAACATCTTTTTGAAAGCGGCATTTAGTTTGACTACACACGTTATTTCCCTTTGGCTCACATAATTAATCAATGCGTAAGTTCTTATTGTTAATCGTCCTAATGGTCTTTTCGAGTGCCGCGTTTGCTCAGGGCGGTACGCAGGTTCTCGATCTTTCGAATTACGGCGTAAAGATCGATGCGGAAAAGCGAGTGATCATCGTGCTGGCGGCACTGGAAATGGCCCGCGAAAAGGACTCGACCGGCAAGGACGTCAGGGTGATCCAGACTACTCTGTCCGACAGCGGAAGCAAGTTTCGAGATCTGTTACTGGCCGATAATGCCGGGCTAAACGAAGACCTCCGTGCGCGGATATCAACCTTCGTGATCCAATATCGAAAACGGCATCCTAAGGCGACCGAGGCCGAGATCGTTTCACCCTTTATCTCAATGGCATATGCACTGGCGCCGCTGCCGGAGATGTTCGATCCGTCATTCACAGGCGATCTCCCCGGCGAACTGCTCGATGTGCTCGATTTTGCTCCGCTCGCCCGCGAGTTTTACCGGCGTTCAGGGATCAGCAGCAAGCTCGACGATTATGTCAAGCTTTACCGAGCCGCGGCCGACGGGACGCTCCGGCCATCGGCCCGCGAAATGGTGAGCGAGTTACTCGATTACATGCACACCAAGCCCGAAGTCTTTTACACGGAAAAGGTCAAGGTCCAGACACAAAAGAGCGGCAGCAAGAATACCGTGCTCCAAAAGATCGAAACGCGTGACCGCGAGCGAAGCTTCGAGATCGTTCCAGAAATGCTGGCACCGACGGGCACGGTCAATTTCCTTAATATCAAGGATGATTATTTCGTCGTCGTACCCCCGGACAAGGACCTGACGTACTCAGACGTCCGGCGAGCATTTATCCAGTTTGTGATCGATCCCTTGATCCTCAAGAATTCAAAAGACGTTCTCGCGATCAAGGATTCGATCAAGCCGCTCCTCGACGAGCGCCGAAAATCCGACGCCGGTGTCTCGCCCGACGTCTATTTAACCGTCTCGCGGTCATTGGTCGCCGCGATAGATGCCCGCCAGATCGAATATTCGCGTGCTCGAGCTGCTACTGAAGAAGCGCGCAAAAAGATCGAGGTCGTCAAATCAGCCGATGAAAAACGAGCTGTAAGCGCCGAACTCGATAGATATAAACGAACACTTGCGGATGAAACCGCCCTCCAGTTAACAGAGGCATACGAACGCGGCGGCGTTCTTGCGTTCTATTTTGCCGATCAGCTAAAGGGAGTCGAGGACTCGGGCTTTGACGTCGCTTCGTCCATTCGCGAGATGATCGCCACATTTGACCCGACCAAGGAAGTCGACCGGCTAGCCCGTAACTCAGATGCCGCGGGACGAGCCCTCGCGGCCCGTGCTGAAAGGAAGGCACGGCCGGCGACAGTCGAGGTCTCCGTGGAGAATCCGGTAACCATCCGCCTGCTTGAGATCCAGAAGACGATCGACGCCAAGGATTTTGAAAAAGCTGCGACGGATCTAAAACAGCTCTCGGCGCAGTATCCATTGGAGCCGCGCGTGTATTACAACATTGGCCGCGTGGCGAGTCTATCGGCCGAGAAACTCGACGACCAGGATGCATTGACTAAAAAGCTATTAGAGGCACGAGTCGCGTACAGCAATGTCATAAGTACTGTGAAGGAACGGCTGAAGAGCGACGGCCCGAAAGAGATCCAAACGGACAAAGCACTACTTTCATTATCGTACGTTGCCCTGGCCCGCATATATGAATTTACCAGTAATACCGATTACGCAATGAAGCTCTACGACGAGGCAATAAATATCGGCGAGGTTACGGACGGGGCATATCGATCCGCTATTGCCGGCAAGCAGGCATTGCTCAAAAAACCGCAATAAACTCGCGAATGTTTGAATGAGCGAGTAAATCTGCTAACGTCGTACGGATGAGCATCAAGACATTTCGCAGCGGTTACGCCGCGTTCGTCGGCCGTCCGAATGCCGGAAAATCGACACTGCTGAACCGACTTGTAGGCGAAAAGATCGCCGCCGTTTCGAACAAGCCACAAACCACACGTCACCGTATACAGGGCATCGTCACGCGTGACGACGGCCAGATAGTGTTCGTCGACACGCCAGGTGTTCATAAGCCGGGATATCAGCTCAACCGACGAATGATGGCTGCGGTCCACGATGCAATTATGACGGTCGACCTGCTGGTTCTGATGCGCGATGCCAGCGTCTCGACCGGCAACGGTGACCGGTTTGTTTTTGACCTCGTCAAAAAAGCCGAAAAACCGACGATCCTTGTCCTAAATAAGATCGACAAGATAAAAGAGAAGTCAGACCTGTTGCCGCTGATCCAGAGCTATTCGAGCGAGTTCGAATTCGCGGAGATCGTTCCGATCTCAGCTCTTCGCGGCCAGGCGGTCGATAATCTTCTAGATCAGATCATCAAGCACTTGCCCGTGGGCCAGCTTCTGTTCGGCGCGGACGAGATGACGGATCAGCCGGTTCGGAGCATCGTTGCCGAAATGGTTCGGGAAAAGATCCTCGCGACGACCGGCGAAGAAATACCGTACGTAACGGCCGTGATCACCGAAGTTTTTGACGAATCGGACCCCGAAATGCTGCGCATCTATTGTGCTATCTATGTCGAGCGGGCGTCGCAGAAAAAGATCATTATTGGCAAACAGGGAGCTCGGATAAAGGATATAGGCAGCAAGGCGCGTGTCGACATCGAAAATCTAATTGGCAAACACGTGTTTCTCAAGCTCTTCGTCAAGGTTGTCGAAGACTGGCGGAATCTAGACAAAGCACTCGATGAAATGGGGCTCGAAAAGCACGCATAAAGATCCGAATATAAATGGCAAGCAAAATTCAATCATGGACGGCGATCGAGATCGTCTGCGCACCGCATGCGACCGAGGCGATCGAGTCCGCGTTTAACCAGCTCGATGCTTTGGGCACCGAGATCGACAGTTTGCGAAAAGCAAGGGATGAACCCCTGACCGTTTCGGGCTACTTCGAGACGGCGCCGGACATGGCAGAGATCGAGGCATGCGTCGGAGAATCACTTCGAATCTACGGTTTTTCCGCCGATGCAGTCCTCAGCATTGGGTTAAGAGACGTCGAGCAGACCGATTGGCTCGCGGAGTGGAAAAGGCACTGGAAAGCGACCGAGATCGGCCGTTTTGTGATCGCTCCGCCCTGGGAAGATGTCGACGCTGCTGGAAAATTCGTCATTCGGATCGAGCCGAACATGGCATTCGGCACCGGCACGCATGAGACGACCAAGCTCTGCGTCAGGAAAATCGACGAGCTTTACCGGCCGGAACAAACGTTTCTCGATGTCGGAACGGGCACAGGCATTCTGGCAATTGCGGCCGCAAAACTTGGTGGGACTGCTATCATCGCATGCGATACCGATCGTGACTCGGTCGTAATCGCACGGGAAAATGCGGTATTGAACGGCGTTGCCGACGCCATTGAGTTTTTTGAGGGTTCGATCGACGATACGTCGCCGGTTTTCGATTTCGTTTGTGCCAATCTCACGATCGACGTGATTCTGCCGCTGCTTGACCTGCTCCTCGCGAAAACGGGCAAGTTGCTGCTGCTCTCGGGCATTCTCGGTTTCCAAAAATATATGATCGTCGACGCTCTGACTGCTCGCGGTAAAACTGAGCCGGTGATCGATGCGGACGGCGAGTGGATCTCGGTGCTCGTTAGGGCAGCTTAGTTCTTTTTCGGCGGCACGGCGGCAGGGATATCGCCATCATCGGTGATCGTCACGAGGGGATCGCGGGCTTTTGGACGCAATCGTGGAGCTGCCTTTGCGAAAACAGGCGGAGTTTTCGGCGATGAGATCGATCTCGGCGACAGGGGCTCGGTTCGCTTCATAATCGTTCCGCCGCGGCCTGCCGTCCACACGTCTTTCCCGCCGCGATAGACGACCGACTGAAGCACCTTACCGGTGATATTGGGTTGGATCAGCCATGTCTTTCCGCCGTCCTCGGTGACGAGAACGGTGCCAAGTTCGCCGACCGCGATCGCATTTTCCGGACCGAAAGCCTGGATGGCAAAAAGGTTTGACCGCGACGGCGATTCCTGGTCTTTCCACGAGAGTCCGCCATCCGTAGTCCGCATGATCACACCGGACGAACCGACCGCGTAACCGTCTTTGTCGTCGAAAAAGCTCACGGAATATAGGTTTTCGCGCAGGTTGGTCTTGACCTTAGACCACGAGATCCCGCCGTCTGTAGTGCGGAGCACGGTGCCTTTGTCGCCGACCACGACTCCGTTCTTATCATCCAGAAATCTAACGTCCTCAAGCCAAAGGCGTGTGCCGGATTCGAATTGTTCCCAATACGCTCCGCTCGACTCGGTCCGGAGGATCATCCCGTTCGCCCCGACGGCAAAACCAAGCTTGTCCGTCACAAAATTGACGCTTAGCAGGTCCTCTGTGATGTTCGAGATGCCTTTACCCCAACTCGCGCCGCCGTTGATCGTTCGCAAAACGGTGCCCTTATCGCCGACGGCCCAGCCTTTTTGGCCATCGTAAAAATTGACCGAATTGAGATTTTCCTGCGTGTCCGAAAATACCGGCAGCCACGCTTGCCCGGCGTCATTCGTCAACCAGATCCGGCCAGCCGAACCTACGGCGACGCCGATCTGACCATCCAAAAAGGTGAGATCGTTGACGTCTTCGCGGCCGCCATCGCTCAAACGCTGCCAGCTGTAACCGCTGTCATCGGTGCGGACGATGAGCCCATTATCACCGACGGCCCAGCCGGTGAATGCGTCGGCAAAGTAGGTTGCCAGCAGCTTTGGGCTTGTCCGAACGTTGAACGGAAGCCATGTCACGCCCGCGTCGCCCGTAAGCCAGACCAGGCCGTTCGCATCGGTTATCGTCCCTTCAGTTGGATCCGCCGCGGTCGCCGTTAAAAGGTCAGCCTTGCTGTACAGCCCAACATTCGACCACGTTAAGCCGCCGTCGACGCTGCGTCCGACGCAACCGCCGTATCCTGCAGCTATCATCGTGTCGGCGGTAAAGTACGTCACGCCCGAGACGATCGCGTCGCCGCACGGGGCTGCGGATGCCCACGACGCTCCGCCGTCACGGGTCGTGATCACGGTGCCATGGACGCCGACCGCCGCCGCCAGGTTGGAGCCGAACGACGCTACTTTTAGTAAATGATCCGTCGCCGTCGACTTCTGACTTTGCCATGTCTGGCCGCCGTCGACGGTCTTGAGGATCCGGCCGTACGTTCCGACGATCCAGCCGCTTGTTGGATCCGCTTTTGAAAAAGTAATGCTATAGAGATGGTCACGGACGTCGATAGCCACGGGCGACCATGACTTGCCGCCGTCGTCCGTCCTGAGGATCGTTCCGCGGGCGCCGACCGCTACCGCATTATCCCGGTCCAGTGCCCAAACACCCGAAAGTACTACATCGATGGGCGAAACTTGCCGTTCCCAGCGAAAGCCGCCGTTGGTCGTCCGAAGAATCGTGGCGTCCGCCCCAACCGCGAAGCCGTTCAGCTTGTCCTTCGCAAAACTTATCGAATACAGCGAATTACCCTGAGGCAGGGGATTTTGCCACGTCCAACCCGATCCCGTCCGTTGCGCATCGCCGAAAGTGGCAAGGCCGAATACCGCGATCACTAGGGCCAACATCCGAGCATACGAAACGATCCGGCCCGAAGGCCGGCAATTAGAGTTTGCCGCGAGATGTTTGATGGTCGTTCGCAGATCTTTTCCAGATGCCTGTAGACTGGCCCAGCGGGTCAAATTTCTAATACTCCGAGTTCGACCACCGCATCTTCTAAAAGCGCGGCGTCGACATATCCGAGCTCAGCCATTTTTCGTGCCATCGAATCGGCGACTTCCTGGACCTCGTGGCCATTATGGCCTTTGACCCACATCCATTTTATTTGATGTTTTCTGGCCGCCGCATCGAGCCGTTTCCACCATTCGTGATTGGTCTTTCGTTTCCACGTTCCGCCCATCGTTTCGACGACGTACCGTGAATCCGACATCAGCGTTACCGAGCACACTTCTTTCAAGCTTTCGAGACCGATAGCGGCTGCGGCGATCTCGGCCTGCTGGTTGGTCGCGGCGCCAAGATATTCACCGACGGCCTTCCAAAGGCCTTTGAACCCGAGCACGGCCACCGCTGCCGCACGCGGATTACCTTTTCCGTTGCCGAGGCTCGAGCCGTCGCATACTATTGTCACGGATTTCATGATTGACTTCGTCGGGCAATTCCCCGGTAATAAATTAGCGAAACTGACACAAAGATCATGCCGGTAATAAATGCGAAGACAAAAATTATGATCAGGTCAACGATGAAGTTGACCCAGTCAAAGCCCATGATTCCTATCGGATAGCCCCATCGGTAGATCGAAAAGGGAACTCCGAAAAAGTGCGGGACGTCGGGTAAGTACGGTCGATCGGAACCCAGATAGTCAAGAATGTTCAAGACGGCAAACCAGGCGGTCATCAACAAAAAGCCAAGTCGAAACGAAATGCGGCGAAATATTTCTTTCATCAGAATTTAAATTGCGACCACATTGTCGACGTAACTATCAAACGTCTCATCATGCGAAATAACAAACAGCTGATCAAAATGCGTTATGCGGCTGATCTCCATTGCGAGATTCTCGCGGCGTGTCGCGTCCATGTTGGTCGTTGGCTCATCGAAGAACGCAATGCGAATATCGGTCAGCTGTTTTAAAAGTGCCAGCCGAACGGAGAGTGCCGCGGCCATTTGCTCGCCGCCCGATAAGCTCTGGAACGGCCGCTCATGGCCGTCCTCTTCAAGCATTATGGCGTAATCCTCGGCCCATTTCAGCGTACGCTCGGCATTTCCGGTAATTTCGCGGTACATCATATTTGCCTCGAGCGAGACATGGTAGACGTAATTGCGGGCGACACGCGGTGCCGCCTCTTTCAGAGCGTCGCGAATAAAGGCGGTTGCCTCGGCCACTTTCTCAAGCCGCTCCTTTTCACGAAACTCGCCTGCGAGCAACCGGCGGATCTCGGCGAACCGCTCAATATCAGCGGCCAGCTGCTCGGTTCGTCGCGTCACGGCGTCGAGCGTTGCGCTCATGCGGGCATGCTCGAGTTCCGTGTCGAGCAGCCGTGACCGCTCGGATAAATGCAATTCGCGGTCGTAATCGTCGGCGGCAGCCAAAAGTTCGAGTTGAGCGATCTCGGCTTTTGCGGCGATCTCGGCGAGATCGGCTTTTGCGGTCTCGAGCTCTGTGCGGCGTTCGCCGAGAGCGTTGGCCTGCGCTTCGTTAGCGATGAATGTTCGATACGGTTCGGCGGTTGACTCACGCTCGACTGTGAGCGACGCCCAATTTTCGTCGAGGTCTTTATACGCTTCGAGTTGTTCGACGCTGATATGCCGGTCGTTTTCGAGCCGTTCTATATTACTTTCGATCTCGCCGACGCCGGCCCTCAATTCGATCTCGCGTCTCGTCTCATTTTCCAGAAACTTAACACGCGAACGCGGATCGTCTAGTACTCGAAGTTGGCCTTCAAATAAGGCCAGCTGATGCTCGGTCTCGCCGATCGCCGAAACGCTTTTTTCTAGAGCGGACCTTTCGTCGGCCATCCGCGTGCCCTCGTCTTTTAATTCAGCAGCACGAGAGCGAAGGCCTGCGAGAGCAGTTGCATATTGCTGCGCCTGCCGAGCGGCCGCGAGTTGCGCGGCTACCGAGCCGTGTTCGGAATCGATCGTGGCGATCTGGCCTCGAAACTCCGTAAATTGACTCGAAACAAACGCCTCGAGCGTTTGGCCCTCTTGCAGATTCAGGCATTTTTGCGTCAGGATCGGACAAAAGCCGTTCTTGATCTCACTCTGAAACCGCTCGTCGCGTTCGAGCGAGGCACGCAGGCGCGCGGCTTCGCGATGCAGTTCGGCGTCCCGTTGTTCGAGTTGAGCGAGGTCAAGGACACCGCTAGTTTTGGCCTCTGCCTCGGTCAACTGCGATTGATTCGCCTTGTAACTCTCACGCAGTCGGCCAAGTTTGTCATCGAGACTCGCGATCTGTGCGATCGTCGATCTCGCCCCGGCGGCGAGGTCGCGGAGCTTGTGGATGTCGGATTCCAGCCGTTCCTGGTCTTCGATCTTCGGCCGTAACGCCGCAATTTCCATATGAGCGTTCTGCATCGCTTCGATATTCTCGAGCAGGCGTTTCTGGTCGGAACGGACGTGGACGATCGCGGCGTCAGTTTCCGCGAGCTGGCTGCGAAAGCGGTCGCGTTCGTGCCGTTCACGTTCGAGCTCGGTCAATTTTCCAAGTATTTCCAAGTGGCGAGCCGACGCCGTACGGACCGTTTCGATAAGGCGAGCAGCCTCAGCCGCACCTTGCGCGCCTTGCTCACTCTGGCTGTGAACTATCTCCGCACGCCTTTTTTCAGATCTTAATTCGTCGGCCGACTTTTGGATCTCGGTAAACCTGCGTTCTTTTAGATCGAGCTCCGCAACAAGTGCCTTTTTGCGCTCAAGCTCCTTGCCGATGATATCGACCTCGGAACCGAGCTGAGCGGCTCGTTCGGATTCCGTTTTGTGCTCGGAGCCGACAGCGTCCGCACGCGAAAGTTCGCCCTCGGCGCGTGCAATGCCTTCGCGAATACTGGCGATCTGTGATTCGACATAACGTACTGTTTCGCGGAGCTTTTCGGCTGCCTGCCTGTATTCCTCGACCTTTAAGAGACGGTCAAAGGCCATTTTGCGCTCGGCCGCACCATCGAGAAAGATGGCCGTAAACGTTCCCTGTGGAACGCCGATCGCCTGGCGAAAGAGCGACTTCAGGTCGGTTCCAGGCTCGAGGCCGAGATGCTGCCACAGGAACCGAAAGACCTCCTCTTTCTTAACCGCGATCCGCGTTTGCAGTTGCGGGTCGGTAACGTAATATCCGGCACCCGTGTCTCGGTATACGATATATTCTCGCTCGTCGAGCCCGCTCTCGAACGTGACGCTGACCGACCCTTTTTTTGATCCTCGGCGGACAAAATCCTCTTTCTTATATTCGAGTACATCGAACATCGCCCACGCTATCGCCTCGATGATCGTGGTCTTACCGGCGCCGTTTTCGCCGGTGATAGCGGTGGTACCTTTTGAAAAGTGGAAAGTTGCGGCCGCGTGAGACTTGATGTTCTCAAGTTCGACCTTAGAGATATGCATAGCGAGAGAACGTGTTCGTTATGATTGATTCTAAATGAATTCGACGCAAAGAAAAAGAATTCGTCGATATGGATGGCAAATAGGCAAGTTTCGTGATATTCGTTAGTTTTTAGGAGTGTCCGAACATGAAATTCGAATCCGGCGATGCCGTCATCATCATTATGCATAGCCCGCGCGAAAAGCTGGTCGGCCTGGTCGGTGAGATCGGCCCGGCGGGCGTCACAATGCGCGGCGTCGAGCTCGGCTATTTTGACGATTGGAGCCGCTCCATCGCCGCCGGCGAACCGTTTCTGCAGATGACCGATTATTTCTTTCCGATGTGGCGGGTCGAGCGGATCACGCGGGACGAATCAGGCGGTGACATTCCGTCGATGATGGAACAGTTTCGCGAACGCACGGGCCGCGAACTTGCCGAGTTTTAGCGAAAGCTATTGTTTCTTGATCGAGATCGATCCGTTATTTGTGGTCAGCTTTAGCGTGGCATCGCCGCCGGAGCCCATCGTGGCAATAATGCTCTTGACCGGGCCCGGCGTGACGGTCTCAGTGTTGAGCTTGAACGGCAGTTCCGAGTTGAACGATCCATATCCATACGATGCCGTTAGCATGCCCGACGAGTTTGCCGGCAGCGAGAGCTTGATGGAACCGTTCGAGGTCCAGAAACTGTAAGAGCCGCCGCTCAGGATGTCGCCATTATAGGCGACAGTGCCCGAAATAGAATTTACCTCGATCTGGCGATGGCCGATCTTTTGGACCGAGATGGCTCCGCTCGTGGTCTTTGCCTTAAATATATCGCCGATCTCGCTCGGGCCGGCGTCAAAAACGAGGATGTTGCCAGCCGTGTTTTCAAGCACCATCGCACCTTTAGATTGCTCGACGGTCAGATCCCCGCGATAGGTCGCGGCCGTTACGCCGTCTGAAATATTTCGCACTGAAATGTCGCCGCCCGCGTTCTTAACACTAACGCGGCGAATGCCGTCGACTACGGTATTCACCTCTTGACCCTTTAGGTTGAATGTTGCGTTTACGGGAGCGTCTATTTCGATCTCGTCACCGCGCAGACATTCGCTGATCGGGCCGGCCTGTTCCTTATTCGCCGCCTCGGCAACTGCCATTATCCAAACCGGATCGCCTGATCTCGCGCTTTTTTGCTGGACCTTAAAAGTGAAATTCCGGCCGTTGGTCACGAGGATGCGCACCTCGTTGCGGTTCCACCCATTGACCTTGACGTCGCCCTGGAGAACACATAGCGAAAGGTTGATATTTGCGTCTGTTTTGATGGCTCGCTCGTGGTCTTCGTTCCAAATCCGGACAGGCGGGGCCACGCGGGGGACGCGGCCTCGCTCGACCGTTGGCGGCAGAGGCATCGGTGCCGACGTTGACTGGGCGAATACAGCACCCGCCGCCGCCATCGTGATCGCCGCTATGGCGGACACGATCGTTAATTTTCTACTTCGAAAAAACATTTGGTGCTTGTTATTATTTCAGGCTCGCGACGAGCTCCTCTTTTTGCGAGACCGAGCTGAGCAGGTCGATCTTGTTTTGGTAGGACGAATATAGCACCTGTTTGGCAGATTCGTTCTTCGGGTCCTTTTTGACCTCGACCCTCATCTTGGTTATCGCGTCGTCGACGACGGCCAAGTCACGTTCGAATGACATGCGTTCCGAACCGCGTATCGTATTATCCTTTTGGCTCTCAACAGAACGTGAAAGGCTGGCGATCGTACGAACATAGCTTTCTTCGCCAGGCAAATAGCCGTTAGATGTGTCCTTAACAACGGCCGGTTGAAAGTCTGCTACCGGAGCTTCGTACACGCGCCGGACCGCCGGGCGATAATCCGCGCGTTCGGCCCTCACGGTCGGAGCATTTGTCGACGCAACGGCAACATCCGGAGCGATAACATCGGGGTTTGAGCTGATTACGGGTACCGCTGAAGTTGTCGCGATCGCCGGCCGTACCGCTGCAATTTTTGTCGAATCATCCGCTAACGGCTGCCGGCCCGTCAGAACTAATGCTGTTACGCCGACCACGATCAGCAAACTTGCCGCCGCCAACATCGACGGCGTCAAGAAACCGACGCTTAAAAATTCCCACGCTTTCTGCCAGAAGGGTCGGCTGCCGCGTTCGGTCGCTATCGAATCGTTTATCTTTGTCCACAGACGCTGCGACGGTACGAGCGTGTTAAATTCGCGCTCGAGAGCAGGGAATACGACGGCGGATTCGTCCTCGGCGTCGGCAAGCAGCAATGCGCATGTGTCACACGCCGCGATGTGTCCGGAGACCCGATCGACCTGGCCGTGATCGAGCTCACCATCCATAAAGGCCTGAATAAGTCCGATGTCTATACAGTCCTGCTTCATAACGTGTCCCTGCCGATCTTGCCGTAATACCGGCTAAATTCCTGTCTCGCCCGAGCAATGTATGTTCCGATGCTTGTTTCGTTCAATTCCAGGCTCGCCGCGATCTCTTTGTAAGAGAGGCCCTGCTGTTTCAGCAAAAGGCAGCTTCGGAGCGGTTCCTTGACCTTTTTTAGAGCACGGACGATCTCGCTCACGCCGGCCTGCTCCTCGAGGTCGGTCTCGATCGATGCAGCCTCAAATGTGCCTGTCTCTTTGACGTAATTTTCATCCCGCGTGTTTGCCCTAATGTGTCCGCGGACCGTGTTGCGGGCAACATTAATTGCCACGCGTATGAGCCACGGCCGAAGCATTTCACAGTCAGTGATCGAGTCGAGATTATTATAGAGCCGCAAGAAGGTTTCCTGCGTGACGTCCTCGGCAAGGCCCGCGTCCTGGACCACCGATCGGGCTGCGCGAAAGACGGTTCGGTGATGGAGCGTAAAAGCTTCCTCAAACTCGATCTTCGCACTCGCTGCCGCCGTCGCTGTTTCGGACATTATGTCCACAAATATTTCGGTTCTCTCGCTCATTTTCAGCATCGAAAAATGCTCTTCGATAGGGACACACCGCCGGAAGCTGATTTATGACAAGAATTTAACCTTAAAACCCTATTATTTTCAATCGATGGAGCGATTCGGGCAAAGAGCCGCGGGTACCATTCGCGGTAACCAAATAGCAGTGGCTGTCGTCCGATCCATCTGAGATACGAGCCGCGGACGTCTCTGGTTCGCCCGAATTTTCCGTGAAAAATTTGGGCTCAACGATCGCGAGCCGTTTGAGGATCTCGTACAGGTGCGAGCGAGTGGTGCCGAAATCGGTGTCATCCTCGCCGATCACAAGCCGTATCTCGGCATGTCGGTCAGCAAAATCGGTGAGAATTGAGGCCGCGAGCCTGACGCCCGTCTCGAACCTCTCGGACGCGACAACGCCCCTGCCGTTCTGCTCGGCGGAGATCTTTTCACGAAGCGAACGACGGACGCTCGAGTCCCTTGGAACGCGTTGGTCCAGGATGACCGTTATTCGAAGCTCGTCCTCGGCCGCGAATTCACGGACCGTCAGATGCCGTGCTCGGGCCGTTGCTTTCCAGTCGATTCGGCGTAGGTCGTCGTTTTGCTGATAATCGCGAAGCGCGAGCAGGTCCTGTCCCATTCCGCGTTTATTAGCGACCAAGCGGCCGGCCTCGAGCGGCGTTTCCGTGGACGGATCGTCAAACGGCATCGGCGCCGGGAACACGATCAGCTCGGTCTCGCGTGCAGGCAGACGGCGGCGGTGGCGAAAGAATCCGAACGGAAAACGCGTCGATAATTCAAAATCTTTGATCAAAAAACGGCCGCGACTGACGAATACGTGCTCGCTCCGACTCTCGATGGCCTGGTTTCGCGGGACGTAAACGATATGGTCCAGCGTTCGGCGAACCGTCGGCGGACGACTCAAACGCCTGGCGATAAACCGAGGCAGCATTGCCTCGACCTCGTCGGCTGTCACCGAACGTTCACGCTCGCGGCCGCGGACCTCGGCGACGACCGAAAAGCTTGGGAACAAACGCTTTCGGTTCGTCATGCTCAGCAATATAGGCGTCTTTTCGCCCGCAAATATCGTCTCGGGAAATCGCATTTTGATGTCGAGCTTCTTCAAACTGATACGGCCCGCAAAGAAACCGACGATCAGCGTTGCTGCCAAAAACGATAGAACGAGGAAAAGCAGGTTATTGCCGGTGTTCCAGGCCGAAAATCCGACCACGAACATCAGCACAAGTATGATCGCCCCGCCCGCAGTGAATTCGAACGGCAAGTTCATCTGCGACGCCTCACGGCTCGCGTTGCGAGCCAGCGGCGGTACCACAAAGATCAATATCAGCAGCAGAAAGACGAGCGAAATGCCCGCCGCGATGCCCGCCAGCTGCACGTTATTGACCTGATGAGCATACAGCGTCAATAGCGACAACCCGATCCCGCCCGCTACCACGACCGTCCCCATCACCGCGTTCCGCAGGTCCCTGAGACTAAAAAGCTGGCCGATGAGCTTGAGGTTCATCTGAGATACGCCGATAAACCTAAATAGGAACGCTGACCGTCGTCAGTATTTCTTGCAGTACTAGCTCAGCTTCGCGGGTGCGTTGGCGGAGGGCGTTTATCCTTGAATTTACGATGATGCGGTGAGCGAAGCATGGAATGACGAGCCGTTTAATGTCGTCGGCGATGCAGTAATCGCGACCCTCGATAAAGGCAAGCGCCTGAGCGGAGCGAAAAAGTGCGAGCGTGCCGCGCGGGCTGATGCCGAGCTCAAGCGAGTCTGCCTTACGCGTCGCATCGACGATCTGGAGCAGATAATCGACCAATGCTTCGTCGACGCGGACCTCGGCGACCATATTTTGCAGCTCGATGACGTCGGTGTGCGTCATTATTTTCTCGATTCGGTCGAGCGGATTTGAGCGTTCCCGGTCGCGTAGTATCTCGCGCTCGTCCTGGATCGTCGGGTAGCCGATGTGCAGCCGCAGCATAAAGCGGTCGAGCTGCGATTCGGGCAGCGGATATGTGCCGTGATGCTCGGACGGATTTTGCGTGGCGATAACGATAAACGGCAGCGGCAGGCGGCGCGTGACGCCCTCAACTGTGACCTGTTCCTCAGCCATCGCCTCGAGCAATGCCGACTGCGTCTTTGGCGTCGCCCGGTTGATCTCGTCGGCGAGAACGATATTTGAGAATATCGGCCCGGCTTTCCATTCAAAATCGCCGTTTTTCTGATTATAGATCGAAAGTCCGACCACGTCCGACGGCAAAAGGTCCGAGGTGAATTGGATCCTCTGAAACGACAATTCCAATGCTCGGGCCATCGCATTTGCAAGCGTGGTCTTGCCGATTCCGGGCACGTCTTCGATCAACAGATGCCCGCGGGCGAGCAGTGCGATCAAGGCGAACTTTACGGTCTCGGATTTGCCGCGGATGACGCTCTCGATCGCGGCCTGCAGTTCGGTGACCTTGCCGGTGGCGTCAAATTCATGAACGGCGGCGTGGCTGGTTGATTTGATCTCTATCCAATCTCTCATCGTTTGCGCTTTTTCAGGGACACGCGGTGTCTGCCCGCACTTATATATTACAAGATTCAGCCGTGTCTTAGCATCACAATTATTATTGAGCCCATCGCCGGCAGGTTCGGAACAACCCGTTTACCTTGCACGGCTTCAAACGATATTCGATGCGGTATTTTGAGCTTCTGGGTATTCAAATTTGCAGAAAGTTGCAAAACCGCCCTGAAAGCGTCTAAACTTTTGAAACAATTGCGCGTTCTATTCGTGATGAACCGCGTAAGGATGGTGTTCCACAATATGATGAATCTACGAAAGCTGAACCGCGATCAACGCGGATTTAACCTGATCGAACTGATGATCGTGATCGCGATCATCGGCCTGCTGATCGCAGTCGGCGGCGTTGGCTGGACGGCGATGATGCGTAGCGGCAATGAAAGTGCGGCAGCGCAGACGATGAATAAGATCGCCACTTTTCAGGCACAGTATGCCGGAAAGAACAGAGGTAAATTCGGCACCTTCGACGACCTCATTAAGGCCGTTGGCGTGGACGACAGTTTTAAGGGCGAGTCACCCGTGGTGAACGGCTATATTTATAAGATGACGGTAGAGGATCAGTCCGCCAGCAAGCCGGCGTTTTATTCCGTCACTGCCGACCCGCAGGTCACAGAGGGCGTTTCAGCGACCGGCAACATTCACTTTTACACTGATTCAAATCTCGGCTCGATCCGCCGCACCGATGAGAACCGGTCCGCCAAAGCCGACGATCCGTCATTATAAAAGATCGACAGCCGTCTTAGCTCAGTGGTAGAGCACTCGCTTCACACGCGATAGGCCACAAGTTC
>JBDTZO010000132.1:0-25949 GCA_040005135.1 Acidobacteriota bacterium | reverse complement strand
CTTCGCGGTTGGCCGAGGCCGTTGCGGGGCTCAGCGACGTCCAATTGGACACGCCATACCGGCTTCACGGATGGACGGTCCGACAGACGGTCCATCACGTGGCCGACAGCCATATGAATTCGATCATCCGCTTTAAGCTGGCGTTGACCGAGGACACACTTCCGACGATCAAGCCCTATTTTGAGGATCGATGGGCCGAATTGGGCGACAGCCGTCTGCCGGTACAGGTTTCGCTGGATCTGATCGCGAGCGTTCATGCCCGCTGGGTGGCTCTGCTCCAGTCGATGTCTGACGAAGATTACGCAAAAATGTTCATCCATCCTGACACTGGGACATGGACGCTCGATGCGGCGCTGGCACTTTACGCGTGGCATTCACTGCATCATACGGCTCACATTACCAGTCTCCGCGAACGCGAAGGTTGGTAAGATGTTCATATCACCACACGATCTGTGGTAAAACATCTGCATGGCTGAAGCTCAAGGACGCCTCGTATCGCTCGACGTTTTCCGCGGCATGACGATCGCGGGAATGGTCCTCGTCAACAATCCGGGCGGCTCGCCCGTCTACTGGCCGCTCGATCATGCCGAATGGAATGGCCTGACGCCGACGGATTGGATCTTTCCGTTTTTCCTGTTCATCGTCGGCGTGTCGATCTCGATCAGCCTCGGAAAGCGCATACACGAAAAACCGGACGCTAAAGCCTACTGGAAGATAGTTTCGCGGGCCGCATCGATCTACCTTCTCGGGGCTGCGATCTCCATCGTCCCATTCTTTCAATTCCAGTCGACCAACGCTCCTGACCCATTAAAGATGTTGGTGTGGCTGACGTTTTGCGCGTCGCTCTTCTTTTTGCTCCTGCGAAATTTTGGGATCGCAGCTGTTCTGTTTGTCGTCGGGCTGCTCGGTATCGCCGGAATGAATCTCGCGGGCTACAACGTCGTTCCGTACGACCTCGGGACGGTGAGGATCATGGGCGTGCTTCAGCGGATATCGGTCTGCTATTTGGTGACGTCGCTGATCTTCCTTCACACCAACTGGAAGCAGCAGCTCGGCATCTCTGTTGCGCTGCTGCTGGCGTATTGGCTGATAATGACCGAAATCCCGGTTCCCGGATGCGAAGTAGCGAGTATTAGCGACAAAGCCTGCAACCTTGCGGCCTATGTCGACCGGATCGTTCTGACGGAAAACCACATTTGGCGATACGGCAAGGTCTACGACCCCGAAGGCCTCTTGTCGACCATTCCAGCCATCGTCACGACGATCTCCGGCGTGCTCACAGGAACGTGGTTGAGAAAAAAAAGCTCCCCGCCTAAACAAGAAGGGGAGCTTGAAGCGATCGACCGGCTCAACAAGGTTTCAGGAATGTTCTTTTTCGGAGCGATACTGCTCGCCATCGGACTGATCTGGAACAGCTACTTTCCAATGAACAAAGCCTTGTGGACAAGTTCATACGTACTTGCCACGTCGGGCCTCGCTTTGCTGGTACTCGGTTCGTGTTACTGGCTCATCGATATCAAGGGTTATAGAGCGTGGGCAAAGCCGTTCGTGATCTTCGGCGTCAACGCGCTTGCTCTGTTCGCATTCACCGGCTTTTTCGCCCGCATGATCGCCGCCTATCGCATCTTCGACGCTGACGGCAAACTAATTTCCGTCCAGCGAGCCGTCATAAACGCTGTCTTCCTTCCCATCTTCCAGCCCATCGACGCCTCGCTCGCATTCGCCATCTCATTTATACTCCTTTGGCTATTCCTGATGTGGCTGCTGTATCGAAAGAAGATCTATATCAAAGTGTAAGGTCGCGTCGGATCACTTGATCTCGAAATTCTTGATCTCGTTCGCCAATTCCGATTCGAGCTGTTGTTTCTGCGCTTCCAGGGTTTTGCGTTCCTTTTCGAGTTCCTCGATGCGTGTTTCCTGATCGTTGGCCTTTGCGATATAGCGCGTGATGAGCGTTTTGGCCTCGGCGGTTTTCGACAGCGCCTCGATATTTTCACGCAGGCGTTTTTGGTCGGCCTCGATCTTTTCGACCTCATCGTCAAAGCTCTCCAGCTTTTGTTCCACCTCGGCTTGCCGAGTGCGTATATTTACCAGGCTTTCGAGTTTTGCACGCGTTGCGACGTCGATATAGCCGCGACTGGTGAATAAGGCAAGATCAACTTTTGTTAAGTTGGCCAACTGGTAACTGTCCATTAACGCCTGTCGCATGCCCAACTTGAAGTCTTTTTCTTCAAAGGCTGCCAATGGAATACGAAAACGGTAAAATTTTTGCGTCGTAAAATCCGGTTTCGGCGTATCGTCGGAAAGCTGCCAACCCTCCTGGACAGGATACTCGATGTACAACACCTTTGGCCGGTCGGTCTGGTTCGTAATGGTGTAGGTCTTTTGATCTGTTTTGAAATAGTGGACCTCGAAGACGCCATTCACGGCCTTGATGATCCTGGCCGGCTCACGGTCGCCTGTCGCACGGACAATGACGTGGGTGCCTAGGTCGAGTGCGAACGATATCAGCCGCTTTTCTTTAGGTTTGAGGCGGTCCATCAGGGCCTCGCCTGCATATGCATTGCCGTCGATAACGGTCATGCTGCCACTTTCGAGTGTAAGTGCCGTGAGGTTTTTGAGCAGAACGCCGCTGTACGGGCGATCCTGACGAATATTTTCGTTATAAACAGACACTCGCTCGCCGTCCATCTTGGTCTGGATGATCGGGATCAGTGCAGACCGGTCACGCATCAAGGTTACCGGCTGTTCTATCCGATACTCGAATAGATCGCCGATCTCCTCCCCTTTCGCCGCTGTCGTCACGCCCGAATTGGCGCTCGTGAGTGCATCGCTGACGGTCGTTTCGCCGGTACTGATGCTGACGTTCGAAGTCGATTCGTTGCTCGTAACATCGACCGTGGTCTGAGCAGTTGTCGTACCTGGAGCTAGTCGCATCAAGCCTTGGGCCACTCGGCCGTTCATGGGCAGCGACTGGATCTGCCTGGCAGTTATGCCATTGCTCACTGTCTCCTGTCCGTCCACAGTGAAACGGTTTTCGCTTTGCGGTTCATAGATCTGTGGCTGCAGTTGCAGATCGGCCGGCATCGGTACGACCGGACGGTACCGGTAGAAGGGCTTTTGCAGCTGCTGGATAAAGGATATTGGCGAACCGGAAACGAGCGAAAGCTGCACACTCTGCCAATCTTCGTCGCTGATATTGTCGACGATCGCCCAGCCCTGAAAGAACGGTTTCCCCTCGGCGTCGAGAACGACGCGGTATGTCGTTTTCCAGATCGGGGCGGCGATCGTATAGCTCACCACCATCTCACGTTGACCCGTTCCGTTTGACGTCACAGTAATGGTTTTGGCGTCGAGACGACGTGTCGATGCAGAAGCGTTCGCAAATTCATTGACGTCTTTTCTCGTTCCGTCGTCCAGCAATTTGACGCTTCGTACTTCGCTTAGATCAAAACTTGATATTTCGCCGCCTTCGCTGGCGATTACCAGCACGCTTGTGGTCTGCGTCTCCTTTTCGGTCTTGATCTGCTTTCGCTCGACCGTGAGGATCGATCCTGTGGCCGTGCCCTTGGACGAAGTAACGACGACCTTGGCGCCCTGAAGCTGCGATAACACCGACGAAATGCCTCCGCCGTCGCCTGAGACGGGACTAACCGAAAACGGGATCTCGGACATTCGCGACGAGATCGGCGCCGACGAATTGTAGCTGACGGCCCCGATCTTACCCTGGCCGAGATCCAGGACGATCATCGATTTAAGAACGTCGTCCACCTGCGATTGTTTGAAGGAAAGGTTTACTTCCGCGTTTCCGGACACGATCCCGCGGCGTTCGATATAGGCGACGCCGTTCGAATAGAGTATTACCCGTTTGATCGGCAGCTTGCTCACCTCGTTGTTCGCCGCCGCGGCGGGGATGGGCGCCGCAGCGGGCGTCCGTCGGGAGCTTCGCACCTGCGCGGCGGCTGGAAAAGTGCACACGAGTATCAATAGGGAGATCAGTTGTTTCCGCATAATAGTAGATTCCTTCGTCTAACGAGGTTGAGTTTGAATAAAGCCGACTAAAGGATGAACCAGCCCATTCATTTGGTTGCTTCGGTGCTTAAGCGACTTCTGTTGCGAAAGACGCCGCTTCATTCTATTTCGGGCACGCTTGGGCTCGAAATACGTGTCGGCGACCCGAAGGTCCACGGAGGCGGGCCCGTCCACGTGGCCGTCCGGACGCTCGAATCGACTTGCAGCTTTTTGTCGCCTATTCATATCATTCGTATTTCACCCGAGTACAAACTCTCGCATCAGCTCGTATTAAACAAGCAGATCGGCCCGTCGACGCGTTTGCTGACCGCACCGGTGCCGTTGGATTGGAACCTCGACAGCAGGTCGGGGGCCGAGAACCGGTTTGCTGCGTCGAAACGGTACCAGACATGCCGGTTCGGGCCGTTTTCCTTTTCAATAAAGATCTCTCGATCATTTTCGTCGTATGTCTGTCTCATCCCCAATGCCCGGAGGATGTCTCGCGGTGTATCGAGCGCTGGCAAATGCCTGGGCGGCGGGTCGTCGTTTATTGGCTCAGGCGTCGGCCCGGCCTCCGCGTGGCCGGCCATTTCGTCGGGGGTTTTCAAGCTCGAGCTTGCTACCCGTTCATCATCGGCATCCTGTTCGAGCGTCTCCTTTTCGCTTTCCTGCTCTATTTCCAGGTCACGTTGGATCTTCAGGTGCTCGCGCCCGTTCATCATCCACGGCTGAAACATTTTGAGCAGGCGATGGGCCGTGGACGTCGAGATATCAAACACATAGGCTAGGTCCCGATACGTCGCACCGTCATCACGGTGCAATTTCAAATTGCATATCTGGTCAATCTGATCCGGCGCATACGTAGGCTTAAAGCGCTCGTCGAAAGTAAGCCCGAGAAAATTTCCGTCGATCTTTGAGATGCTGGCGACAGGAGCATATTTTTCGTTCCAGACGATCGCGGTCCCTGCCGCACGCGTCTGGACCAGATACCGTTGTGCGGCATTGCGAGGGTGCACGCCAATGGCAAAGACGCTGTCCGCGGCATCGCACAGCACCCGTGAACGCTGCAGGTCCGTTTCGCTTACACGCCCGCTGCGGCCGGGCTCGCGACAGCCGGCGAGTACGAGTATCGATAGATCGAATTCGTCCTTCAGACGGCGCAATTGCCGAATTAGCTGCAGGGTCTCGCGTGTGCCGTCAAGAGTGTTCCGGACAGCCGACAGGTCGTCTATGACGATCACGCGAAACTGATCGTCGATCACAGCTTTTCGAAGCCATGTGCAGAGGTCCTCGCCCGCCGATGGGCGTTGGCGATATAGCTCGTCGGCAAATCTAAATCGTGAGTACCTGCCGTTTTTTGGGGTGTCGGACGTGTAACGCAATTCGAAATGGCGGTCCGAAAGCCGCATGTCGACGTATAGCACACGCTGCCGCTTGGCTGTCATTTGAAACCCGCAGATCGGCCGTCGGCGGGCTAGGCTGTCCGCGATCTGCATTGCCAGGGAGCTCTTTCCCGTTCCAGCCGCACCAAACATGAGAGCGAGCTCGCCCTCGCGCCAAAACTCATCAAACAGAAACTTTGGCGGCCCGGAGTGTTTCATATATATGAAACAGTCATTCGCTTTCCGAGGCCTCTCGGATAGATCGCTGTCAGACGAGTGTCGAGCTGATGTACCGCTATTGCTATCGTCGTGCATACATTTCTCCATCGTAGAAAACTACTTGAATAAGTAAACGATCATATACAAAAACACAAAGATCGTTGTGTTATGGTACAATATATCAGAGATGAAACAAAAGGTTAAATGAAAAGTTTTTTACAAATATTGCGGAACAAGAGGTATAAAACGCCACTTAGCTCAATGTTCTCAATGATTTACAGTGTTCCAAGGCAGCCTCGAACAGCGGTCGAACACGCGTCGAACACGCGGCACAAAAAAGGCGGCCTGAGCGGCCGCCTTTAGACAGGGTTCTTTGAAAACTTAATTGTGAGCAGCGGCAGCCGCGACGACCTTGGCAGCGGCGTCGTTCATTCCCGACGCCGGAATAATGCCAATGTTAGATGACTCGAGCACGCGCCGGCCTTCCTCGACGTTGGTACCCTCGAGGCGTGCGACGATCGGGATCGAGATCCCGAGATTCTTAGCCGCGGCGACGACACCGTTTGCGACCATGTCGCAGCGGACGATGCCGCCGAAGATGTTGATCAAGACGGCTTTGACGTTCTTATCCGCCAAGAGTATCTTGAACGCCTGCTCGACGCGCTCCTGCGATGCACCGCCGCCGACGTCCAGAAAGTTAGCGGGTTCGCCGCCGGCGAGCTTGATGATATCCATCGTCGCCATTGCGAGTCCGGCTCCGTTGACCATACAGCCGATGTTGCCGTCGAGCTTGATGTAATTGAGGTCGTACTTAGAGGCTTCGATCTCGAGCGGCTCTTCTTCGTTGAGATCCCGAAGCCCGGCAAAATCCTTATGCCGAAACATTGCGTTGTCGTCAAACGTGAGCTTAGCGTCGAGTGCGATCAGGCGGCTGTCTTTCGTCAGCAGGAACGGATTGATCTCGATCAGCGAGGCATCGGATTTTACGTATGCTTCGTAGAGCGAGAGCATGAATTTGGACGCCTGGCCGATCAGCTCAGCCGGAATGCCGAGCCCGAATGCGAGCTTGCGTGCCTGGAACCCGCGAAGTCCGACGGCCGGATCGATAGTTTCTTTGAGGATCAGCTCAGGCGTTTCCTCGGCAACTTTTTCGATGTCCATACCGCCGGCGGACGACGCCATAAAGACGTTGCGGCCGGTCACGCGGTCGAGCGTGATGCCGAGATAGAACTCCTTGTCGATCGGAAGCCCTTCTTCGACGAGGAGAGTCCTGACCACTCGGCCTTCCGGGCCGGTTTGGTGCGTGACCAGGGTCATTCCGAGCATCTCGGAAGCGATCTGTTTGGCTTCTTCGGGTGACTTGGCAAGCTTTACTCCGCCGCCTTTTCCGCGTCCGCCGGCGTGGATCTGGGCCTTGACGACGACGATGTCGGTCCCGAGTTCGCGTGCCGCCGCTTCTGCCTCGTCAGCTGTATGGGCAACGATCCCGCGGGGCACGGGAACGCCGAATTCCTTGAGAATGGCCTTGCCCTGATATTCGTGAATTTTCATATTTATGCAAATAGCGTGAAAGGATGAGTTTAGCCCCAGGCACCCTAAAAATCAAAAGCCGGGACGAAACCCGGCTTCATAAACAGCCTGTTAAGGACGGCTATTTGATCTTAATGAGCAGCGTCAACATTTTCCACTCGCCGCCGCGGTTCACGTACTCGGTTTCGAAATTAAGCGTCGCGGGCGTCGTGTCAAAACTGCCGCTTGCGACGAGGACCTTGAGGCCTTTCTCGGTCCGGATCGACACAGCGGGTGAGAAGTTGACTTCGGCGCTGTCGGCTTGTTTGAGGATCGGTCCGATATCAGCCTTTTTTTCAACAAAGGATTTGAACAGGTCCTTGACCTGGTCGATCGTATACGTCGAGCGAAAGTCGGACGACGCATTGTTGTAGAGATCGGAGAAATCGTCCTGTTCGATCGCGTCGGCGAGATCGGAAACGGATGACCGTACAAGTCGCTGTACGACCTGGTCGGGCGGTAGATCCGAAACATCGCTCACTGCTGCCGGTGTATTGCTGCTGTTGCTCTTGTTGACGTTGCCGGTCGACCCGGGACCGTCCCGATGATATATCACGCCGCTGAGGGTCATCTGGTTGCCGGACGGTGCCTTGTCGATCGTAAAGCTCGGGCCGATTCGCATAAAGCTGATCTTCAGCGTTTTGGCGGCATCGTCGAAAACGGCCGAACCGCCGTTTACCGACGTATTAGCAGATTTATAGTCGGCACCGCCGTCGGCTCGAATGGTCATCGTCGACTGATCGTTGCCGGTCCAAGTTCCAACGTACTCCGGCGGTGCGGGCTTGCCGGATCCGCCGCAGGCGAGCCCGGCAAACGTTAAAATGCCGAACGTGATCACGACGGTGATCATCGAACGGAGATCGGAACGGTCTGAGATATTTGAGTGTGGCATCGGCTGGCTCCTTTGAGGTTGATGGATCGGCACTTTGGCTTATCGCTTTCGCCATGGGGCGAGCAGGTTTCGCCAGCTGTCGGCGGTTCGCTGATATTCACTTTCGCAGCGGACGGCACGTTCCTTAGGAAGGTACCCCTGAGTAAGTATGTTGCTGTATTTGGTGGGGTTCGACCCATAGATCATACAGAGCGAATTGTAGAACCGCTGTTCCTGGAGCATATGCTCGTCGGCGAGGTCGCGCTTGGCGGTTCCGGACTGTTTCGATTCGATCTGAAATGCCTCGGCGGCAGCAAATACCGCCTTTACGCCGTCGTCGCCCAGTTCTTCGAGGTTTACATATGCCGAGCATCGGTCCGCAGCGTCTTCTTCGTTCCCGGTCACCGGAAGTTTGTACGTGTCGATAAGTGCATGGCCGATCTCGTGTAAAAAGGCAAAACGTACAGCATCGAACATTTTATCGTAGGCTTTGTCGCTCGAAACACCGCTGGAACGAAACACTTGGTAAAAATGCTCCATCAATTCATAACAAACTGTCACAGACGGATCATCGGGATCGTAGAAGGCATTGCTGTCGCCGCAATCCTTTGTCCGAAGTTTAATATCGTGCGGCAGGATGAGCGCCTTATTCAGCTTATCCGCGGCATTTTCAAGCAGCTTTTCGGCACGCACCTGACGGTCGATCTCAGCATACTTGGCGTTGTCGACCGTGATGTGCTCGACCGTAAAATCGCCCTCGTCCTTGACGGCGGGCTGCGCGTCCGAGAGATTTTTACCCGTGGCGGTTCCGTTATCATTTGCCGAGCTTGCAGGCGTTTCGGGCTGCTCAGACCTGTCGCGGTCCGATCTGCAAACACAGGCGGTTATTACAAGGAGGACCAATGCAACCAGCATCAAGTTGATCAAATTTCGGTGCATATCCGGGACGAACGTCGTAAAGATATTTGGATTAGACAGGATTGCTGTATTGGTGTCAATTATTGAGCGAGAAAAAGGCCGGCGAACCATTTTCCGCCGGCCTGTGATGATAAATGATGGGTTATCGCTATTGTGATTGTTCGACGAACTTTACCAACGTTCGAACAGCTACAGCGGTCGGCCCCTTAGAATGATGTGACTTGGCTGCGTCTGCCCAGGCGGTTCCCGCAATGTCGAGATGGGCCCATTTAGCTTTGTCGATGAACTCTTGAATGAATACTGCTCCCATGATCGTGCCGGCCTTGCCGCGAGGGCCGATGTTTTTAATGTCGGCTATGTCAGATTTGATCATCTTGCTATATTCCGGGCTAAGCGGAAGCTGCCAAAATCCTTCGCCGGTTTCGCGGCTGGTTTGGATGATGTCGTCCACAAAAGCCTGGTCATTGCCCATGATGCCTGTATTCAGATCGCCCAGTGCCACGATAACTGCTCCGGTTAAGGTCGCCATGTCAATGATGCGTGTTGCCCCAAGCTTTTCGGCGTATGCGACCGCATCGGCAAGTACCAGACGGCCTTCGGCGTCGGTATTGAGGATCTCGATCGTCTTGCCGTTCATGGCTGTGACAACGTCGCTCGGGCGTGATGCGTTGCCGTCAGGCATGTTCTCGACTGCGGCGATCACGCCGAGAACGGGAACGCTGGGTTTGAGCAACGCGATCGCACGCAGTGCTCCCATAACGGTGGCGCCGCCGGACATATCGTATTTCATCGCGTCCATACCCTCGCCGGGTTTGAGCGAAATGCCGCCGGTATCGAACGTAATGCCCTTACCGACGAGTGCGAGTAGATCGCCCTTGCGGGCCGTGCTTTTCGCCGGCGTATATTTGAGAACGATCAACTTCGCCGGCTGCGAAGAACCGATCGAGACACTCATGAGCGAACCCATACCGAGCTTGATCATGCGGGCTTCGTCAAGGACCTCGCACTTCAGGCCCGTTTGTTTGGCCATTTCCTGTGCACGACGGGCCATCTCGGTCGGATGCAGGATATTTGGGGGCTCATTCGCGAGGTCGCGTGTAAAGTTCATCGATTCGCCGATAGCCTGGCCGCGAGCGAGTCCGCTTTTCAGGTCCGATGCCTTGGCCCCTTCGATGCACAACGTGAACGAATTGACTGATTTGTCGTTCTTGTCTTTGGTCTTGTACTTGTCCAGTTCGAACTGGCTCGTGATGAAACCGATCGCGGCGGCCTGCCCTACTTCGACCGTTTCGCCGGCCGAACGAGCAAGCAGTGCAAAGCTCTTTATATTACGACTTCGCAGAAAGCGCGTTGCGGTACCCGCAACACCGAGCACGTCCGAGGTCTTGTACTCGGTTTCGTCGCCGACGCCGACCAACAGCAAACGTCCTGCTTTAACAGAACCCGCGGGCGAGAACCGTAAAAGTGCTGTTTCGCCTTTCTCACCCTTGAACTCTTCGGTCTTTGACACGGAAGAGATAAGGCCGCCTGTAAGGGCGTCAAGCGCGGCCAGATCGCCTCCGCCAGGGTTTTCACCCTTAAAAACAGCAACGGCCAGTGCTTCGACATTGGCCTCGGTAAATTTTCCGGTTATTCCCTGGAACTTCATTCGCACCTCAATATTATTCGTATTTTCCGCAAAAAAGCTTGTAATATCTATAACTTATCTAAGGTTTTCTTTCAACTGGGCCCTCGTTTCTTTATCAATGGTCTTTTTCATTTCGGCCTCGCGTTTATCGTACAATTTCTTTCCCTTGGCAACACCGATCTCAAATTTGATGCGGCTGTTTTTCCAGTATATACGCGTCACCACAAGCGTCATTCCCTTGATGGTGGTTTCCTTTTCTAACTTTTCGATCTCGCGTCGGTGAAGAAGAAGTTTCCGCTCGCGAACAACATCATGATTATTAATATTACCGTGGGAATAATGAGAGATGTGAGAGTTGACGAGCCATACCTCGCCGTTCTTGATCTGCACGAACGCTTCTTTTAGCTGGATTCGCCCGGCCATGATGCTCTTGACCTCCGTACCGAGAAGAGCAGCACCGGCCTCGAATTTATCGAGAATGTGATACTCGTGATACGCCTGACGGTTATTCAGAATATCTTTGTCCAAAGGCATAAACTTCTATTTTGCCTATGTATAAAGGGAATCGCAACGCGGGTTGACAACCCATCGCTCGGAACGTAAATTATTACCTACGCTGGGAGATCGTCTAATGGTAGGACTGCAGTCTCTGGATCTGCCTATCGGGGTTCGAATCCCTGTCTCCCAGCCAAGAATCTATGGACGGCTGGCACGAAACCGAAGTTCGCGTTCGCTATGCCGAAACGGATCAGATGGGTATCGTACACCATTCCAACTATCTGATCTGGTTCGAAGTCGCCCGAAGTGAGCTTTGTCGGGCCCGAGGCTTTTCCTACAAGGAAATGGAGGAAGAGTCCGGAGCTTTGCTGGTCGTTGCCGAATGTTATATCCGCTATAAGGCGCCGGCGCACTACGAAGATCTTCTTACAATACGAGCCAAGGTAACGGAAATTCGCAGCCGAAGTATGCGTTTCTTCTACGAGGTTCGGCGCGGATCCGACGTAAAATTGCTCGCCGAAGGTGAAACCCTTCACGTTGTGACCGACACCGGCAAAAAAGTACGTACGCTCCCAGCCTCATACCGCGACAAGCTGCTCGATTTCGAAGAGAATTTAGTCGCGGTCCACAAACTTCCGCATTGACGATTACGCCGATTCCAGGGCAGGGACGGTAACTTGAATCTCGGTCGGGAGCGACCTACACTAGTCATATGCTCGGAACGACAAATGCCGAAATCTACTTCATCGCAGCGATGATGTTCTTAATTCTGATCGTTTGTGCCGTCGCGATTTATTTCTTTTTCAAAACCTACAAGAAGGAAATGCGTGAGAAAGAAGAGGCTTTGGCGAAGAAGAAGGCGGCCGGTGCGGTCAAAGACGCGGTCGAGTAATGACACGAAATATGAGCATGATCCATCAAAATGTACTCGATCCTGCTCGGGCAGCACTGGTCGTTGTTGATATCCAGGAAGGATTTCGCCACGCGATTCCAGATTTCACTGTCCTCGCCGCCCGTGCACTCACTGCAATTTGGGGATTTCAATCGCTCGGCTTGCCCGTCCTGATCACTGAACAGTACCCGAAGGGACTCGGCCGCACTGCGGAGGAAATACTGTGCGCTTTGGCAGCAGATTTCGAGGTGTACGAAAAAACCGCTTTCAGTTCATGCGGATCGTCGGCATTCATAACCCGCCTGGAGGATCTAGGCGTTGGCCAGATCGTGCTGTGCGGATTGGAGACGCACGTGTGCGTGAATCAGACCGCCCATGACTTGCTCCACAGAGGATTTCAAGTCCACCTTCTTACCGATTGCGTTCGGTCAAGGTTCGAACGGGATAAGCGTGCAGGACTCGCGAAAATGCGATCAAGCGGCGTACTGCCGTCATCGATCGAGCTGGCCCTGTTTGAACTAATGGGTGACTCCAAACACGAGAAATTTAAGGAAATTCAAAGTCTCATCAAATGATTGTTCAAGCGATCATGAGCTTTGACGGCTACCCCTTCAAGCCTTACCATCGAATGTTCAATGGATATACTTTCGTCTCTTAATCCTCAACAAATCGAGGCTGTCAAAACGACAGAAGGCCCACTATTGATCCTCGCTGGAGCGGGGTCGGGCAAAACGCGTGTTATCACTGTGCGGATAGCTTATCTGATCTCCGAGATGGGAGTCGCACCGTACAATATTCTCGCTGTTACCTTCACAAATAAGGCCGCTGGTGAGATGCGTGCCCGCGTTGACGAACTTCTTAAGGGCCAACAGTTGCAGTCTGCACCACTTCTCTCAACGTTTCATAGCCTGTGCGTTCGGATGCTACGGCAGGATATCGAAAAGCTGGACGAGGGATATAAGAAGTCGTTTACCATCTACGATACCGACGACTCGCAAAAAGTCGTGAAAGCTTGCATCAAGGACCTTGGATACGACGATAAACAAGTAGCACCACGATATGTCCGCAACGCTATTAGCTCGGCGAAAAATCGCGGCGAAGATCATGAGATGTTTGCCGCGAAGGTCGAGTACGGCGACGATAAAAAAGCTGCGGTCGCAAAAGTCTTTAAGATGTACGACCAGCGGTTGAATACCGCCAATGCCCTTGATTTCGACGACCTCTTGATCAAAACCGTCAAATTGCTTAGAAAATCGCCGGAAACTCGTGAGAAATATAACGATCGATACAAGTACATTTTGGTCGACGAATATCAGGATACAAACGCCCTTCAGTTCGCGCTCATAAGCTTTCTAACGGAAAAGCAGCAGAATATATGCGTTGTCGGAGATGATGCTCAAAGTATCTACGGTTTTCGGCAGGCAGACATACGAAATATTCTGGAGTTTGAGCAGCATTACCCCGAGGCAAAGGTGATTCTACTGGAGCAGAATTATCGTTCGACTCAGACCATTTTGGATGTTGCCCACGCGATCATCGAGAATAATGTAAACCAAAAGAAAAAAAAGCTCTGGACCGCGAATTTGGGTGGAGAGCGGATCTATTACTTTCAGGCCTTTGATGCTGATGGCGAAGCGAGATTTGTTGCCGCCAAGATCGAGGAGCATCGGCGTCGCGAACAGGGGGCCCGGATAGCGATCCTTTATCGAACAAATGCACAATCGCGGTTGTTCGAGGAATCGCTTCGTCGGATGCGTATCGAATACAACATCGTAGGCGGCTTTTCGTTTTATGAACGAGCTGAGGTTAAGGATGTTATTGCATATCTGAAACTGGCCTTGAATCCGTTCGATGATATTGCACTGCTTCGCGTGATCAACACGCCTGGCCGGGGACTTGGAAAGACGAGCTTAGATGAACTCCAGCGGCGGGCTAAAAAAGACGCGGCTTCGCTTTGGATGACGCTTGCCGCGGTAACCGACCCCTATTTGGCTTCGGAAGTTAATCTTACTCCGCGAGCGAAGGAAGCTATGCGAGGCTTTAAGATCGTGATCGAAAATCTCGTCAATAAAACGACCGAAATTCTTGGTTCTGACCGTCCTGTCACAGATGTCGTTATCGCTGCGATCGAGGACACAGATTACGCGAATGCTCTCCGAATTGAAAACACAGATGAATCCGCCGCGCGGCTTGAAAATCTCGAGGAACTTGTCAATGCAGCGGTCGACTATGACAAGCAGGAAGATAACGGTTTACGCGACTTCATCGACCACGCGGCGCTGACCTCCGACACCGACAAGTACGACCGAAACGCCGGCGTCACAATGATGACCGTCCATTCGGCCAAGGGGCTTGAGTTTCCGATCGTATTTTTGGTGGGTCTCGAAGATGGTATTTTCCCGCATTCGCGTTCAATCTCGGATCCGAAGGAACTTGAAGAAGAACGTCGGCTCGCTTACGTGGCGATAACGAGAGCCGAAAAGGTTCTTTACGTTACCCATTCCATGCGGCGGCGTATCTACGGCGAAGAGATAGCAGCGGAGCCGTCACAATTTCTTAACGAAATGCCCCTCGAAATGATCGACGATCTATCGCAGGGAGCTTCTTGGCTGTCTTACGCCAGGAGTTCGTCGACGAAAGCCGCGGTTCAAGCTTTGCGTGGTGAAACACCTCCGCCAAAGCCTAAGAACGTATATTCCGGCAAGACTTACAACAGTGCCGACGCCATTGCCGAATTTTTCAAGCGGAAGGAGCCGTCGCCACAAGGGCGTCCGGAGTCCCTGAAGCAAGATCCGCCTAAATTTGCGCAAACGTCCGCGATCGACAAGCTAAGGGCGGCTTCGTCCACTGCTAAGATCCTACCGGATGCCCGCGGCGAGTCGAATCAGCTTGTCGCTGGCTCACATGTTCATCATGAAAAGTATGGCCGCGGCCTTGTGCTTCGACGCGAAGGGGCGGGCGACAATGTGAAACTCACTGTTAGCTTTGCAGGATTTGGCCAAAAGAAGCTTATTGAGAAATTTGCCAAATTAACCAAGGTCTAATCGAACCTTCTGTTCACTACATTACCTCCACGCGAGCAGTTTCGTAATAGTGTTGTACTGTTAAATCTGTTTCGATCTGGGAATTAATTGGGAGGAATGGGACATGAACATTCAGGCATTTTGGCGACTACTTTCATTCACACTCTGGATCGCGGTCCTATTGATCGTTGGATGCGGAAATCAACCGTCCGAGAGGGAGAACATTAGTGTCCTGTCACCCGGCAACGGCAATGATTCAACGACGAATTCCAAAGCCAATGCTAACGCCGACAATAGCAGTACTTCGTCGTCGACTTCGGCTATCGATGCGAAGGAGCCAACTGACTATCAAGCAGTTATAAACCTGAAACTTGAGGCGGTCGGCGTTCAGCAGAAGACATCAATGCCGACACTCTCCGCCAAAGTGGCCAGAAGCGGACAAGATAGACGGATGGAGTTTACGATGCCTGCCGGCGGGCGAATCGTATTTCTCGATCTGAACGGCAAAAATTATCTCGTCATGCCGGAGAAAAAGCAGTATGCCGAATTAGATAGCGACTCGCTTGGGTTTGAGACTCGCAGGTTGCTTATGCCTGAGCAGATCGTCCGGCAAGTCAGATCGATTCCCGGCGTACGGCGGGCCGACGAAGAAAAATATAACGGCCGCGATGTGGTTCGTTATACATATGGGGCCGTAAGCAACACACGGACACAGGCCGGGCAGTTTGATACGAGATCCTATTTATTGGTCGACAAGGCCACCGGATTACCTTTGAGAGCGGAGATAGAATCGACAAGCCAGTCGGGAGCTAATGTGCAAGGCTATAATGGGATTCTCGTGATAACCGAAATGTCGGACATCACTTTGGACGCACCACCAAGTCTTTTCGATCTACCGGGTGACTTCCAAAAGATCGATTCGAAGCAAGTGCGATCCCAAGTCGATCTGATATTCAATTCTCTAACTGCAGTGATCACTCAACTCATCAACCAGACTAAGCAGGCGGCGGCCCCCACGACGCCGTAGCCGGACATATATGGGCAAGTTATTGGCAGGGCTTTTGATCGGAATTCTGTTTGGAGGAGTAATCACTTTCTTTACGTTCGTGGGTGTTCCGCGTGCCGCGCAGTTGCCGGGTACGCCCATTGCCTTGCCCGACCCGAATTCCAATGCGGGCACCGCCGAGTTAGTGTTAAAACAGGATTTATTAAACGACATACTTCAGACGATATTTCGCGATATGGGCTCCCCAGCGTTCCAACTGACTGGAATCCAGGATGATCAAGTCACTACCGGCCCGGCGGAAAGTGCTGTATTCGCCAGCCAAAACGCCTGCGACGGAAAGATCAGTGTCTTGCCGCAGGGAAGCGGGGTGACGACCGGCGTAAACTTCGAGAATGGCCGTATCGCCGCGCCGCTTGCCTTTTCTGGCAGCTACAATTCACCGTTTGGCTGTATAAAATTTACGGGTTGGGCAAAAGCGATCTTGGAGCTGCGATTTGATGCTTCCCGCCAAACCGTTTACGGACAATTGGACGTCGAGACCGTAAATTTAGACGGAGTTAACCCTCTACTTAGCGGGCTGATCACACCGATCGTCCAATCGACGATCAACAGTCGAGTCAACCCGATAGAAATCCTAAGAGGCGAGCAGATCGCTCCAGAAATAAAACTCGCTTCAACGGGCGGCAACCTAAAAGCTGCTGTAAAAGACGTGCGTGCAGAAGCGAAGGGCGATGCTCTGAATCTTTTTATCATCTACACTTTTTCAGGTTCGCCCGGTGTCTGACCCGTCGCACGCATTGGTCGCCTCCTTAGCCAGATAGATGGCGAGACTTGGGTCATTCGTTTTATCTCGCATAACAGGTAACTGCAAAAAGATCGAACGAGATCGTCTACACGTCGTAAGTCAATGCGACGATTTACGATAGAGACATGAAAAACACATTTGTATTTATCTTTGCGATATCATCTTTGGCATTAATCGTTTTAGCCTGCAGTTCCATCAATCCGCAATCAACGAATAAGTCCTCTGTACCAACTCCATCAGGCACGCAGCCATTTTCAAATCGGTCTACAACAGATCGGCCGATCGAGACGTCCGAAGACGATGAAAAGATCGGGATACCAGAGTGCGACGAGGTCATGGATATGCTGGCGGCTGAGGCTAATAACCCTGACGATAATTACATCGTTAAAGCAGGAAAGGCGGTAGTTTTTAATAGGATTAAGCAGACTATCAAAGAGAGTGTTGAAAAAAGCAAGGGTAATACGGATGAACTTACAAAGACCTGCAAAGATGCTAAATTCCAGCTGCAAAAAGCGAAAGCTGAGCAGGACAGCAAAGGCGGCAAGTAGACTGCTGTTGGCTATTTATCCTCCGTTTCCTCAGTTAGCTTTCGCGTCCACGGACTCTGCGCATAGCGTTTATTCATTAGATCCGCGATCTGTTTTTGGAGCTCTTCGTTATTGCCGCATCCATATTTTGTCCAGCCGTTTGCCTGATGGGCGATGTACAGAGATTCCTGTATACGTGGATCTGCGGGTGAACGGGCAGCCCATTCAAGCACACGCTTAGCCAGGATCTGAGGGGCATCGCCAAGATCGATGATCTTTTTGCGCTCCGCAGCCGCTGTCTGTTTCTGAACGGCCGTTAAGAATTTTGGCGGCACAGCCACAGCTTTCGGAGCTTCGCCCGTATCCGAGGACTCCGCCTCCGCCATGTATGACGAGCACCACCAGTCATTCGAATCCCACTGTCCGAAATCATTGTCCGTTTTCCCAATGCCGTCCTCGATATATGGGCTGAACAACGGGTTCTTGACAATAAAGTAGAGCGCCGCGGATTGCCGCGCAGCGGTGGTCTTTGCGTCCACGATCGTCTGAAGCCCGTTGGCGAACTCAGGCTGATTTTTCGCGATCTCCGGCGTTACTTTTAGGAGGGTGTCGTAATCGTCGAGCAAATAGGCTCGAGTCCAGATCGCTATTGCGATCCGTGGTCGAAAATAATCCGGCAGAGCAGGCGAAAGTTCGACTTGCAGCAGGACCGACTGAGAAAAGCTGCTGTTGATGAGGCCGACGGTTTCGGTGTCGAACATCAACCGCGACTGCCATAGCTTTTCCAATTTGAAATTGTCATCGATCTCGCGTTCATATGCTTCGCGACCGTCCTTGTTATATTCCGGATCATAGTAGCCCTTTTGCTCGGCTATCAACTCGTCAACCGATCCGACGCTGCCACTAAAGTCGAAGCTGTACGGCTTTCGCAGCGAGTCTGTAAGGTAGTCCTCCAAAGTCTGAGCAAGTCGCAGCCGTAGTCCGATAAACTGGTTGCGGACCGAGATCGGAACGTCGTCGCCGGCTTCAAGCATGGGCTCTATCAATCGCCGAGCCTCATTATTTTTACCTCCGTCAAGGTATAGACGGGCGGCATGAAACGTGATGGTTAGGTAGCCGGGCGAAAGCCGGTTGACACCTTCGGCCGCCTCTAACAGGGGCTTGAGCCCGACAGACGAAGAGTCAGCCTGGGTCAATGCAGTCATCAGCCAGAGATCCGAATTTGTCTCGCGGTACCGCTTTGCGGAATAAGCGAATGCGTCCGGGCCTTTCATTTGAAAGACGAACAGCCAGTTGCTCAGATCGTCCTGTTTCAGAAACTCGGGGATCAGGGACGGCGTTAGCGTATCATTTGCATCACGATAACCGCCTTCGTAATCTGGCTGTCGAGATTTGCTGAATCGCTCGACGTAGGCTGCCTGGCGAAGCTCGCGGACGCGCTTTTTCATTTCCTCGGTCAACGGCTTGCCGATCACGCGTTCCATTTCAGCAACCGCGTCGTCATCGGTCGCGTCTGCGTTTATCGAGATCACCCAGTTTTTCGCAAAGTCTTCCGAATAGAGCGATATCTCAAGTTGGTTTTCGCTTTCATCGGCCTCAGTGTCAACCTTTTTTAGGTTGTTGACGATCTTCTTGGGTTTGGCCTCGTTCACCGCCGTAATTACGGCTGCGATAGTGTCGCTTCGAAGGCGACCGGTCAACGTGACCTCTCCATCCGAGACCGAGACTTCAACGTTTACCCCGAGCTTTGCCAATGCCGCGTCGATCTGTTCCTTGAGTATGCCATCCGGAGGCGGGCCGTTCGGGTCAGTCTTACGCTTTTCTTCGAGAGCCTTTCGGTTGGACTCGGCGATAGAAATTTCATTTTCAAACTTGTCCATCAGCCAGGTATAGTCGATGACGTTTTGTTTGAAATTTTCGGTGCCGCTCTGAAAAGTGAGGGTTTTAGCGAGGTCGATAACGCGATCCTTGGGATACAAACGGTACTGGATCAACCCGTCAAGCCGATTGGCCGAGGCCGCAAACTTACCAGTTCCAGCGAGAAATTTGCGAAGTCTTTCTTCAGCTTCCTGATAGAAGGGCTGGGCGGCCTGTGCCGAGCGAGCTAAGCTCGCCTGTCGGATGAGTGTTCTTGCGACTAGGTAGTCAGCGGTTTCGCGCCACGGAGATTCAGAATCCTGTGCGATCTCGGCAAAGCGATGCTTGGCGTCTGCGTAATCGAGTGAATAGAATGCCGCAGCCGCTTTTTGATAGTCACGGTCTTTTTGAAGCCAATCGGGTGAACCGGGCGGCGGGTCCTGCGGACTCTGTTTGCCGCTCGAGCAATTGGCAAACACTTGGTCCTGAGCGGCGAGCCAGTCTTTCACAGCAGGATCGCTGGGTCCATGAGCGGACGCACGATCGGCGAGGGTCTCAGTCGCGGTTTCGAATGCATTCTGCGTGCAATTTGGAAAGAAATCGTACCCGCCGTACGAGCGTTCTGCATAGATCTCCGGCGTTTTCGCTTCCTTTCCTACCACGTCCTTCCGTTTTTCGACCCAAGCCTTGAGGACCGGGGAAATATCGTCAGTGACGTTGTAGTTGCGATCGATGTCGGACTTCCAAAGCTCTACCAAGGCTTTCTGCTCGTCCGGAGTGAAGCTGCCGCCGTTTATATATTTATATGCAGCGAGCAGCAGTGAGCGGCGGTAACCGCTGCTTACGATACCGAGACGTCCGGCCGCAAAATTGGCGTACGGATTCTCAGGTGCAGATGTGGTGACGAATATCGGCGTCACATATCCGGGCCCGCAGGGAAGTGCGTTCGTGAGGAGAACAAATAGTATTACGAGCAGGACCGCGAAGCGTGAGATCGATTTCATTTGTTTGTTTTGGAACACGTTGAAAGCCTCAAATATAACCTAATTGCGGTACTAGTAAAAGAAGTAGCTTAATGCAAAAAATGGCCCGCCGCGGCCAAGCCGAAGCGGGTAATTCCTTGGATCATCCTTTGCTCGTCATACGATCATGATCTCGTGTTCCTTGTTTTTCGACAGTTCATCGATCTTTGCAATGTACACGTTCGTGGTTTTTTGCACGTCTTCGAGACTGCCGCGTTCGTCGTCTTCCGAGATCTCCTTGTCCTTAAGCATCTTTTTGATCGTGTCATTTGAACGCTGGCGAACGTTACGAACGGCGATGCGGTGTTCCTCGGCGACCTCATGGACCTGTTTGACGAACTGCCGGCGTCGTTCCTCATTTAGAGCCGGAACGGAAAGCCTGATGATCTTGCCGTCGTTTGAGGGATTAAGTCCTAAATTGGCCGCGATGATCGCTTTTTCGATAGCGGCCATAGCGGATGCGTCCCACGGTTGGACGGTCATCATCTGCGGCTCGGGGACAGCGATCGAGGCCATCTGGTTCAGAGGCGTCGGCGTACCGTAATAATCGACAACGACGGCGTCAAGCAGGCCGACGGTCGCACGCCCGGTGCGGATGTTACCCAGTTTGCGTTGGAAATCTTCGACAACGTGGTCCATCTTCGGACCGGTCTCTTTTACTATGTCTTGTGCGCTCATATTCGATTTGTGACCAGTGTGCCGATAGACAGATCGCCGCACACCGCCTTAACGATATTCTCCGACCGCCGCATGTTGAATACCATGATCGGCAAATTATTGTCCATACAAAGTGAGATCGCCGACGCGTCCATCACCTTTAACTGCTTTTCGAGAACTTCCTGGTAGGTTATCGCGTCGAATTTAACGGCGTTGGCGTCCTTCATCGGGTCCGCCGAGTAAATGCCGTCGACCTTGGTACCCTTAAGTATTACCTCAGCCTCGATCTCGAGGGCACGGAGTGCAGCCGCTGAATCGGTCGTGAAGTACGGATTGCCGGTGCCTGCGGCAAAGATGACCACACGCTTTTTCTCGAGATGACGGACGGCCCGCCTGCGGATGAAGGGCTCGGCGAGCTGCGGAATATCGATCGCCGACATCACACGCGTGTAGACGTCCTGATGCTCGAGAGCGTCCTGCAGCACGACCGCATTCATCACGGTCGCCAGCATTCCGATGTAATCGGCCGCCGCACGGTCCATATTGCCGGCAGATTCCGAAACACCACGAAAAATGTTGCCCCCGCCAACGACGATCGCGATCTCGATGCCCAGGTCGTGAACCGTCTTGATCTCTTTGGCGACAGATTCGGCAACCAGCGTATCGATACCATAATTCTGCGAACCCATCAGGGCCTCGCCGGAAAGCTTAAGCAGAATGCGGTTGAACGCTGGTTTCATATTGGGGCTCGGACACTCATGTCCGGATCGCCGGCTCCTCCGGCGAAATTACAATGCGTCGACGCCTGCCCGGAATTTGAGTGCGCTGCACTCACGCGGACAGGAGTGTCCGCACTCCGCTTAACCCACCATCGAAGCAACTTCGGCGGCGAAATCGTCGATGCGTTTCTCGATGCCTTCGCCCATTTTGAATCGGGAATAACGGCGGATCGAAATGTTCTCTTTGATCGCGCCGATCTTTTCAGCAACCAGCTCACCGATCGTTTTCGAAGGGTCTTTGACGAACGGCTGGTCGAGCAGAACGTTGTCCTCGTAAAACTTGTTAAGGCGTCCCTCAATGATCTTTTCGAGAACATCGTGCGGCTTGCTGGCGTTCTTCGGATCGTTCTTAAGCTGTTCGAGCAGGATCTCACGCTCTTTGCCTAAAACCTCGGCCGGCACCTCGTCACGATTGGTGTAACGCGGGTCGACTGCGGCGATGTGCATCGCGACATCCTTGACAAGCTGCTGAAACTCCTCACCGCGTGAGACAAAGTCGCTCTCGCAGTTGATCTCGACAAGCACACCGACCTTGCCGCCCATGTGGATGTAAGAACCTACCGCGCCCTCAGCCGTCACGCGGCCGCCTTTCTTGGCCGCGGTGGCCATGCCTTTCTTGCGGAGAAGCTCCATTGCCTCGTTCTCGTCGCCGTTTGCCTCGACGAGAGCATTCTTGCAATCGATCATGCCCGCACCCGATCTTTCACGCAGTGACTTGACTGCACTTGCTGTAACTTCTGCCATAACTCGCTCCTGTATTATCCGTGCCGGCATGTCGCCGGACCTTTTATTTTGCACGGGCCGAATCATCGGACCCGTATGAATTTATCAAAAAAAGCGTAGCCATTTCGTCGTAAAACGGGAAACAAGCTACGCTTTCAAGATTAAAAATGTTGACTAGCTTGCTGTCGCTTCGGTGCTCTCGTCCGGGCTCTCTTCGGCTTTGGCCGCTGCCGGAGCCTCTTCAGCCGGCGTTTCAGCAGCGGGCTCGGCCGCAGCTTCCTCGGCCGGAACTTCAGCAATTTCCTCCGCTGCCGTCTCGTCCTCTTCCGTTTCCTCTACGATCTCGGTTTCGTCGTCATCGTCCTCTCCGCGAAATTCCTTCGGGATCGCGATCAGCGAACCGATCTCGGCGACCGGCGGATTGGCGTCTTCACCAATATCGTCGGCTTCGGCAGCGGCGACAGCGGCGACGCCACCCTCGGTGGCGATCTGCTTGCCTTCGATGATCGCATCCGCGATACGCGAAGCGAAAAGCCGAATGGCACGAAGAGCGTCATCATTGCCGGGAATGACGTGGTCGATGCCCTCAGGCGAGCAATTAGTATCGACGACGGCGACGATCGGAATGTCGAGGCGGTTGGCCTCTTTAACGGCAATATCTTCTTTACGGACGTCGATGATGAACATCATGTCCGGAGGGCCGCCCATTTCCTTGATGCCGGCGAGGTTCTTCATCAATTTTTCATACTCACGGTCGAGCCCGAGGCGCTCCTTTTTGGTGAGCATTTCAAATCGACCGTCTTCGCGCATCGTTTCGATCTCTTTTAGTTTATTGATCGATTTCTTAACGGTCTCAAAGTTGGTCAGCAGTCCGCCGAGCCAGCGGTTATTTACATAATACTGTCCGCAGCGTTCCGCCTCTTCTTTAATAGCGTCCTGAGCTTGGCGTTTGGTACCGACGAACAGGACCTTTTGATTGGGACGCTCGGTGAGCGACTCGGTCACGTAATTGAGCGAATCGCGGAACAGCTTCTGCGTTTTCTGCAGATCAATAATGTAAATGCCGTTGCGTTCGCCGAAGATGTACTCTTTCATCTTCGGATTCCAACGCCTGACCTGGTGGCCAAAATGAACTCCTGCTTCGAGGAGTTCTTTCATCGTAACTGTAGCCAAAACTTTATTCTCCCTGGTTTATGTACTCGACAAGGCGGTTTTCAACCAAAGTGCCTTGTCGATGGTATTAGGTCCTGCGTTCCATCGTCCCGGCAAAAGCCAAAGACCACGGCCGCGAACCATATTTTTATCGCTTCGAGAACTGGAATCTAGCACGGGCACCTTTCTGTCCGTATTTCTTACGTTCTTTCTGACGGGGGTCACGCGTGACGAAGCCGGCTTTCTTAAGGGCTCCGCGAAGGTCCGCGTTATATTCCATCAGAGCACGCGTGATGCCGTGACGAACTGCTCCGGCCTGGCCGGCTGTTCCGCCGCCGCCGACATTCACGAGAATGTCAAACTTTTCAACCGATTCCGTCAATTCGAGCGGCTGACGAATGATCATCTGCAGCGCTTCATTGGGGAAGTAGGTGATAAAGTCACGCTTGTTGACCACGATCTTGCCGGAACCGGGACGAAGATAGACGCGTGCTGTCGAGGTTTTTCTGCGGCCCGTGCCGTAATATTCGATATCTGCCATAAATTTGTAATTTCAAATTTCAGATCCCAAATTCCAAATTCAGACCGACGATCTGGAATCTGGAAATTGCAACCTACAATTCTCTTGCCTCAGGCTTCTGTGCGACGTGGCGATGCTCGGCGTCGGCATAAACCTTTAATTTTTTGGCCATTGCCTTGCCAAGCTTGGTTTTCGGCAGCATGCCGCGGACCGCGAGTTCGATGACCTTTTCCGGTTTCTTTTCGAACATCTCCTTAACGGTAGTCTCACGCAAACCACCCGGATAAAGGGTGTGGCGGTAATAGATCTTTTGGTCGTCTTTGGAGCCCGTAAAAACGGCGTGACGGGCGTTGATCACGACGCAATGGTCGCCCATATCCATGAAAGGCGTCCACGCTGGATTGTTCTTGCCGGAAAGAATTCTCGCTACTTCAGTTGCGAGACGGCCCACAGTTTTGCCTTTCGCATCGACCACAAGCCATTTGCGATTTTCGGCCAATCCCTTCCCACTCGGAAAATAAGTACTCATATATGCACACACTAAGAGAAATATCCGCAAAATTGCGAACCGATAGGATATCGAAACGCCGAGTGCTCGTCAAGCCTTGGACGGGACTTTGACGATATTACGGCACATAACCAGTCACTGCGAGGGTAACGTTAACTAACGGCGATCGAAAACCTTTAGGAACCGGCCCTCGCTCAAATGCCCGTATTTATTGGCCCATTTGTCCCAAAAATTGCGATCAATTCGCGCTCCTGGGTGGTCTTGCTCCCACTCAAGTCGACCGGATGCACGGGATTTTCCGGTGCAGAAACGCTGCTGGCTGAAAAACGGATCGTAACTAACAATAACATGTCCTGCTGCTCGCCGGACCCTCGACTTGTCGTTAGTAAAGGTCTAACCGACTATCCGACTGTGTTTCGCAGCCTGGAAGGTCTCATCCCGCCGTTCCACTTTGTGAGCTAAATGGAACGACCTAAGTGTTGTGATGACGGACACTTAATCCCAAAATCGTTCCATTAGCGCTTGAGTGTAGCTCAAGCGGAACGGAGCGGCCGCTATTTCCGAGTAAATGATGCAGCCATTGCGGTTATCCATTTCAAACTGTTCCATTAAGGCTGTGAAAAATTTCCGGCGGTCTCATCGGGTGCGACTCCGGAATAAAGCGACGTCGCCTCCACAATTATAACATTGATGTTGCGAAAACTGCAAGATGTATCAAAGATGACACGAGACTGCTTACAGGCCAAGTCGCTTGGCGGCAAGCATGAGGCCGATGATGGTCTTTGCATCCTGGATCTCGCCTGACGCGATCATGGCCAGGGCACGATACATCGGAATGCGTTCGATCTCGATGATCTCATCGCCCTCCAGCCGTTGCGCGGTTTCGGTCAGCCCGGTAGCGAGAAAGAGGTGCATGATCTCGGTCAGGAAGCCCGGCGAGACGTAGAACTCGGCCAGCTTTTCGACCTTGTCGGCCACTACGCCGACCTCTTCTTCTAATTCGCGTACCGCACCTTCGAGCGGCTCTTCGCCGCTCTCGAGCGAGCCCGCGGGCACCTCAAGCATATATTCGCCGGCAGCGTGGCGATATTGGCGAACGAGGCCAACCGTATCATCAGCAAAGACCGGCAGGATCACGGCGCTGCCTTTGTGTACGACGATCTCGCGCTTATATTCGACATCACCCTCGCGAATGTCGTCGATACGAACGTCAAAGATCCTGCCTTTATAGATCTCAGAGCTTTTTAGTACTTCAGGTTTTTTCATCAGAACTTTGCCGAGCCTTGATCGTCGTTCTCGTTTTCAGCCTGGTCGGCAGGTTGGTCGTTTGACGGACGTGCCTTTGGTTTCCTAATAAATAGAAAGTAGCAGGCGATCGCCATG
>JBDTZO010000081.1:0-26236 GCA_040005135.1 Acidobacteriota bacterium | reverse complement strand
AAAAAGGAGAATAAGAATATAAGCGACTTTGTGCTGGATACCGCTCTTTCCGCTGCTGAGGCGATCCTTGCGGACGATGCTAACTTTGGTCTTGACCGCACGCAATGGAAGAGGTTTATGGCTGCACTAGATGCACCGCCGCAAGATGTTGCCGCCCTCAGGAAGCTTCTAACTGAGCCTGGTGTATTCGATGCGAATTAAATCGACATATCATGCTCCTGAGCTGCTGACTCGGGAGCATGATCGCTCTCGGTTTGGCTGCGGCAAACCTGCTCTAAATCAATACTTAAAGAAATATGCTCTCACCAATCAAGAGAGTGAAATATCCCGCACCTATGTAACCACGCGAGATGGACGGGTGGTCGGATATTATACGCTCACTTTCGGTTCAATTTCCCATGAACAAGCCACCGAGAAGATCAAAGCAGATCTACCACATTATCCAATTCCAATAATGCTCCTCGCTCGGTTAGCTGTAGACAAACGAGAGTCGGGAAAGGGATTGGGAAAGGGGCTGCTAAAAGATGCTTTGCTCAGAACAATTTCCGCCGCGGATATCGCCGGCCTTAGAGCGATACTTACCCACGCAAAAGACGACGAAGCAAAGAAGTTTTACCAGAAGTTTGGGTTCCAGGCGTCGCCAATAGAGCCCCTAACCCTAATGCTGAGTATTAACGACATCCGGGCCAGTCTTGTATAGCCGGCTCGTCCGTACTCACTTGATCGATCCCAAGCGATGCAGCCGCTGCGCCTGGTATTTTGAGATGTTTAGTTCGGCGGCGATGGCTCGGAAGCGGCGTCGGTTTTCATGAGTTGCCACTAGCTTGAGCTAGTGGTTTGGCATTGCCATAATTCCCCGGCTTTAGCCGAGATCTCGACGTACGCCTTTTGAGGAGTTCGGCTAAAGCCGCTTTTCTATTAAGACGCTCACCACTAGCTCGAGCTAGTGGCAAGTTATAGATCGACTTGTCGGCAGATCGAAGCCATAAAACTCTTGAATTTCCATGCGTAAGTTGATACACTGTATCGTGTATGCAACGGAACGGTGGACATTAATTTGTCCGTCGTCCCGGGTTTAGAGAGGCTGTAAGACAAAATCTTATCTTTATTTAAAAATGAGCGAACAAGGCATAAATGTGGCGTTAACTGTTGATATTACATGAGTTATTTGTTCGGCAAACCCGCCGAACAGCGGCCGAACAACACCGAACATGGGCTTGGCGATAATGCCGCAAAGCTCTCTGCTGCAAGCATTTACGCGTCGCCCGCTGTTTTCGCTGTTCGACGCGAGATCTATGAAAAAGACCGTTACGATCTCAGTTTCCGAGGAGATGTACTCGCTGATCCGCGACGGTTACAATTCAATATTCAACTACTGTTCACTTTTAACCATTCACTATTCACTATTCCTATGGTACGGCCTTTGCAGTTGACCTATGCGGTGGATCATATGAAAAACAAAATTAATATCGCCAGCACACTTCTCGGTTTCCTGATGATCGCTGCATTTTCACAGGTTTCCGACGCACAGAACCGGACGGTGCTGAACGAGGCAGAGCGGATCTCGGGCGATCAGTTCGCGGTGGTCACTCGGACGCCGTTAGGCACGAACGTATATGCCGTGAACCGGCCGAACAATGAAACGCTCAACGCGATCGATCAGGGACTGACCGAACTTTTTGCGGTCGCCCGCAAGAATGGTTACCGAAAACACCTGAATTATCGCGATTACACGATATATATAGGCCGCGCCGACCGTACTAAGGACAGTGCGGGCCAGTATTCGCCCGACATCGCGATCCCGGCGGCCCAATACGCCGGAACGGTTTACGACCAGGGCGGATATATTTATGTTGCCGGTATCGTGGTTGCGTTAGATCCGAGCGCTTTCCTGATCGCCGAACATACAAAGAATTACGAACGAGTGTCCACCGCCGTCAGAAACGAGGGCGAGCATCTTGTGCTCTATCAGAACGACAGGCAGCGTTATGCCGCAACCGCCGACCATAGCCGCGGAGGCGGACATCCGATCCTGCAATAACGCGGAACGGTCAGTGAAATGCACCTTAAATGGTGCGCTTGATAACCGATTCGGTACTCAAACGATTCCCGCTGATACAACGTTCGGGATAGAAATGCCTTCAAACAAGGGCATTTCACTTTTTTCGACGTTATTGGCCGCAGTGGCACGTCCATTGCAAACTTGCTTCGCGAGCGGGCTGGGAAGCATCGCGAAAGCCGGAGGGTCCGAATATGGCCTATCAGTCCCTGAGGCGAACCGCCATCGCGACTTTTCTGATCTTTGGAATTTACGGAGCAGCTTTCGGACAGCGTGATTCGATCTACCGGCTTCCGGCCGGCACGCGGATCACGCTCAAGCTCGGAGCCGAGCTTAATTCGCGAGTGTCGACCGCAGACGATACGTTCATCGCCGTAGTCGCAAGGCCAGTGGTCGTTCGGGACGTAATAGTCGTACCGTTGGGAACCAACATTGATGGCCGGGTCACCGGGGCCAGCCCCGCGGCAGCGGGCGGCAAAGCTGGAAAACTGGAGCTGTCGTTTGTCACGATCCGCTACACGGACGAGCTTTTACGCGAAATTGACGGAGCCCTGACAACAGCTCTAAGGCCCGAGCGAGGTACGTCATGGAGCGCTCTCAGCATATTGGGCGGCGCTGGGGTAGGAGCTTTACTGGGAGGTTTAACAGGTTCAGGCAGGAACGTTCTTATTGGGACCGGCGTTGGAGCGGGAGCCGGAACAGGGATCGCCCTCGCCCGCCGGGGCAAGGACGTTAAGATCGCAAAGAACGTGGAGTTTGAGATCGAGCTCAAGAGAGACGTGATCCTACCTGTTCTGGACTATTAAGTAAGATCCTCAGTTTGGCCGTTGGCGAGATATCCGGTGGCCATTTAGAAGGAGCCCGACGTGAAGGGGAGAGCACGGCGGGCTTTTTCGCGTCCAAGTTTGCGGTAAATTTGTACCAGGCATAAAATAGTGTTTTTAATCACAAGCGCATTCTATTAAGAATTTAAGAGAGGAAAATAATGGCTGGAAGAAATAAAGTTACTGTCGTCGGCGCGGGAAATGTTGGTGCGACCGCCGCTCATTGGATCGCAAGCAAAGAGCTCGCGAACGTCGTCCTGGTCGATATTGTCGAGGGCACTCCGCAGGGCAAGTCGCTCGACCTCGCTCAGGCAGCTCCGATCGACGGATTTGATGTCAAACTCGTTGGAACCAACTCGTACGAGGAAACCGCCGATTCTGACGTCGTCATCATCACCGCCGGCTTGCCGCGTAAACCCGGCATGAGCCGCGACGACCTTCTGAAAACGAACTCAGAGATCGTCGGCGCTGTGACCGAGCAGGTCGCTAAATATTCGCCTAATTCTTTCATAATCGTCGTTTCGAACCCGCTTGACGCCATGACGCAGGTTGCGTTTCGCCGCTCGGGTTTTCCAAAGAACCGTGTGATGGGCATGGCCGGCGTGCTCGACTCAGCCCGTATGCGCTGCTTTTTAGCCGAGGCCCTTGAGGTATCGGTCGAAAACGTCACGGCCTTCGTTCTTGGTGGACACGGCGATACGATGGTTCCGCTGCCGCGTTATTCGACTTGCGCGGGTATCCCGATCACCGAACTTCTCTCAAAGGACGCGATCGACGCGATCATCAAACGTACCGCCAACGGCGGAGCCGAGATCGTTGGCCTGTTGAAGACCGGCTCGGCGTTTTACGCTCCGAGTCTCGGGGCGGTCGAGATGGCCGAAGCGATCCTAAAGGACAAGAAAAAGATCCTACCCTGTGCGGTGTTCCTCGAGGGCGAATACGGTATTAATAACTTGTTCGTCGGCGTTCCGGTCAAGCTGGGCAAGAACGGAATCGAGCAGATCATCGAAATAAGCCTGACGAATGACGAGCGGGCGGCTCTGCAAAAGAGTGCGGGCGCCGTGCAGGAACTCGTTACGATCCTCGGAATATAGATAAGAACGACTAGGTTTTCGATCTTTGGGGAAGTCCACGGCGGACTTCCCCCTTTTCGCGCTTCAAATTCGGTCAAAATGACAGCGATCTTCGTTCAGTTTGATTCACCGCTGAGTACGGCTCGATCCACCAAGCCGGCCAACCCCTTTATTATCAACGATTACTCGTGTGGCACGGTCTTTGATAATAGAGGGCGGCGACATTCGCCACATTTTTCGTGCCCGCATCGCTTTGGAGCACGGTATCTAGGAAAAGAAGATGGATCAGACAAAATCAAACATTAACCCACTCAGAGCCGCGTTCTCGCTGGTTCTGATTCTCTCGATCGTCTTTATGAATGCGGCCCCGACGTTTGCCACGTTGGTTCCGCAGACCATAAAGACTGCATCGGCTGTATCGAAATACACCACTGATCTTACGCAGCTTGGCCGTAATGGAAGATTGCGTGAGAACCTAAACTCCGAGGACGAGGCATTACGCCTGATCGAAGTGTTAGCTAAAGGTGGTGTTCGGCAGCCGGTCATCGTCGATGACGGCGGCGAATCTCAGAGTGCCATTGTCGAAGAGGTCGCCCGCCGCATCGCTGTCGGCGATGTTTCAGCCGAGCTTAAGAACGTTTCCATCGTTAAAATGGAAACCGCGAGTCTGTTTTCTACGCTTAGATCCGACGATCAAGTAAACGCAGCGGTCGATACAATAATCGATGAACTAGTGGCTTCTGACCATAAAACGGTCATTTACCTTGATGAGATCGACAATTACGTGTCTTTGAACGGAGCCGGCGAAAAATTGATCGCCGCAGTAACAGCCGGAAAACTGGCGGTGATCGGCGGCAGCACACGGGCAGCATATAGTGAAAGGATCGCCGGCGATCCGAAGTTTGCCGCGATCTTCGAGATGTTCGACGTTGCAGGTGCCGGCGACAAGAACTCCAATGACACCGCCAAGAACGGTGCGACCGGCGACGCCGGATATCGCGGCGACAACGTTTCGCCCGACATCCGCGAGATGCTCGCTCAGGACCCGAGCGGCAAAAAACGGATCGATGTTATCCTGCAGGCTAAGGACGCCGATAACGCGTCGCTGCGTCAAATTCTTTCCGCCGGCGAGGCCCGCGTCGTTCACCGCATTGGAAAATCAGATACGATCGTCGTTAACATGCCCCTTTCGACGATCCAGCAGATCTCTGCCAGCGGCCTGATCAATTATGTTTCGCCGGACAGACTCACACAATCAATGGGTCACGTCGAGGATACGACAGGCGCCGCTCAAATGCGGTCGTCGACGACTGGAGGTTGTACTTCCACGATCACGACCTGCGATGGCAACGGTGTCGGAGTGGCTATTGTTGATTCCGGGATCTACGCTGCCCAAAACGGTTTCAAAAACGCCGCCGGGGTTTCACGTATCGCGGCAAACGTAAATTTTACGACATCTGCCACGACGAATGATGCTTATGGACACGGAACCCACGTTGCCGGTTTGGCGGCGGGCAGCTCGGCCGTTAGCAGTGGTGCATATAAAGGCGTTTCACCTGGAGCAAAGATCATCAGCGTCAAAGTGCTCAGTGACAATGGCAGCGGACAGACGTCGTGGCTGCTCAATGGCCTGAACTGGATACTTCTCAACCGGACTACCTACAACATTCGTGTAGTCAACCTCAGCCTCGGTTCCGTCGCGGTGGACACTTACACGAACGATCCTGTTTGCTTAAAGGTAAAGGAGCTGGTAAACGCCGGCATCGTTGTCGTGGCAGCCGCCGGCAATCTTGGGAAGAGTGTTTCCGGAAAGAAAGTCTACGGACAGATCCATTCGCCCGGCAATAGCCCGTATGCGATAACCGTCGGCGCAAGCAATTCGCTCGGTACAGCTTCGCAAGCGGACGATTCAATGGCGACCTTCAGCTCACGCGGGCCGACACGCAGCTTTTTCAAAACGTCGACCGGAAATACCGTATACGACAACTTAATGAAGCCCGATCTCGTCGCTCCAGGTAACAAACTTGTTTCATATAAGTCGCCCAATAATCTGCTGGCCGCTACGACACCCGCCCTCGCACTCGACGCCACCAACGGCGCGGATTCGATGATGTACATGAGCGGCACGTCAATGTCGTCTCCGATCGTTGCCGGAGCGGCTGCGATGCTTCTCCAGATAAACCCAAATCTTACGCCCGGAATGATCCGAATGCTGCTTCAGTACACGGCCCGTCCGATCTCGGGAGCAAATACCCTCGAACAGGGAGCAGGCGAACTCAATATCGATGGAGCTATGCGTATCGCAAGAACGCTTAGGACGGATGTCGATTTTCAAACTTTGGCCAAAGGTGCGTCGACTGTGCCGACAGGCTGGGCCATGCCTGCGACGAGCTCAACGATCGGCGGCAACACTTTCCCTTGGTCACAACTCGTTACCGGCAAATATACCTTCCTTACGGGACAGAACCTCGTCTCTCAATTCCAGTCTGTGTACAAGCGTGAAAACATAGTGGGAAATGGCGTCACGTTCGGCTCCGGAGCATTTTCGTTAAATACGTCAACATATTTCACGACAGGCCTGACGGTTAACCGGAACGTGGTGACGAGCAACGGCACGGCTCTGGGCGGCGGATCGCCCTACCTGTCGTTTGGTGTGCTCGTCGGAGATGGAGTTCTGGTCGGTGACGGCGTTCTCGTGGGTGACTGTGCTCTCACCAACGGCGGTGTCCTGGTCGGTGACGGCGTCCTGGTCGGTGACGGCGTCCTGGTCGGTGACGGCGTCCTTGTTGGTGACGGCGTCCTTGTTGGCGACGGCGTCCTTGTTGGCGACGGCGTGCTAGTTGGCGACGGTGTACTGGTTGGCGACGGCGTCTTGGTTGGCGACAGCGTTCTGCTTGGCGACAATACGTCGTCAATGTAGTGACGGTCTTTACAGACAATCGGAGACCAATAGAATGCTGACTCAACTTTTAACAAAAACTGGATCACGCCGTCAAGGACCTAGCCCCGTCTTTCTAGCGGCGGTGCCAGACCTTGCCAGAGTGTTCGAACTTACCGACAACGACCGGGCTGAAGCCTTGGCGTTCCTCGCAATTAGGCCAGTTCATACAGTCGTTATGGCAAGCTTCATTAACGATAATGGATTCGACACAAAGCTCAACCGCGGCGTCTTTTATGGACACCGTGGACCCGGCAACTTGATCGACGGGATCGCGCTGATCGGCCACTCGACTTTGATCGAGGCCCGCTCCGACGATGCGGTGAGGGCATTTGCCATTACCGCCCGATCATCAGCGACCCCGATTCATCTAGTAATGTCCGCCGGCGAAGGCATTGACGGTTTCTGGCGATCCTTCCGCGGAAATGCGGTGCCGAGGCTGCGCTGCGAAGAGCTGCTGTTCGAAGCCTCGTTTCCATTCCCCGTCCGCAAATGCGAATGGAACGTATGTCCGGCCGATATGACACAGCTCGTTCAGATCGCTGAGGCTCAGGCCGAGATCGCATTTGCCGAATGCGGTATCGATCCGATGGTCCGCGACCGTGACGGCTTCCTCAAGCGCGTTGCTCGACGGATCGAACAAGGCCGCGTGTTTTCGGTATACCAAGACGGCATTCTGATCTTTAAGGCCGACATTATCGCCGAGAGTGACGAAGTAGCCTACCTTGAAGGCATATACGTCGATCCTAGACATCGCGGGAAGGGGATCGGACCTGCGTGTCTGTCGCAACTGACCGTGATTCTCCTCGGCCGAGTTTCGAACGTTTGTATGCTGAGCAATGTCGACTTTACCGGTGCCCACAGAAGCTTCGCGAGGGCCGGATTTGTGGCAAGTGACAAGTGGGTCACATTCTTTGTCTAATATCAAATAACAGTAGACAAACATGTTAAATATCTACATAATGAGCTTGGCCTTTGAAACGGGCCAAGCTTCACTTTTTGCCCTCGATCTCTCCGATGGGCCGATTCCGCACTTAACGTAAGTTATTTCGCATGGCTGCACCTTGCGGTCATCAGATGCACGGACATTTCGACCCACAGGATGAAAGACCAACGTATTACAGGCCGTTTCATGATGGCCGTCATCGCGATGGGAGCCCTAGCGCTTACCGTCGCTTTGGTGCGTTTGCCGGTGAGCCGGGTCGACGTTCCGCTATTGCTGCTCAGCGCGTTCACTATCATTCTGGGGTCGCGGATCACCATACAGATCCCTCGGTTCAAATCTCACATTGCAGTCTCGGATACTTTTATCTTTCTAACTCTGCTGTTGTACGGCGGTGAGTTTGCTATCGTCCTTGCGGCGCTTGAGGCTTTTTGCTCGTCGTGGCGTTTCTGCAATAAAAAGCTCACAGTCTTTTTCAATGCCGCCACGATGGCCGTGTCGACTTCCGCCGTGGTCTTAATATTGGAGGCGTCGGGACTATACAGCGACGGCGTCCTGCACGGACGCATCGGAAATCAAACGAATCTGGTGATCGCTCTCTCGTTGATCGCCTTGCTGCAGTTCGGATTTAATACATCGATCGCTACGGTATACGATGCGTTAAAGAATTCGCTTCCACTGTGGGAAACATGGAAAACTAAGTACATCTGGACATTCTTTTCGTATTTCATAGGTTCGACTAGCGCCGGTATTCTTATACAGCTTGTCGACACCATTGGGATCGGGGTCGTCTTTGCCACCTTTCCTGTCATCCTTTTTGTATACCTCACATACCGGATGTACATGAAAAATGTTGAGATATCGATCCAACAGGCAGAACAGGCCGAGCAGTATGCCAGAATAATGGAAGCTCAGTCCGAAGCACTGCGCGAGTCAGAAGAGCGGTTTCGCTCAGCATTCAATTATGCTCCGATCGGCATCGCACTTGTAAATTCGACCGGTCAATGGCTCAAGGTTAATCGTGCTCTCTGTGAAATCCTGGGTTACACCGAGGCCGAGTTCCTTGGAGTGGACTTTCAGTCAATGATCTTTTCGGACGACCTCGGCCCGACCCTCGTCAGCCTTCACGACCTTTACGCAGGCACCATTCCCAGCTCACAGATGGAGCAGAGATATGTTCACAAGTCGGGCCGAACGGTCTGGGCATCATGGAGTGCCTCGATCACTAATGACGCTCGGACAGAAAATCCTCGACTTATCTTTCAGATACAGGACATTACAGACAAAAAATCGGCCGAGAAAAAGCTCCAGCACGAAGCTACCCACGATGTTCTGACGGGCTTGCCGAACCGTTCGTTGTTCATGGCGCGACTGACAGCTGCCTTGGACAAATCCCGACGGATTCCGGGTTATCGCGCGAGTGTACTCTTCATAGATCTGGACAGGTTTAAGTACGTCAACGATAGTTTGGGCCACCTCGTCGGCGACTTATTATTAAAGGAGATCTCGGTGCGTCTCGTGGACTGTATGCGGCCGTCAGACCTCGTCGCCCGACTCGGCGGCGACGAATTCACGATCCTTGTCGAGGGCACATTCGACCCCGACGAAGTTACAAGGATCGCCGAACGGATCCAGAACAAATTCGGACGGCCTTTCGAGTTGAACGGGAATGAGGTTTACAGTTCTGCCAGTATCGGGATCCTCCACGCTTCGAATAATCATCTTGCCGCGGAGGATATGATGCGTGACGCGGATACCGCAATGTATCAGGCCAAACGTGCAGGAAAAGCCCGTCACGAGGTATTTAACGAAGAGATGCTGAATGCGGCCCGCGAGATCCTCCGCCTTGAGACCGACCTGCGCAAGGCTATCGAGCGTGACGAGATCGATATCTACTATCAGCCGATCGTGGATCTCGAGACTCAACGCATCGTTGGGCTGGAGTCGCTGGCACGATGGACCCATGCGGAAATGGGCAGCATTCCGCCCAATAAGTTCATACCTATCGCCGAGGAGATCGGCATGATCGACAAACTGAGCGAACGGGTTCTCCGCCGAGCCTGTCGCGATATCGGTTCGCTACGTGGCACGATCGCATCGGGTGAGTTGCCGACCCTCAGCGTCAACCTTTCTTGTCGCCAGTTCGCACAGACAACACTCGTTCGCAACATCGAGCGCATTTTGGAAGAAACACAGTTCTCGCCTCACCATTTGAAGTTTGAAATAACCGAGTCGGTATTCGTCGAACACCAGGCTCGCGCCGTTGAAATGTTAAAGCAGCTTCGTGATTCAGGCGTAGACATACACATCGACGATTTTGGCACCGGCTATTCAAATCTAAGCTATTTAATGAAACTGCCGATCTCAACTCTTAAGATCGATCGCTCGTTCGTAGCAATGATCAACCGTGACGGCGGCAATGACGAGATCGTCCGGGCGATAGTGTCGCTCGCCCGCACTCTTGGCCTAAAGGTAATTGCAGAGGGCATCGAGACCCAGGGACAGCTTGGCAAGCTCAAAGAGCTCGGCTGCAACGGCGGCCAAGGCTATCTATTCGCTCCACCGATGAATTTTGCCGACCTTGAGGGATATTTGCACGCCAATGATTACCTCGTCCTGCCCGCGCGGCGGTTTGCGGACCTTTCCACCCTTTCCACCGTCCAATAGATAGAAAGACAGACAAAAAATCCTTCTCTTTACGACCGAATTGATATATAAGTAATTCGGATGGTAACCATAACCTATAAGGTTTTTGAGTACATCCGGAGCAACACGTATTTCATCTTAAAATGTTCGACGAGACGTCGGTACATTCGTGGAGAAACAAAAATATTGGGGATACGTGATGGGTGTTGTATATTGATAGTGGACGATTAGTGAAACCACAGCGATTTGCCCCGCCTAGATTCACAATAAATTTTAGACCGGATATGAAGAAATTTAGTTGGAGAATTACCTCGTTCGGGACACTGCTGACTCTGCTAACAGCTATTGTCGGTTCGTCCTTTGCTCAAAACCCGAACACTCCTCTACTTCAGGACATCCGGGTTTATAACGATAATGGACCGATGCCTTCGGCAACGCCGCTTGTTCGAAAGACCGGCAGTTCGGGCCTTGCGACATCGGCGACCTCAAGCGTCCGTACGATGTTTCCAGCCTTGGCCGAGGTGCAGATCCCCGGATATACAGGTATCCTGGTCGAATCGCTCGATGGCAAGACGGTTCTTGAATCGAATCCGGGACTCGTATTCAATCCGGCATCAAACGTAAAGGTCGCTACGTCCTACGCAGTTCTTAAGACCTTCGGGCCCGACTTCAGATTTCTGACAAATGTTTACACCGATGGTGCGATCGACCGCGCGTCGGGCACATTGGTCGGCAATCTTTATGTGTCGGGAAAAGATCCGATTTTTGGTTATGAGCACGCTATAGGTCTGGCGAATGAACTGAATCGTCTCGGTGTTCGCCGGGTGTCCGGCGATCTCATCGTGACGGACAATTTCGCGATGAACTATAATGGCTCCGCTCTAAAATCCGGTCAGTCGCTTTACGCCGCGATGGACTCGTCAAAACGCTCAGCCGCTGCAACGCGAGTATGGCTTAATTACCTTTCTGCGGCCGGCCGAATGGCCGAGTTGAACGGAGTTCCCGGAATCGCCTTCACGGGTACGACGTACGTCCAACCGATCCCGAGCAATCTCACCCTGCTCTTCACGCACGAATCTACTAAGCTGCGTGAGATCATCAAGGCGACGATGTGCTATTCGAACAATTTTTTGGCTGAGCGGCTTGGCGAAATGCTCGGCGGCCCGTATGCGGTGGCCCAAACCGTGCAGCGTAATGCCGGGATCCCTGCAAATGAGTTCTCGATCCAAACGTCGAGCGGGTTGGGCTACAATCGTGTCACGCCTAACGCGATGATGAAACTACTGCGATCACTTCGCTCTGACCTTGAGCGTTATAAGATGACGTTTGCCGATATCATGCCTGTCGCGGGCGTCGACAAGGGTACACTTGAGAACCGATTCGACAACGATTTTGCGGTTGGGAGCGTGGTCGGGAAGACCGGAACGCTTGGCAATACTGATGCTGGAGTGAGTGCACTCTCCGGTGAAATAAATACTAAAGCCGGCAAGTTTCTCTTCGTGATATTCAATCAACGCGGCAGCGTCGCTCGTTTCCGTGCCTTCCAGAACAGTTTCGTATCGCTGGTCCAGGGCCAATTCGGCGGAGCAGCGAGCATCGGCTATCAACCCACTTCGCTCGACGTGCTGCTTGCGCGATGGCGCATCACCGAGCCGCGGGGCCAAGCGGGCAATTAAAAGGTAACGGTTTAGTTAGAAAGATAAAAAGGGAGCGATTTCGTCCGCTTCCTTTTTTATTTGGCGCACGCGTGCGATAATTCGGAGTTTGTAAAATGAACGAGATCGAACAAGCTCCAACCGCCGAATCGCCCGAATCAGTAGCCGAGCCGAACCCAGCGGAAGAAATAGCCGCGTCAAACCAGCCCGCGACAAAGCAACGGAGCGTCGCCCGTTCGGCGGGAATTGTTTCGGTAGCCGTAATGTTCTCGCGCGTCCTGGGGCTCGTCCGCGAAATGATCTTTGCGCGCTATTTTGGCGCGGGCTTTGTTTACGATGCATACGTCGTAGCTTTTCGAATACCGAACGTGCTCCGCGATCTTTTTGCCGAGGGTGCTCTGTCGGTCGCATTCGTCAAGGTCTTTACCGATTACCAGATCAACAAGGGTGAAAAAGAGGCGTGGCGGCTCGCGAATATGATCCTGAATCTGCTCGCTGTTACGATGAGCACGATTTGTCTCGTGGGTATCATTTTTTCGCGGCAGTTCGTAGATATCATTGCGGCTGGATTCTCGCCCGAAAAAGCAGCTCTCGCCGCGACGCTGACACAGATAATGTTCCCGTACATTCTGTTGGTCGCGATGTCAGCCCTCGCGATGGGTGTGCTTAATACCAAAGGCATTTTTGGCGTTCCGGCGTCAGCGTCGACTGTTTTTAATGTTTCATCGATCGTCTTCGGCCTGAGCCTGGCGTTTTGGTTGAGCGGCGGCAGTTGGTCGAAATCGACTGATCCAAATGCGGTTCCCGACATTTCGACCCAATGGGCAATTATCGGCATGTCGATCGGAACGCTTATCGGCGGAGCGTCGCAATTTTTGATGCAGATCCCATCGCTGATCAAGGTCGGATTTACATTCAAGCCGATTCTGACATTTGCCGACGAAGGCGTGCGAAAGGTGATGGCACTGATGGGACCGGCGATCATCGGCACATCCGCCGTACAGATCAACGTAATGATCAACACCTATTTCGTTTCTGGCATTAACGGCGCCCAAGGCTGGCTTAGCTACTCGTTTCGTCTGATGCAGCTGCCGATCGGGATCTTCGGTGTGGCCGTCGGAACTGCGGCAATTCCAATGATGTCGCGGCTCGCAACGGAAGGAAAGATCAAGGATCTTCGCGATACTATATCGTCGTCGATGACACTGGTCTTTCTAATGACGCTGCCGTCGGCTTGCGGGCTGATCATCCTCGGCGAACCGATCATAAGACTGATATACCAACATGGCAAGTTTGACGCGACATCGACACAAATGTCTGCCGCGGCTCTCGCCGGATACTCGGTTGGTTTGACTGGTTATGCCGCGATCAAAATACTATCTCCCGCGTTTTACGCTCTGAACGACGCTAAAACGCCGATGATAATTGCAATTGCATCAATAGCAGTAAATTTTATTGGCAGCTATTTCTTGCGCGAGTGGTTTTCTCAATACGGTGTGACGCCCGAAACTCCTCAGGGTTATGGTCACGTTGGTGTAGCAATGGCAACGTCGATCGTGGCCCTCGTTAATTTCGTTACACTCGCTCTGCTAATGAGAAAGAGGATCGAGCGACTAAACGGTCGGAATATTTTCACATCTTTTTCAAAGATCGCTGTCGCGTCCGCGATCTTGTCGGTCGTAAGTTATGCGACCTACCATTTTCTGATGAACCGATACGGTATCGATACTTTTTCCGTAAAGCTGGCTGAGACGTTCGTGCCTATCGTACTTGGCGGCACCGCGTTTATTATAGCGGCAAAACTGCTGAGGGTCGCCGAGCTCGAACAGGCTTTTGGCTTGGTGCGGCGAAAATTAGGCAGATGATCCGATCTTTTAAGACAATTGATCCAAAGATACATGAGACTGCGTTTATCGCGGACGATGCGATCGTTATCGGTGATGTTGAGATCGGCGAAGATGCCAGTATCTGGTTCGGGTCGATCGTTCGCGGCGACGTCAATTATATCCGTATCGGAGCCAGGACCAACATTCAGGACCAAACCGTCATCCACGTTAGTTCCAAAACACATCCGACGATACTCGAGGACGAGATCACTGTTGGACACCGCGTAACGCTCCATGGATGCCATATCGAAAGCGGTTGCCTGATCGGTATCGGAGCTATCGTTATGGACGGCGTCCGTGTCGGCGCAAGATCCCTTATTGGAGCCGGTTCTCTATTGACTCCCGGAACCCAAGTGCCGCCAGGATCGCTTGTGTTAGGCTCACCCGCACGCGTTAAACGTCCGTTGACGGACGACGAATTCGCCCTCCTCGACCGTTCTTGGCGAAATTATACTGAGCTCAAACTCCACTATCAGTAACTTAGATGTATTCGTCCGTACGTTCTCCATGGATTCTCTCGGATAAGCTAAGACTATCGGGGACGGTGAGCTCCGATATATTTTTGTTTTCAAGGGAGTCGTTCAAGTGAGGTTCTGCTTTAAAAATCGTCTATCGCTATCGCTCGTTGTATGTCTATTTCTCGCTATTTCAGCATTAGGGCAGGCTGAAAACAATACGAAACTCGCACAAAAGGATTTGGCGGCTCCGCCCACCCCTGAGGACATTCACGACCCGCCCGAAACGATCGAGCCGCGTTGGCGTTTAAGGATGAACGCAAAGGAATTTGGGTTCGAGTTATCGTATGCACCGATGCAGCCCTCGTTCTTTAGCGGACGCAAGGAATATGACACCGAAGGCAGAAAGTTCGCTATGATGAACTTCCGCTATGGCAAGGTCCTCGGCACGGTCAAGCATGTAACTTACGAGTACGCTATCGAGGTGATCCCGGTCGCGTTCGCGATCAACAACGAGGTCCGCTCGTCATTGGGCACAGCGACCAAAAGGACCAGGACGTACGCGTTCGGTGTTCAGCCGCTCTCGTTCCGATTCATTTTTATGTCGGATCATCGCCTAAAGCCGTATGTGCGGCTCGGCGCCGGGTTCATCTTCTCAGCAAAGCCGATCCCGGTCCCGGGCAGCACTACGTACAACTTCATCGGTGATTTTGGCGGTGGACTTATGTACCATGTCACGCGGAATCGGACCATGGATATTGGCTATCGCTATTTCCATATCTCAAATATGAACATCGGCGAGGTCAATCCTGGATATAACGCCAACGTATTCTACGTCGGTTACTCGCTATTCAGTAAATAACTGCCTTTCGTGTAAAATCGTTGGATATCGTATTCAGTCTCCTCGCTATAGGAGCCACGCGTCCGATAGATCTTTTGCACGAATATGGCAAGCACCAAGCCCGCTCGCGGCATCCGCGATTTTCTGCCCGCCGACGTCAGAAAGCGCGAATACGTCATCGGGACCATCAAAAAGGTTTACGCAAGTTACGGCTTTGAGCCGCTCGACGGCATTGACTCAACATTCGGAAAGAACATTGACGGAGACAGCATCTCGGTCGAAGCAAAAGCGATCCTGGCAATAAACGAAGCACTCAGTCAGCTGCGCATCAAAAATTTCGCGATATATGTCAGTCACAGCGACGTTTTGACTTGTATCCTCGAAACGGTCGGCGTACCGGAAAAATTGCATAAACACACGTTTGCCACGATCCGTAATTTCAATAAATACGATATCGAAGGGTTCGTCAATGAATTACAAGCCATCGGCGTGTCGGAAAAGGCCTCCGCTATTCTTGCCGACCTGTTTCTCAAAACCGATGAGATTCTGAATCAAGAACACGACATCAACCGGACGGTCGTAAGCAATTTACTTAATATCGTTAATAGCGATACTCTGACAGAAATCGGCCAAATCCTTCGATTGACCGGCAGAACCCCCGTCCTTATCGATCCGGCACTCGCGTGCGAATCGCCATATAGCAGCGGAATAGTCATCGAGGCACGAACATCCGGTCTTGACGTATTGGGAATCGGCGGCTGCATCGGAGGAAAAACTGTGGAAAGTATCGATGAAGAGTCTGCGGTATTCATGTTCTCATTCGACATCGAAATCATTGTCGCCTTGATGGAAAACAGCAACGCTTTTCCACCCCCTATGGACATGACGGTTTAAGCGGAGACTCTGAAATAAAATATCAATATGGCTAGCACAAAACCTGCACGCGGCATGCGTGACTTTTTACCCGCCGACGTCAGAAAGCGCAATTACGTGATCGGCGTAATCAAAGAAGTCTACGAATCCTATGGCTTCGAACCCCTCGAAACCCCGGCCGTTGAAAACATCGAAACCCTGATGGGCAAATACGGCGATGAAGGCAATCAACTCGTTTTCAAAATACTGAAACGCGGCGAGAAACTAGACCTTGCAAACGCAAAAATAGAAAGCGATTTATCGGATCTCGCGTTGCGTTACGACCTAACAGTCCCTCTCGCCCGGGTCGTCGCGAACAATAAGAACGAGCTACCCAAATTCTTTAAGCGTTATCAGATACAACCGGTCTGGCGAGCTGACCGTCCTGCACGCGGGCGATTTCGGGAATTTTATCAGTGTGATGTTGACGCGATTGGATCAGAGTCAATGGTCGTCGAATCGGAATTGATATCAGCAGTTAGCTCGATTCTAAAGCGGCTCGGCTTTGAAGATTTTCTTGTAAAGTTAAACCATCGAGATTTATTGGCCGGTCTACTGGAGATTTCCGGAGTGCCGGATCGTTTTATTCCCGAAACAATCACAATACTCGATAAACTGGACAAGATCGGAGTCGACGGTTGTCTTAAGGAGATTGGATCATTCGGATTCGGTTTGGATGGCATTCAAAACTTTACCAGCTTTATTGCCGAGACATTCCAAAAACGGGAGCAAATTCTTAAGGAAAGTGGGCCACACGACGCAAACCAATCTACTATCAATCAGCTCGCCCAATTTGTTGCTAATAGCTCGTCGGGAAGAACTGGATTGTCGGCTGTGGGAACATTGATGACCATTCTCGACGATTCTGGAAATGGCTCAAAGCTATGGTTGGACCCATTTTTAGCCCGAGGGCTTTCCTACTATACAGGAACAATTCTAGAGATCGTCCTCACCAAAGGTGACTTTAAGGGCAGTCTCGGCGGCGGCGGGCGCTATGATGGACTGATCGGAATGTTCGGCAAGGAACAGATTCCCGCATGCGGATTTTCGCTCGGCCTTGAACGCATTCTCGTCGTGATGGAGGAACGCGGAATGTTTCCGCCGGAGATAGCAGAATCACGTGCCGCCGATGTGATGGTCACGATCTGGGACGAAGCTTCGATCGTCGATTCTCTAAATCTTGCCCGAGAACTCCGAAAGCAAGGCATCCGTGTCACGGTTTATCCTGAGCCCGATAAACTCGGCAAGCAGTTCAAATACGCCGACTCGACAGGAATACCATTCGTCTGCGTTCTCGGTGACGAAGAGCGTGCCGCAAAAAAAGTCAAGCTCAAGAATATGCTGAGCGGCGAGGAATGTACCCTGAAAGCTCCGGAGATCGCCGCGAAAATAGTGTCCGCCGCCTAATACCGCAATGCACCGGAAACTCGAGCCTAAACTGCTATCGATCCTTCGCGAAGGTTATACACGAAAGCAATTCAAGGGCGATCTGCTTGGCGGACTGACGGTCGGCGTCGTGGCCCTGCCGCTTGCGATCGCCTTCGCCATTGCGTCAGGCGTAAAGCCGGAGCAAGGCCTTTATACCGCGATATTCGCGGGTTTCGTCATCGCTGTGCTTGGCGGATCGCGTGCCCAGATCAGCGGGCCGACCGGCGCATTCATCGTGATCGTTTACGGCATCGTACAGCGGTACGGTTATGACGGCCTCGTCGTGGCGACGTTGATCGCCGGAATTCTGCTAATAATAATGGGCCTCGCCCGCATGGGAGCGTTTCTCAAGTTCGTCCCCTATCCAGTCGTCGTTGGATTCACCTCGGCCATAGCTCTGATCATATTCTCGTCGCAGCTTAGTGATTTTCTCGGGCTCAGGATCGATAAAGTTCCGGCCGATTTTGTCGCTAAGTGGACAGCGTACATTCAGCATGTCGGAACTTTCGACCCCTACACGCTTGGAGTCGGTGCGGTCTCGCTGTTAATCATCTTGTTATGGCCGCGCGTCACACACCGTGTGCCCGGACAGCTTATCGCGATCCTCGTTATGACGGCGGCGGTCAACTATTTTGCGTTGCCGGTCGATACGATCGCTTCGCGCTTTGGCGGGGTACCAAGTGCTCTTCCGTCGCCTCACTTCCCCGTCGTTACATGGGAATTGATCCAGAAGATGTTTTCGCCCGGCCTGACGATCGCGATTCTCGCGGCTCTCGAGTCCTTGCTCTCGGCCGTTGTTGCGGACGGTATGACGGGCACGCGGCATCGCTCAAATATGGAGCTTATCGCCCAAGGAGCGGGGAATATCGTATCTGTAATTTTCGGCGGCATTCCCGCGACCGGTGCGATCGCTCGTACCGCCACGAATATCAAAAGCGGCGGCACGACACCTGTCTCGTCGATCATCCACTGCGTTTTCCTGCTTTTGGTTCTGTTGCTCGTTGGTAAATGGGCGGCGATGATCCCAATGGCGACACTCGCCGCGGTGTTGATCGTCGTCGCATACAATATGAGCGAATGGCGTGAGTTCGCCCACTTGTTAAAAAGCCCGCGCGGAGATCTGGCCGTATTGCTTGCGACATTTCTCCTAACTGTTTTTATCGATCTGACGATCGCGATCCAAGTTGGGATCCTACTCGCCGGATTCCTATTTCTGCAGAAAATGTCGACCGAGACTCATGTGGACCTGATCACAGAGAACCTCCGCGACGAGGAAGGCATTCACGAAACGCGGGACATGTCCCGCATCGATATACCCGATGGTATCGAGGTGTTCGAGATATACGGCTCGCTGTTTTTCGGTGCCGTTGCCCAGTTCAAGGAATCGATAAGATTTATCGCCGACAAACCCAAAGTTCTCATCCTCCGAATGAGGCATGTCCCCACGATCGACGCGAGCGGCATCCACATCCTCGAGGAACTGGCCGAGGAGGCCCGCGATAATGGCTACGTGCTTATATTCTCGGCGGTTTCACGAAACGTTTACCGCGTAATGCGAAAAAGCGGATTCGTTGATATGGCCGGCCGCAACAATTTCGCTCGTGATATTTATGCGGCGATCGAAATCGCATCCACACACTTAAAAAAGAATTAGAAACGCCCTACGTGACCGACTATGAATAACCAAATCATAAAAAATTATCTCGCCGACGCTGCCAGGTCATTTCGCGGCTACAAAAAGCTCGCCGAGCGAGCGATCGAACAGGTCTCCGACGAAGAGTTCTTCGCGTCGATCGATAGCGAGGCGAATTCGATCGCGCTGATCGTAAAACACATAGCCGGAAATCTTCGTTCGCGTTGGACCGATTTTCTGACGACCGACGGCGAAAAGGACTTTCGTGATCGCGATACCGAATTCGAGGTGATCGCCGATACTCGGGAATCTCTCATGCAGGACTGGGAAACGGGCTGGAAAGTGCTTTTCGACGCGATCGAACCGTTAACGCCCGAGGACTTTTCACGATCGGTTACGATTCGGGGCGAGTCGCACACCATAGTCGAGGCATTGAACCGGCAAATGACCCATTACGCGTATCACGTTGGGCAGATCGTTTTGCTGGCAAAGCACTTTCGCACAGCTGAATGGAGGACGCTGAGCGTTCCTCGGAAACAGTCTGCACAATTTAACCAATTCCTTGCTGAAAGGCAGCTTCAGGGTGAAATAGCGCTGACACGCCTCGACGCCGCCGAGGTGTTCAAAACCGAGAAAAGCGAGCCATGATCAGGCCCGCTTTTCTCTCGACTGCTTGATAAGGAATCCATTACCATCTGACGCGTTCGCGGCGGATCACTTGCTCGGTGGTGCGGCCGTTCGGCCAACGTGTGATCCTGACCGTTTCGCGGAACCGGTTTCGGCCACGCCCGATCACGCGCGTTATCGTACTGACGACGACGCGGCGATTACGCATGTGCCTGTTATTGCGACGACCGCCGATCTGGAGCCTGATCTGAGGATCCGCCGCCGATGTTGAGGTTGCTGCCGGTTTTGCTTCAACCGCCGGTACAGCGATAACGATCGAACCCGCAAGTAATGCCAATGTTAGTATTTTTTTCATAATTTCCCCCTTGAGGTCTGAATATTTCGCGGAGCACTGAGGGTTCCGCTCAATTAATAAGACTCGCAACTCCGCAAAAAGGTTGACCTTTATTTTGCAAACTAGTGAAAGCAATGCCATTTACCGCCTCCACCGAACGGCCAACAACGTCTCGAAGGTCATAACGAACGACTCGCCCGCGGTGTTGTGTGATAAGCTAAAACCTTGATCTTCCCGATATGAAAGCGATCTCAATCCTTGGTTCTACCGGCTCGATCGGGTGCAATACCTTAAAAGTAATCCGCCACCTTGGCGACCGACGCGTGGTCGCGATGGCAGCGGGGCGCAACGTAACCAAGTTTGCCGAACAGGTCGCCGCCTTTCGTCCCGAGCTCATCTCATGTACGGATGACGCAGGTGCCGACGAGCTATTGCGTGAATTGCACCGTTTGGACGTTGTGCCTCCGCGGATCGAGATCGGCGAAAGCGGCCTCATAGCGGTTGCTACGCATCCGGAAGCGGAAACGGTTGTGTCTGCGACGGTCGGCGCTGTCGGTTTTGTACCGACACTGCGTGCGATCGAGGCTGGAAAGCGAGTCGCTCTGGCCAACAAGGAAACTCTCGTAATGGCGGGCGAAATAATGACCGCCGCTGCCGTAAAGTCTGGTGCCGAGATCCTGCCGGTTGACAGCGAACATAACGCCATTCACCAGTGTTTGCGTGGCGAAAAGAACAGTGAAGTGCGTCGTCTTATCCTAACCGCGTCGGGCGGGCCATTTCGCGAGTGGCCGGCCGAACGCATCGCTGCCGCGACCAGAGCGGAGGCTCTCGATCATCCCAAATGGAAGATGGGCGATAAGATCTCGATCGATTCGGCCACACTTATGAACAAGGGCCTCGAGGTCATCGAGGCGAGATGGCTCTTCGGCTTCGGTGCCGATAAGATATCGGTTATCGTGCATCCGCAATCGATCGTTCATTCGATGGTCGAGATGGTCGACGGTTCGATCATGGCCCAACTCGGCGTCACGGATATGTGCCATGCCATCCAATACGCATTGACCTACCCGGACCGGACTGAGAACTGTCTCGAACCGCTCGATCTTACGGTCATGAGCCGGCTGGATTTTGAGGAGCCGGACATCGAGCGCTTTCCGTGTCTGCAGCTTGCCTATGAAGCTTTGCGAGCGGGTGGAACTATGCCCGCGGCACTCAACGCCGCTAACGAGATAGCTGTCCAGGCATTTCTCGACGGAAAGATCAGGTTCACCGATATTGCAGCGTCCAACCGGCATATTATCGATCACCATAACGTCGAGGCTGTTGCCGACATCGAGACGGTTTTGCGGGTCGACCGCGATGTTCGGACGGCCGCAGGAGCGTTCCTGGCAGAGAGTGCACACTCAGTTGCTGCTTTAAATTAGTTTGACTGTCATGGGCGGTGCCCGTACACTTTTAATGACAACCTTGGCGATAGCGTCCGAATCCAAGCCGTTTCAATTATGGAAAGTATCTTAAGCACAGCTTTCTACTATGTTCTGGTCCCGCTCGTAATTCTCGGGATCGCCATTAACATTCACGAATTCGGACATTTCATTGTCGCGAAACTCTTCGGCATGCGCGTTGAGGCGTATTCGTTCTTTGGGCTCGGGCCACGCATTTGGGGCTTTAAGCGGGGCCACACCGATTATCGCATCAGCGCGATCCCGCTTGGCGCCTACGTCAAGCTCTACGGCGACGAAGCAACTGGCCCGCTCGAGGGCAAGGACCAAACGTTGGACGCCGTCCCCACCTCCGAACTCTATGAGCTCCGCCCGCGTTGGCAGAAATTCCTGGTCATGCTCGGCGGTCCGTTCATGAACCTGGTACTGGCCTTCTCGATCCCGTTCGCAACCGCGTTGATCCAGGGCATTCCAGCGGTTCCCGCACCAGTGATCGCATCGGTCAGGGCCGACGGTGCCTCGGCAAAGGCCGGGCTGCAGGTCGGCGACCGCATCGTACAATTTAACGGCGTCGAAAATCCGACGTGGCGAAACATTTCGGTCGAAGCCGGCATTAATCCGGATCGCACGCTTCCCCTAACGGTCGAGCGCGACGGCAAACGCCTGCCGCTCGAAATAACTCCTCGGAAAGAAGAGGTCTTTGCCGGACAGAATGCCGGCTTATTGGACGCCGAACCCGATCTCGGCATATTGCCCGTGATAGTAGGCGACGTTTCGCCGAACACGCCCGCCGCTGAGGCAGGTTTGCAGACAAACGACCGGATCGTCTCGGTCAACGGCGAGAAAGTCACTTCGATCCAGCAGTCCAAATCCCTTGTTGAGGCCGGCAAGTCGGCACCTATAGCAATTGTGCTTGAGCGAAACGGAAATTTTGTGAACGTCTCGACTTCGGTGCGCAAGCTTGACGATGGAACCGAACGCCTCGGCTTCGGGTTCAAGAAACCCGACCTTCCGTTGGAATCGGCGTCGATAGGAACCGCCGCGAGCTTTGCCGTCGATTCTAACCTTGAAAACTTGAAAGCCACGGGCAGCGTGCTCGGCCAGGTCTTCTCGGGCAAGCGGTCAGTCAAGGATTCCGGCATCGGCGGCCCGGTGGGCATTTTTCAGCAGTCGGCTGAGGCCACGCGTCTAATGGGATTTGAGGGCTTTTTCTTGATTCTCACAGCGATCAGCCTGAGCCTCGGCATCTTTAATCTGTTGCCGATCCCGATGCTCGACGGCGGCCAGATCGCTGTCCTTGGCATCGATAAGGTTATGTCGTGGTTCGGACGCACGCTGTCAATGGTTGCTAAAGAGCGCATTCAGCTCACGGGACTCGCGGTCATTCTGCTGTTGATGGTATTTGTCTTTTTCCTCGATTTTTCGCGGATCGCTTCAAAGTTCGGCACGTCGGCCGAAAAACCGGCCGTCGAACAGACAAAGTAGAACTAATATGGCAAGAGTTACCAGGCCGGTCATGGTTCGGGACATTCAGATCGGCGGCGGAGCTCCCGTCGTCGTCCAGTCGATGACCAAGACCGATACGACCGACGTTGAAGCGACGCTGCACCAGATCGACGAGATGGTCACAGCCGGATGCGAGATCGTCCGCATCGCCGTCCCCGATGACGACGCGGCCGCCGCGATGTACGAGATCCGAAAACGCACGAACGTTCCGATCGTCGCCGATATCCATTTTCACTACAAGCTTGCATTGAAGGCACTCGACGCGGGCGTTGACAAGCTTCGAATCAATCCCGGCAACATTGGCCACATCGACCGCGTTCGCGAGGTCGTCCGCGCCGCTGAGGCTCAAAATGTACCGATCCGTATCGGCGTCAACGGCGGCTCGCTCGAAAAAGACCTGCTCAAGAAGTACGGGACCGCTACGCCCGAGGCGATGGTCGAGAGCGGCATGCGGCACGTTCGCATTTTAGAAGACCTCGGGTTTAGCAACACTATCATTTCGCTCAAGGCGTCGGACGTTAATCGAATGGTCGAGGCCTATCGCCTGATGGCCGCGAAGGTCGATTACCCGCTGCACCTCGGCGTGACCGAAGCCGGAACACCGTTCGGCGGCACGATCAAGTCCGCGATCGGACTCGGCATTTTGCTGCACGACGGCATTGGCGACACGATCCGTGTCAGCCTGGCCGCCGAGCCGCACGAAGAGGTTCGCGTCGGTTGGGAGATCCTCAAATCGCTCGAACTCCGTAAACGTGGTGTCACGGTCGTCGCTTGTCCGACCTGCGGACGGCTCGACATCGATAATTTCGTCGAGATCGTAACCGAGGTAGAACGCCGTCTGGCCCACGTCGAGGAGCCGCTGCACCTGTCCATCATGGGCTGTGCCGTCAACGGCCCGGGCGAGGCTCACGATTCGCAACTCGGCATCACCTTCGGCCGCAACGTCGGAATGATCTTCAAGGACGGTGTTCCGATGCGTCGCGTGGCGGGCGTGGACATCGTCGAGGAATTCGTCAAAGAGGTGGAGCTGCTAAGACTCGAAGGCGCATCCGCTAAGTCACTTCTCGAGGACAAAAAGCTCGTCCAGATAACCTAAGAGATCGCACACCAAAATACTAGAGGCTCGAAAATAAGATCTTATATCTTCATTTTCGAGCCTTTCGTGCATTTCGTGGGCTTGATCTTAAGGATAGAGGATCGTCAGCGGCCAAATCGGAATATTTCTCAATACGCCGAAAACCAACAGTACGATCATAAATATAAAGAGAAATCTCGGATTGGTCGGCCACATCGGCAATCCTCTGCCTCTAATGGCTGTAAGAGAAAGCGAGACGACTACATAAACGAAGATCACCGCCCAAACCGGTGTAAGGAGATTGAAATCGAGCGCCCCAATCAGATCGCCGTTGAACAGCGCGTGAAAGGCTCGTGTCAGACCGCATCCCGGGCAGGCAATGCCGGTCAGGGCATATAGAGGGCACACCGGTAACAGGTGCGATTCACTCGGATTGACATATGCAACGACCGTGGACCCGACCGCAAACGCGGCAACGCCCACAGCCGCCGCCGCACGGCCAAGGGCCGGAGCCTTTTCGCTTAAACTATTGGACATTTAACGTATTACTCGCCTCGCTCCAATTACTCATCATATATAGCACTGAATCAGCTAGTTCGATGCCATCGACACAAAAAGGGCATCGGTCGCGACCTTTCGATTTATATTTACTGCAAATTGCTCACGCATCGTTTCGATATCGGACAGCCAGCGGGGCAGGTCGGCCGCGGCCGCATCGCGTGCGAGCGACGACAGCTCGGCGGCAACATCAGTGTTCACGACTCGAGTGGCGTCGTCGGAGATTCGCAGACTCCAGACATCGTGGATCAGCGATTCTAGGATGTCGAGAGACTCTTCGAAGTTCTCTTTATTTTTCGCATCGTTCATTTCTTCGGAAATACGCAGCAGCGAGCTGATGTCGTGTCCATTCAGAGAGCTTCTGACGACGCCGAGCATCCTGTCGCGGCGGACACGAAACTTTTCCACGTCGATCGAGACCGCTCTGCCGATGCTGCCCCGGCCAAGACGCGCGGCAAGGTCGGCTTCCTCCGTTATCATCGAACGTTTTTCGACCAGGAACCTTTCGATATCGTGTGTCGGCACGGGCGCAAATCTCAAGATCTGGCACCTAGAACGGATCGTCGGAAGCAGACTGTCCGGGCGAGATGTAATCAAAAATATGTGTGAGGTCGACGCCGGTTCCTCAAGCGTTTTCAGGAGTGCATTAGCCGCTGGATCGGCCATTTTTTCGGCCGCGTCAACGATAAAGACCCTAGAGCGCGCTTCATATGGATTATAGTTGGCTTCTTTTTCAAGGTAACGGATCGCACCGATACGGACATTCCGCTTGTAGGGGACGACAAGGCCGACATCGGGATGTTCAGAGAAGAAAACGCGGTCGTAATCCTCGCCCTTTTCGCTGGTTGGAATATCAAATTTATTAACTCGCCTGCACGCGCCGCAGACACCGCAAGCCAGCAGTTCGCCAGGATCGGTGCAAACAAATGCCTTGGCGATCTCGATCGCGAAAAGCCGCTTTCCGACGCCCTCGTCTCCGGCAAACAACATCGAGTTCGGAACGCGGCCCGATCGGATCAGACGCTCGGCGACCTGTTTGATCTGTTCATTTCCGATCAGATCCTCAAACATTATCCGAGGGCCTCGATGACAATATCTAAGACTGATGAATGGACCTGATCGACAGCCCGGGCTCCGTCAATGACGCGGAAACGCTCCGGTTCGCGCTCTGCGATCTTGAGGTATTCGTCGCGGACCTTGCCGTAAAATTCAGCGGTTTCGTCGTCCATCCGGTTTCGCCTGGATTCGGACTCATCTCTGCGGGCCATCCGCCCGATAGCCGTCTCGACGGGAATGTCAAAAAAAAGTGTGAGGTCCGGTTTCAGTCCGCCGGTCGCGACATGAATGACCTGCTCGACCATCTCCATCTCAAATCCGCGTCCGGCCCCCTGATAGGCGGCG
>JBDTZO010000218.1:0-8027 GCA_040005135.1 Acidobacteriota bacterium | reverse complement strand
GCGTTCACGTCACCGACATTGTGGGCCTGGATGAGGCCGGATTTTATTATTCTTGCCATTGCGTTTATATATTCGATTGTTCGCTCGAAACCATGTTTTCCGTGTCCCACCAAAAGTTAAAGTGGGACAAAAGGTGGGACAACCTAATCAGTTGAGCATGAGACACTTATCCGCTTTGTCCCACCGTCCCACGCATTTTTTTCAGATCTGATCACTTTGGCGGCGCGAAGCTCGCGTCGTCTACTGCGGCGTTGTTTTTCACGTCGACGATCTGCCGCGTCCAGCGAATATTCGGCATCGAGTACCGGACAGTCGTCGGCACCTTCACGCCGCCGAAATCTTTGTAATCGGCGTAATCGACTTGATATACGTAATTGCCCAGAACGGTCGGCGTTGACGCTGAGCGACGGATAAGATACCCGGTCTGTGCGTCAAATACGAGCCGCTCACGAACGCCGCTCGCGGTCACCGCCGATACGATGTTAACTTCCTTTCCGTCGAGCCGATCATTGAAACGGTAATCGAGTTTGGTATAGATCGATCTCAGATCTGCAGGATCGAAAAGCTGGGCTTCCCGCTTTATCTGCTCCATCTCATCCGCCTTGAGTGCGATGGCCCCTTTCGGACCCCGCTTCCATGCCTCAATACCGTCAAAGCCCTCGGTCACTATCGCCTGCGGGTAGGTCGTCGAGAGAGCGTATTTTCCTCCCTTATAGGTTATCGTCTCGGCCTCGGTCCTTTTCCCGTCCGGTTCAATACGGTTCGCCTTGACCACCCTCGACGTGACCTTTGACAGGTTAGCGGTCCCGCCTACTGCGGCGAGATATTTGTCGATGATCTGATCCGTCGTAGGCTTTACCGCCGGCTGGGCCGGGCGCTCTTCGGCCGCGGCCGGTGCGAGGTTCGGCTGGCCCTGTGGATGTTCGCGGCCGTTATGGCACGTGTTGCACGACACTTCCGTCTTGCTTTCAAAATGGCCTTTGTTGATCTCAAAGGTCATCTTCATCATCTCTCGGGCGGTCTGCTTCTCTTTCTTATCGTCCTTATCCCACTGATCGACGACGTGACAGAAATTGCAGTTTACGCCGAGGCTCGCGGATATCATGTTCATGACCTTGCCGAGCTGGTCTGCGGGCATGTCGTTGAGGACTTTGATGTTCTTGAACTTCTGCCCAGCCGTCTCCGTTTGCGGAGCCGCGACAGCCTGGGTCTGAGCTTTAGCGGTCTGGGTTTTGATAACGAGCGCCGCAAAGAACGGAATGCTCAACATGACAATGAATATTTTAAGCTTTTTCATGGTTTTTAGCTCATCCAATTGATCCCAGCCTCGGGATTCCATTTGGTCGTTGTCTTTTTAAGTTTTGTCCAAAATTCGATCGAGCTCTTGCCCGTGATGTCATTTGCTCCGAAACGGGAATCGTTCCATCCGCCGAACGAGAATGGCTCTCGCGGAACCGGAACGCCGATATTGACGCCGATCATGCCAGCACTTGCGTGCTCCATTACATATCTCGCAAGGCCGCCGCTCTGAGTAAAGACCGCCGCGGCATTTCCGTATGGGTTGGCATTCTCGATCTTAAGTGCCTCATCCAGTGTTTCGGTTCGCATGATCGCAATGACGGGGCCGAATATCTCTTCGGAGGCGACGGACATTTCTGGGGTCACATAGTCGATGACGGTTGCACCTACGTAAGTGCCGCCTTCCTTACCTTCGACGACAGCGTTACGTCCGTCTACTAATATTTTCGCCCCGTCGCTTTCAGCTTGCGTGATGTATCCCTCAATTCGCTCCTTTGCGGCCTTTGAGATCACAGCTCCGAGGTTCTTACCTGGAACGATCTTGCGGGCCTCATCAACGATCTGGGCGATGATCGGGTCGACGTTGCCAACGGCGAGCATCGCTGAAGCAGCCATGCATCGCTGTCCAGCGCATCCGGACATCGAAGCTGTAACATTTGTCGCGGTCATCGACGGATTTGCGTCCGGCAGCACAAAGAGATGATTTTTGGCACCGCCGAGTGCGACGCAGCGTTTGAAATTGTGCGTACTTTGCTGATAGACGAGCTTAGCGACCTTGGTCGAGCCGACAAAGCTGACGGCCTCGATATCGGGATGCGAACAAATGCCCTCCACGATCTCTTTGCCGCCGTTGACGACGTTGAATACGCCATCCGGCAGTCCAGCGTCCTTTAGGAGCTGTGCCATACGCAGGACCGAGAGCGGGACAAGTTCGGACGGCTTCATGATCATCGTGTTGCCGAGCACCAGAGCGTTCGGCATTGACCAGTTCGGGACCATCAGCGGAAAATTGAAGGGTGCGATCGACGCCACGACGCCAACGGGAAAATGCTCAACGCGGCACTCAACTCCGCGGCTAACCTCGAGCACTTCGTTCGAAACAAGCTGCGGCATCGAACAGGCAAATTCTGTAAGTTCGACGCTTTTATCGACCTCCGCCTTTGCCTCGTCCCATGTTTTTCCGTTCTCCTCAACGATGAGTGCGGTCAGCTCTTCGGAATTTCGTTCGAGCATTTCACGATACTTGAAAAAGATCTGAACGCGCTCCTTTATTGTCTTTTGTCCCCACGGGCCAGCGGCCGCTTTGGCCGATGCGACGGCGGCGTTCAACTCCTCTCGCGAGGACATCGGGACAGTTGACAACAGATCGCCATCGAGTGGCGAGGTCACGTCCAGATCGCCCGAGGACGAGCTATCGACAAAAGCGCCGTTATAAAAATTCTTAACTCTTTCGTACTTCATAAAATTATCGCCGCTGAGCTCCAAAGTGCTCGGCAGATAGCGGATCGGTTTGAGATGGCGGGGACAGCGGACTTACTTTGCGGTCTCTATGTCTCCGTGGAGCGATCCCGTAGGAGGAACCGCCTTCATCAACGCCAAATGCACGATAAACGCTACGCCGAAGCCAACAAACCACGCATAATCGTAAAGCGTTCTGAGACTTGGAATTATCAACCCTATCCATGCAAAAAAGCAACCCAGAAGCGTGGCAATTATCGCCCGCCAGTTCCAACCGCCGTATTTTCCCTGCTTCCGGTATAGGTCGCCGAGATTTAGCTGTGTGCGGCGGACTAACCAATAGTCGGCGATCAGCACTCCGGCGATCGACCCGAGACCGCCCGAATATCCTAATAGCCATGAAAAAATGTATCCGCTCGGGTCGGCAAGCAATTTCCACGGCTGCATCATTATTCCGATGATGCCGGTAATGAGGCCGCCAGTGCGGAACGAGATCAGTTTGGGAAACGCATTGGCGAAATCATTCGCCGGCGACACCACGTTTGCCGCGATATTTACGGAGAGGGTCGCGACCACGATCGTGAACATTGAGATCGCGACAATTACGGGCTGTGAGAATTGACCCACCAGCTTTACCGGATCCCAGGCGTCCGCGGGGTTCATATGCGGGAACACAACGACCGCCGCAGAGGTGATCAAGATGCCCATCGCTGCAAAAACGACCATCGTCGTGGGCAAAGCGACAGTTTGGCCGACAATCTGTTCGCGTTGGCTTTTACCAAACCTAGTAAAATCGGGCATGTTTAGCGAAAGCGTTGCCCAGAACCCGATCATTGCAGTCAGGCTCGGGATAAAGATCGGCCAAAATTCGCCAAATGTGTGGAATTTTCCAGGCTCATGCAGCAAAAAGCCGATGCCGCCCGCCTGATATAGCATCCATCCTAGAAGCAAAGCAGTCATCACGAGAACATATGGGGCGGCCCAGTTCTCGACCATTCGGAGTACGTCCATGCCGCGATAGATGATCAGGATATTGAGCCCCCAGAACAGGAGGAACGACAGCCACTCGGTCGGCGTGTGGCCCGCGACGGCCGGCCCAAGGATAGTTGCCCAGCCCGGAATGAAAGCAGCGAAAAACGTCTGAAGCGCCTGGCCGCCGATCCACGCCTGGATCCCAAACCATCCGCACGCGACGATCGCACGCATGAGGGCCGGCAGATTAGAGCCCGTCGTTCCATACGCCGCTCGGGCAAACACCGGGAATGGAATGCCGTATTTGGTCCCCGGATGCGAATTAAGCAGGATCGGGCCTAGCACGATCACGTTACCGAGCAGAATCGTGAAAAGGGCCTGCCACCAATTCATCCCCGCCGAGATCAAACCCGACGCCATCATATAGGTCGGTATGCAATGGGCCATTGAGATCCACAGAGCGGCGTAGTTGTACGTCGTCCAGTTTCGTTTTGCAACGGGTATCGGTGCGAGGTCTTCGTTAAAAAGCGGTGACGACCGAAGGGCATCTTCAGTGTCAGCGTTCAACTCCACGCGTCCGTCGTCGTGTCGAATTGTTTCAGCGTTTCCCATTTGAATTCGGGCGGATCTCCACTCCAAAAAACTTCATATTACCGTCAATTAGCGTCCGTATTTTGTTCGAAGCACCAGTGCGTCAGTTCGTCTCCGAACATCGTCTTGGTTGCGGCAGGAACGTCCGACTCCTTCAGCTCTTTGAAATCAAAACGGATCGTTCCGAGCGGTTCTCCCGGCGGATTTACCGTACCCATGAGATATCCGTACACGTTCGTTCTGGCGGTTTTCGCTCGTGCGGCCTCGGCTGGCAATTTATATCGGTGTGCACCAGCCGTGCCGACGATCCAACCCGGAAGAACCCCGCCATTTGCACGCCAATAGTCGCTGTCAAATATTCCTTCCATCAGAAAATGCGAATGGCTCGCAAGCACGTAAACCATTTTATGGCCGCGATCCCGAGCCTCGATGAGCCGTTTATAAACCTTGCGTCCGCTCTCTGTACCGACGGGATAATCGCTCATGCTGTGGCCCTGCGAAAGGCTGTCAGGCAGTGCCTCGTGCATTCCGACGACGATCGAAGTTATTCCCGCATCCGCTTCGTCGGCCGCCACCACCTTATTGAACCAATTGAGTTGAGCCCTATCAAACTGGTCGGGAGTAGCATTGTCCATATAGATAAAATCGACGCCGCCCTGCTGCCAGTGAAAGTAAGCCCTGAGCTTATGATCGTTAGGATCGTCCTTCAAACGCTGCGCCTGGAGCATCGGAGCGTTAAGCCAATCGGCAAACTGAAACAGAAAATCGATCCGTGTCTTCGGGTAAGCGGTCTCATGGTTTCCGATCCCGAGATAGAACGGGATGTTGAACTTATTGATCTGATTTTCGATCATGTCCTGCCAGGCAGTGTTCTCATAGGTGGCGATCGACATCGGCGGCAATCCGGGCCGACGTCGGATGTCCTCGTCGAAGTCGCTGATCCATCTCAGATCACCGAGATGCCAGTAAAATTTCGCGTCCGATCTCGAAAGGTCTCCGGCGATCGTCGGCATCACAATATCGCCGCAGTTTCGCGAGTCCCCCGAAGCAGCAAATTGCCAAGTCTGGCCCCCAGCAGGTGCTGGTGTTGGCGATTGGCCAACCACGCCAGAAGCTGCACCCAAAACAATAAGTAGGGATGTCAGAACAAGCCGGCAAAATATCGTTGATGAGTAATTTTTCATAGAGTATCCACACCGTTATGTCCGGAAATGCGAGCCGCCATTTTGTATCTTTGACCGACCCCGCTCCCGAGACAGGCATTTGCAAATGACAATAACGAACGAAGTATCTCTTTCGCGTCAGCGCCTAGGTCGACGCATCCATTTCGATTTATATGGTATCCATCATAACTGGAAAGTAAAGCAGCTAATACCTTTGGGATAGTTCATCGACCTTCTTTTGCAGATCGCTGCGGATGGACCGAAATTCTGGGTCGTCTCGCAAATTGACGAGAGCCCCGGAAAAGAGCGGGTCCGAATCAAAATTCAGATAATGAACTCCGAGCCAGCCACGGGCTATCGATCGTTTTATGTAATCAATAGCTTCGCTCCGGTCATTAAGAATGCCGTGGACCGAACCGCATTGATAAAGGGTCCACGCGTCGTCTGGTTCAAGCGTATGGGCTCGGTTTATCTGCTCGAGGGCTTTCGACCTTTCGCCAAGTCGGGCGTAGGCAAATGCCAGCCAAACCCGTGTACGGACATTCTCGAACGTCGCGAGTTTCGTTTCGCCAATTTGAGCTCCTTTCAGCCAGATCTGGCGAGCGTCGTCTGACCTTCCGGCCTCCTGTAGGACGCTGCCATATTCGAGCCAAAGCGAGCCTTCCTCCGAATTCCGGTCGACCCCTAGTTTACCCATCTCGATCGATTTGTCTAATTGGCGAAGGCCCCTGTAATTTAGCATTGCCACCCAGAAAACGTCGTCGCCACGCTGCAAAGCGGGAGCTAAAACATCGATCGCTTTTTGAAATTCGCCCGTATATAAATAAGCTCGAGCGAGCGAGCTACGTACGTCGGAATCTGTGGGGTCGAGGGCAACCCCGCGCTCATAGAGTGCGATCGCCTTCGAGATCATTCCGGCACGAAAATAGGCAAGGGCTGCGCCTTCGATCGCTTCAAGGTCGTCGACATCTGAATCGAGCGCGAGCTTGCCTTGTTTTAGGCCCTCTTCATACTGTCCGGTGCTGTGGTATATGCCGATCAATGTCCTACGAGCGGAGATCAGATTCGGATCGATACTCAGAGCATGGTTGGCATCTGCCAACGCCGCGGCGAGCGTCGTATGGTCACCAGTGCCGATCTTGAATTGCCCATAGGTCACGCGCCCGCGCCAGGCATATGCGTCAGCGAAATTTGGATCGAGTTGGATCGCCCGGTCAAACAATTCGCTGGCGACGCGGCTTTGTCCGCTGCGAAATTGCTGCTTGCCTTTCAAAAATATCTCGTAAGCGTCCGCGTTTGTTGTATCCCTGGTCGCGATCAGAGTCTTCTCCTGTGAGGTCAGCTCGCCTTTCAGACGGGTCGCCATCAATTCAGCAAGTCGGCTCTGAGCACTAAACAGATCGCCCACATCGCCCTCGAAATCGCTATCCGACCACAGTTCGAATCCGTCTGCCGCATTGATAAGGTGCAGGGTAACGCGGAATTTATTTGCCTGTTTACGAACCGTTCCCTCGATCACGGCTTCGACATTCATCTCCCGTCCGATCTCCGCCGCATCTTTTGTCGACGTTTTATAACGCAGTGCTGCCGACGGCGCCGCAACGCGGACGATCTTAAGCTGCGTCAGGCGGCTGGTAAGCTCATCGGTTATACCGTCCGAAAGATACTCATCCTGCGGGTCACCGCCGACATTCTTAAGCGGCAAAACCATAACAGAACGAATTGCTTTTGCCGAGGACCGTGTGGCTCGTGTGAAGTAGTAGATAAGAGATCCGCCGAAAATTAGAACTATCGCGATCCCTGCGGTCAGAGCCAATTTATTACGGCCAATTCTTGAGACAAAATTCGGTCGTCCGGCGTTATCGTTAGACCCATCCGATGGGGACAGTTGGCGGGTCGGCAGTTCGTTTAACTCTGCGTCTCCAGATCGTGGAAGCGGAATGGATAATATGGCCGTCGCGGCTTCGTCCGCTGACGCCGGCCCCTCAAGCAGCGCATTGCCGTCATCGAGACAATACAGGAGCGTGTCGTCGAAATAATCTCGTCTACATTCCGGGCATCGTTTCATAACGTTCTATTCCGGCAGATTCATCCTCAGAAACTAGTTTGAGCGATGTGCTTCCATATCGATCTCGATGAGTTGGCCGGGCAGAGCTAAGCCCTTGACCTCGAGCCATGTTCCGGTCGGAAAGCCGTTTTTGTAGATCGAATTGCGATAAGCCGAAACATTGATAAAGCCAGCCATATCGGTCGTGAAAACGTTTTCGACCGTCACATCGTCAAAGGTGTAGCCGAAATGTTTGAGAACCTTTTCAAGATCGGCGTAACAGTTTTTCATCTGCTGTTCGAGGTTGCCGGGAGCTACTAAAATTCCTTTGTCGTCCATACTGACCGCGCCGGAAATTTTCAGATCGTCGCCGATCCGCATCGCGTGAATATAGCCGTATTCTTTTTCAACCGCCGGGCGCAGCGAGAAAGTCTCGCGTTTCTCTTTCTGCATCGCGCCGTTTGTGGCGGACATCGTCGTTTCCATGTACATCGCTT
>JBDTZO010000032.1:0-8100 GCA_040005135.1 Acidobacteriota bacterium | reverse complement strand
AAGCCATTGCCCTTGGATATCTCAGGCGTGACGCTGATGTTTTGGCGTCGGCCGTCGCGGACGATGGTCAGATTGACGTCGCCATCTTTCTTTTCGCCGATCGAGCGGATGAGATCGAACTGGCCCTTGAGCGCCTTGCCATCGGCCTCGACAATAATATCGCCGGCCTTAAGTCCGGCCTTCGACGCGGGCGAACCATCACGAACCTCGCTGATCATCAGGCCGCCGTCGACGCCGAAATGTGAGGCGAGCTGCTTGGTAAGCGGCGTGACGCCGACACCGATCTGGCGTCCGGTGCCCGAACGCCATTCAAAAGCCTTGTTTTCACCGCCTGGAAACGAAAATGCTTTCGGCATAACGTCCGGATCGAGATCTTTCAGCTTTTCGAGCCCTTGGATCTGCGGCAGAGCTTTCAGCTTTTCGATATCGGCCGGGTCCAGCTGCGAAGGCATTGCAAATTCGAAATTGCCGTTGCCAAACTGAGCTCCAGGCCGCTTGCCGAGAGTTGCCGAGATGGTCTGCTCACTGCCGTTGCGGAGGATGGTCATAGTCACCTGATGATCGGGAGCGACCTCGCCGATCAGCCGCGTCAGCTTACGAACGCTGGTAATATCTTCGTTCTCGAATTTTACGATCACATCGCCGGTTTGCAGGCCCGCAACTGCCGCAGGTGAATTATCGAGGACCTTTTCCACTGCGACCCCGCGAACGTCTCGCAGGCCGAACTTGCCGAAATTTTCCTTCGTTACCTCTTTCGTCTGAACGCCGAGATATCCGCCATCGCCGTCCATCGTCCACGCAAATGAACGGATCGCCGGTGCGGTCTTTGGTTCGGGTGTTTGGGCCATCACGCCGGCCGTGGCTGCCGCTGTCAACGACAAAAATATAAATGCTTTTCGAAACATATTACCTCCAGTTTCTAATTATTATTTGTTTGATCTACCTAGAGCCTTACGCCTGGTTATGTATTTATGTTGCGCGCGGGTATAGAAAAGGTTGCTTTTGGCACGCCTGGAAAATTCGCTTGAGCAGGCATTATCGGCCGAGTTTCTGAAGCCGTTCCGCGGCAGCCTCGAGCGTTTCGTCCTTTTTGCAGAAACAAAAACGAACCATCTGAGAGCCAAGCTTTGCGTCGTGATAGAACGACGAACCAGGCACCACGGCGACACCGACCTCGCGGATCAAGTGCTTTGTAAACTCGATATCATTGGCGAAGCCAAAGCCCGAGATATCTGCCATTACGTAATACGCTCCGGCCGGAAGATCGCATTTGAAACCCGCTTTTTTGAGAACGGGCACGATGAAATCGCGCTTCTTTTGGTAATCACGCTGCAGATCTTCGTAATAGCTCGGCGGCAGCGACAGTGCATATGCTCCGGCGTGCTGCAGCGGATTAGCGGCGCCGACGGTCAAAAAATCATGGACTTTGCGAATGGCTGACGTGATGTCCGGCGGAGCTATGCAATATCCGACACGCCAACCTGTGACGGAATAGGTCTTAGACAGCGAATTTACGACGATCGTTCGCTCCCGCATGCCTTCCATATTTGCCATGCAGACGTGCTCGAACGGATCGGCATCGGGCTCTCCGTCATAGATTATGTGTTCGTAGATCTCGTCGGTAAAGCAGAGTGCGTCAAACTCCTTGCACAGGTCAGCGATGAACTTGAGCTCCTCACGAGTAAAGACCTTTCCCGTCGGGTTGTTCGGATTACAAATGATGATACCCTTGGTCCGCGGGTTGAACGCTCGCCTCAGCTCCTCTGGGTCAAATACAAATCCGATGTCTGTGCGGTAAAGCGGCACGTGGCGCGGAGTCGCGTCGGAGAGGATGGCGTCCGGCCCGTAATTTTCGTAAAAAGGCTCGAAAACAATAACTTCGTCCGTCGGATCGACCGTCGCCATCATCGCCGCGATCATTCCCTCTGTCGAGCCGCAGGTAACGGTGATCTCCGTTTCCGGGTCGAGGTCCAAGCCGAGAAACCACATCGTTTTGGCCGCGATCGCATCGCGAAACGATTTGACGCCCCACGTGATCGCATATTGATTATGGTCGGCTGCGATCGCCTCCATCGCCTTCTGCTTGATGTCCTCCGGAGCCGCAAAATCGGGAAATCCTTGTCCGAGATTCACCGCTCCGTATTTCACCGCCTCGCGGGTCATTTCGCGAATTACCGATTCGGTAAAGCTCGCCGCTTTACGCGAGATCCTCTGTTTGGGATAGTTCGGCTGATTCATATCTGCACCTTGACCTACGCAACCTACAACTGACGTTCACGCTAAGGTTGATAGCGGCAGCCTACTCTTCGGAAAGGCTGAGTTTTGGCGGCCTGGCGGTCACGGGCTTTTCCTCCGCCGGCGCGGGACGCGGCGCCGACTCATCATTGATGGTGATCGTCGCTTCCGGAAGGACGGAATTGAATACGTGCCGGATCGCGCCTTCGTCCGAGGCGTCGACGGCGGATTGAAATTCACCGATCATATTCTCGACCTGATCTTTGGAATACGTGCCGATCTTGCCGATAAATATCTTGGGGTTGCGGGTCTTGAGCAGGTTTTCGCCGGTTATTTCGAGCTCTTCAAATAGCTTTTCGCCATTGCGAATGCCGGTAAACTGTATGTCGATGTCTTCGTACGGGGTCAGTCCCGAGAGCCTGATCATGTCCTGGGCGAGATCGAGGATCTTTACCGGGCGGCCCATGTCGAGAATGAATATCTCACCGCCTTCGCCCAACGCACCCGCTTGAAGTACAAGTTGTGACGCCTCCGGAATGGTCATGAAATATCGCGTCATGTCCTTGTGCGTTACGGTTATCGGCTCGCCCTTCTCGATCTGTTCGCGAAAGATCGGAACCACCGAGCCCGCTGATCCGAGTACATTGCCGAATCGAACCGCGACATATTTAGTGTCGTATGTGCGATTTAGGTCCTGGATCACGATCTCGGCGATGCGTTTCGACGCTCCCATTATCGAAGTCGGATTAACCGCCTTATCCGTCGAGATCATGACGAAATCGCCGGAGCCGTATTCGCCCGCAAGCCGGCCGATCAGCCGCGTCGCAAAAACATTGTTCTTGATCGCCTCTGCGGAGTTGAGCTCCATCAGCGGGACGTGCTTATGGGCAGCTGCGTGGAAAATCACATCAGGCCGGTACTGGCTGAATATCTCGCGCATTCGCGGTTCGTCGCCGACGTCCGCGATCAGCGGTACGAATTTCGCGTCAGGATATTCGGCGGTCAGCTCGCGACCGATCTGGAACAGAAAAAATTCGGCCCGTTCAATGAGAAGTATGGATCGCGGACTGTAATTGGTGATCTGACGAACGAGCTCTGACCCTATCGAACCGCCCGCACCGGTAACCATCACGGTTTTGTCGTCGAGAAATTCGCTCAGATTGCCGTCGTCGAGCTGGACCGGATCGCGACCGAGCAGGTCCTCGATCTGGACGTCGCGAATGCGGCTGACGGAAACGCGTCCGTGTGCGATCTCGTTGAGACTGGGCACGATCTGCGCTTTTACCGGGATGGCCGTACATAGGTCGATGATCCGCCTGATCTCTTTTCCTTGTGCCTGGTCCATCGCGATCACGACCTGTTCAATACTGAGATCGTCGACGAGGCGGGCGAGGTCACCGCTCGAGCCGAGCACCTTGATCCCGCTGACACTGCCGCCTTTTTTCCGGAGATCGTCGTCGACAAATCCCCGGATCTCGAGTTCGCCGTCCGCCCGGCCTACCACCTCTTTGACCAGCGTCGCACCCATACGCCCGGCTCCGACGATCAACGCCGGCTTTCGCTTCAACCGGCGGCGGCCGGATGGATAGCCCCGATTCTTTTCATTTAGCTCATACATGAATCGCCGCAATATACGAAGCGCGAGCAGGCCGCCAAAGGCCATCATCGTGTCGATCAGGATCACGGAGATCGGTAACTTCCATAGATTAAATTGAGAATAAACCAGCACGAACCGCAGTATTATTAGGATAATGCACGATATCGCCGCGGCTTTTAAAAAGACCTTGATATCTTCGATACTGACGTACCGCCAGATGATCGAATATGCTCCGACCATAAATAGGGCCGACAGCTGGACGAGTACGACGAAGGGCAGTTGGCGCAGCGCAGTGTCGAGGTAAAATTCGCCGAGTTGAACGTTTACTGCCGGCAGATAGGCTATAAAGAACGCCACGCACAGGATCGCGACGTCCGCTAGAAACTGCGACGGGCGCCGTAAAGACCAAAAAGTTTCGCTGAGCTGATCGTCGTTTTTTGTCATCTAACCCGAGTGAGGTACCTAGCCTGTTATTCTGAAATTACATTGGCCTTGACGCAAGTGTCAATGCAAAATACTGTAGTCCAGCGGGTTAGGCGAATGGGCGAATAGGTTGAAAGGGCAGTTTTAGTAGGTTATTCTTTAGCCTGCGATCGGTGTACGAGGAATTAATGATGCGAAGTCTGGTCTTACTGGTAATAGCGGTCTCTCTCACAGGTGTTCACGCGGTGACTGCCCAGGTTCCGCCGACGGCGGCATCGACACAGGCCGAACGCGGATATCTCGTCGGGCCGGGCGACGAAATTACCGGCAAGGTCCTCGGCGAGACGCAGTTCGATTTCGTGACGACGGTAGACGAGGACGGCAAGATCGAGGTGCCCTTCTTCGACAAACCGGTCATCGCAAAGTGCCGTTCCGAGCGGGAATTGCGAACCGATATCGGCCTTTTGCTTGCCCGATACCTCAAGAATCCGCAGATCAGCATTCGGGTGACCGACCGCAAGAGCCGCCCGCCCGCCACCATTTACGGCGAGGTCCGCACGCCGCAGCAGATAATCTTAATGCGAAAGGCGACCCTCGTCGACGTTCTCGCTTTTTCGGGGGGCGTTACCGAGGAAGCCGGCGGAATGATCCAGGTCTTTCGCACACGTCCGCCTCTGTGCGGTGACGTCAACGACGAAAGCGACTGGAAAGCAGACGCGGGCGACCCGACAGACGTTCCATCGCGGATGTTCAGCCTGAGCAGCGTTAAGCTCGGCAAGGAAGATGCCAATCCCGTGATCTATCCGGGCGATGTGATCGTCGTCCAAAAGGCCTCGCCTGTCTATATCACGGGCGAAGTGGTCGCTCCGCAGGGCATCTACCTTAAAGAAGGCGGCCTGTCGCTCACGGAGGCGATCGCAAAGATCGGTGGTGTGAAACGCGAAGCCAAGACCAGGGATATTAAGATCTATCGTTTGAAGGCGGGCTCAAAGGAACGCGATGTGATCGCGGTAAATTACGATCTCATCAAAAAGGGCCAGCAAAAAGACGTAATGCTAGAGCCGTACGACATCGTCGAGGTCGACCACGCCAAAAAGGGGATCGCACAGACCATTCTCGAGATCGCCGCCGGTGCTGCGCGCACCGGAATTACGTCGGCGACGGGCGGCATCGGGACACGAATATTGTATTGATGTCGTGATCAGCCGGCGTACATTTCGTCGATGATCTCTTTATACTTTTCGTCGACGACGCGACGCTTTACTTTCATCGTCGGAGTTAATTCGCCGCCCTCGACGGTAAACTCGTTCTCCACGAGTGCAAATTTCTTTACTCGCTCATACTGCGCCAGCTCTCCCGTAACCGACTTTATCTGCCGCGCGAATAGGTCTCGTATGCGCTCGCTGCGGCAAAATTCGGCCGCGGTTTTTAGGTCCAGGTCCTTCATGTGAGCGTATGATTCGAGCATCTCAAAGTTCGGCACGATGAGCGCGGCGGGGAATTTGCGTTCGTTGCCGACCAGGACGACCTGGCTGACGAACCGCGATTGCTTGATCATCTGCTCGATATGCGATGGTGCGATGTACTTGCCGCCCGAGGTCTTGAAAAGCTCCTTCTTTCGGTCTGTGATCGCCAGATAGCCATCGGCATCGATCTCGCCGATATCACCGGTCCTGAACCAGCCGTCGTCTGTAAATGCCTCGCGCGTCTCGGCTTCCTTGTGATAATAGCCAAGCATAACGCCGGGTCCCGAAACTTCGATCTCGCCGTCGTCGGCAAGACGCACTTTGGTATTTCGGATCGGCTTGCCGACTGTCCCGACCCGGAACGCCTCGGGGTTGTTCGATGAGACGACCGGCGACGTTTCTGTCAGGCCGTAACCCTGCATGATCGCTATTCCGGCGCCCGTGAATATCAGGTAAATATCATCCGACAACGCGGCGCCGCCCGTAATGCAAAAGCGCAGGTTGCCGCCGAAGAATTCACGCAGCTTTGCGTAAACTATCTTGTCCGCGACTCCGTGCTTGGCCGCAAGGCTGACCGGGATCGGAAGTCCCTTTTCAAGCGTCGCGGCATATTCCTTGGCGATCTCGATCGCCCAGTCAAAGATACGTTCCCGTATCGGGCTCGAACGCGCAGCCGAGAGACGAGCCTTTTCATACACTTTTTCAAAAATGCGGGGCACGCCGATGAAGATGGTCGGACGGACCTCCTTGAGGTTGTCGGGGACCCGTTCGATCGACTCCGCAAAGTGAACCGCCATTCCGGACATGATATAAACATACATTCCCGTCCGTTCGAACACGTGCGACAGCGGCAGCACCGACAGTGAAACGTCGTGGCCGGTAAACGCGTATTTTTCGCTCGCGTCGATCACGTTCGATATAAGATTGGTGTGTGAGAGCATGACGCCCTTGGGTTCGCCCGTCGTACCGCTGGTGTAGATCAACGTCGCGACGTCCTCGGGGTCGATCTCGCCGCGTAGCCGCGAAGCGAGCCCGACGTCCACGGACCCCAGAGCTTCGCCCGCGGCTTCGAGCTCCTTTAACGACATAGCGTTCTCATCGCTGGCACCGTCGGCATTAAAAAATACGAATTTTTCGATCGACGCGCAGTCCGCGATCGCGTCGGCAATGCGCTGATAGGCCGCAACGTCCTCGATGAACATAACGCGGGCATTCGAATCGTCCATTATGTATTGGACCGATCGCGGTGATCCGGTCGTGTAGATCGGAACGTCAACAAAACCTCCGAATTGGCAGCCCGCGTCCGCCAGGGTCCACTCTGGCGAATTGGCCGCCAGGATGGCCGCACGGTCGCCCTTTCTCAGGCCGAGCGAGTAAAGCCCGAGCGCGATGTTCTCAGACCGCTCGATCATCTTGTCAGACGAGATAGCGTGCCAATGGCCGTCCTTTTTGTAATTGAGCGCGTTCGGAAGTTTGAATGTCGCGACTGATCGTAAGAATAGCTCTGACAGCGTCCGCGGTTCGCCCTTGAAAAGCGGTTCGCCGCGTTTTGCGGACACAGATCCGTCTGGCATCTCGGTCATACGCTCGACACACCTCCGAAAAATATTTTCAGCACTTCGTCGGCCATCGGAGCGAGTGGATAGGAGCGTTTTGAAAGGATCCAGTTGGTCACCATTTCGTCTAGTGCACCGTAAAGTATTTTCGCCGCCACGATCGATTTCACGTCCTTGCGGAAAACGCCCGCCATCTGGCCCTCGTCGATCGTTTGACGAATAATGTCAAGATATTCGGCAAATCCGGCGGCCGAAAACTCTTCCATAAACTTGGTCGAGCCGCGCAGCTCTATCTGAAACACGACGGCCATGTCGCGGTCAGCCCCGAGCTTTTCGAGATGTAGCCGTGCGATCTTTCGGATCCGTTCGAGCGGCTCAGCGATCGTCGCGAGCTCACGGCGGCCTTCGGCAATAAACTCGGCCATTGCACGGTCAAAGATCGAGTGCAGTATATCGTCCTTGCTCTTGAAATAAAGATAAACAGTACCGTCGGCGATGCCGGCCGCACCCGCGATGTCCGCGACCTTAGAATTGAAGTATCCCTTTTCCGCAAACACCTTTATCGCCGAGCGCAGTATCGCCTCGCGTTTATCGGTCACTACGGCTTTGACGGACGAACCGTTCCGGGCGTTTCGCGGCATATATGCATTATGAATGAATCTTCATTCAGTGTGCACTAAGGCTATACCACTTGCTAAGCGCAAATCAAGAAAAATCGGGAAAGATCGGTATGATTATTTTTCGAAGGTAATGGCGGAGAGGACAGGACTCGAACCTGCAAGCGATCACTCGCGGTAGTTTTCAAGACTACTGCCTTACCAAT
>JBDTZO010000176.1:0-8125 GCA_040005135.1 Acidobacteriota bacterium | reverse complement strand
TATTAGGCCGAGAATTTTGTCGGCAAGGTCTTTTGCAGAAAAGGAATATCCTTTTCCATCAGCTGTTCCTGCAGGTTTTTGGTGCCGGTCGAAATGATGATCCGCTTTTTTAACTTTGCCGACGCGGCGATCGCCGGGATCAGGTACGCGAGCGTCTTGCCCGTTCCGGTGCCCGCCTCGACGATTAGGTGCTTTTTGGTCTCAAACGCGACGGCGATCTCGTTTGCCATACGCACCTGACCCTCGCGATACTCGTAATTTGCGTGAAATTTCGAGATCAACCCTTCGGGGCCAAAGATCGCATCGCTTGGATTTTCTGACATGAGAGCGGGAACGGAAAACGGTTATTTTTTTGACTTTTCGGCTTCGAAAAGGTTCTAATCTAGCTGATCGATCGATGCGGCTTGAACCAAATCCGGACGATCTTCGCCCATTTCAGCGCACGTCGAGCCGAAATTATAATTTTAACGGTTTGTGCCTGATTGTTCGAACCAGATTCCAGTTTCTCGTTAATTTCATTCAATATTCAGCCGAGTAATTTCAAAATGCACCTTAACGGCAGCAGCAGTTCTCCGGTCCGCACCCTTTTTTGCCTCGCTTTTCTTGCCGCTATCACAGCGATAGCTTTGAGCCCGTTGGCGATGCGGGCGACCGCTTCGAAAGGCCTGATCGTCCGGACTCAAAGTGACCGGCCGGACATCCCAAATTACGATATTCGAACCGATAAGGGAGCTGCGGACAAATTGGCGTCATTCCGCGCCTTGAGCGGAGCCAATGCCGCAAAATTCGAAGACCTGCCGGAGAATTTGAAACGCGGCGAAGCGGTTCTGCGGCAACGCGTTCCTGCGCTCCGTTTGGAGTACAGCAATGAGATGCAGGTACCGGAGGTCATCGGAACCGCAGCTGGCGTTGGACGATCAATGCTCACGAAACCCTCCAACCAAAAGCGTTCGGATATTCTCTCGGGTTTTCTCAAGGAAAATGCCGAGCTCATCGGCGTCAGTGCGGCTCAGGTCGATTCGTTGCAGAAGTCTGCTGATTATGCGAATTCGAGCGACGGACTTGGTTTTGCGGCATTTTCGCAGGAGATCAACGGAATTCCTGTGTTTCGCGGAGAAGTTAAGGCTGGTTTTACGAGATCGGGCGAGATCGTCAGAGTGATCAATAATTTGGCCCCAGGCGTCGACGAATCAAATGTTTCCCAGGACTTCGCGGATCCGGCGGCTGCGGTGATTGCTGCCGCTGAGTTCATCGGGACCGATCCGTCTACGCTTGAACTAACAAAGAACGAGGCGGCGTCGACCGATTCGGCCGTCCTCTTTGGCCGCGGTGATTCAGCCACGAGAGCGGAAAAGATATACTTCCCAACGGAACCAGGTGTTGCGGTTCCGGCATGGCGCGTATTGATCTGGAGACCGACTAATGCGTTCTATGTCATCGTGCATGTGCCGACCGGAGTCATGCTGTGGCGAAAGAACATAACCGAAGATCAGACGCAGGCGTCAACCTACCGGGTTTATGCCAATCCAAACGCGATGATAAATGTCGCTGACAGCCCGTTTCCCATCTCGCCTGGCCCGACCTCACCGAACGGCCAACAAGGCACGCCCATCTCGCGAACGGCTATTTCGCGTGTCGGAAACGAGCCGCCGTACGCTTTTAATAACCTCGGATGGATACCGGACGGTTCGACAGTGACCGACGGAAATGCCGTTCAGGCGGGACTGGACCGCGATGGCACCGACGGCATAGATCCGAACAGCGAAGCTGCCAGCGGCTCACGTTCGTTCGATTTCGCGTTCAACCCGTATGATCCGAACTCCGCAACCGGAGGAGCACCGGTACCGAGTCCGCAGACGTATCCGGGCAGCAATTATCAGCAGGCGACCGTCACGCAATTGTTCTATATTTGCAACTGGTATCACGACGAGATCTACCGTCTCGGCTTTAACGAACAGGCCGGCAATTTCCAAAACAGCAACTTTGGCCGAGGCGGCGTCGAAGGCGACAGGGTAAGGGCCGAGGGACAAGATTCCTCCGGATTTAACAACGCCAATTTCTCGACGCCGGCCGACGGGACGAGACCGAGAATGCAAATGTATCTCTGGAGCGGTCCCAACCCCGACCTCGACGGGAATTTGGACGCCGAGGTCGTGATCCACGAGCACACTCATGGATTATCGAATCGGCTTCACGGCAACAGTTCCGGGCTCACGACGAATATGTCACGAGGCATGGGCGAGGGCTGGTCAGATTTTTACGCGCTGTCGCTGTTGAGCGAACCATCTGATCCGATAAATGGTGTTTACGCTCTGGGTGCATACGACACTTATTTAGGCACGCCTGGATTCGTCAATAATGCATATTACGGTATCCGTCGTTTTCCCAAAGCGATCCGGTCATTCACTGGCGGGCCAAACAATCGTCCGCACAATCCGCTGACCTTCGCAGACGTCGACGCAAGTAAAATTGACCTTTCCGACGGAGCTTACTCTCCCGGCCCTTTCGGCAGTTCAACCGCGGATCAAGTCCATAATCTTGGCGAGGTTTGGAGCAGTGCTTTATGGGAGGTGCGGGCGCGGATGATCACGAGGCTGGGCTGGACGGACGGAAATCGAAGAATCCTAAAGATCGTGACCGATGGCATGAAGCTTGCACCGCTGGGCCCGACATTCTTATCCGAACGCGACGCGATCCTCGCGGCTGCCCAAGCGGGCTCGCCGCCACTGGACGCGGCAGCGGATGTTGCCGATGTCTGGGCAGGATTCGCGATTCGCGGTATGGGCTTTAGTTCCAGCATACAGAGTCCCGGCTCGGGAATGGGCGACACACGCGTCACAGAAGGCTTCGACTTGCCAAACCTACTTCAAACGCCGGTATTTTCGATCGACGATTCGAGCGGAAGCATGCCGAACGGGTATCCGGATCCGGGCGAGACCGTGTCGCTCGTGATTCCCATCACAAATTCCACTGGCAATCCGGCGACCGGCGTAACACTGCAGGTATCAGGCGGCGGTTCTGTTTCGTACGGCACCATCGCAAGCGGTTCGACCGTAACTAAGAGTGTCGCATTCACCGTGCCTGGCGCGGCGTGCGGCTCCCCGGTCACGCTGCAATTAAATATCAACAGCAGCTTGGGGCCGACAGTAGTTCTTCGATCAATGGTGATCGGAACTCCGAACACGACTTTCACCGAAACTTTTGACGCCGTTTCCGTCCCGACGCTCCCCGCGGGCTGGAGTGCAGTATCGAACGCTGGTGGGGTGAACTTTGTTACGACGTCCGACACGCCATTTTCTGCTCCGAACGCGGCATTCGCAGTCGATCCGTCGACGGTCGGAGGCGGCACCGATCTCTTGTCGCCATCAATTCCGATCAATTCGCCGGCCGCAATGCTAACCTTCCGACATAAGTTTGATACGGAAGCCGGATGGGATGGCGGGGCTTTGGAGATCAGTATTGGCGGTGGACCTTTCCAGGACATTTTGGCCGCGGGTGGCACATTTGAACAAAACGGCTACAGCTCCACACTCGGCAACGGGACAAATAATCCACTTGCAAACCGCTCGGCATGGAGCGGAACCTCGGCTGGTTATTTGATAACGATCGTAAGATTGCCTCTAAGTGCTGCCGGGAACAACGTGCAATTCAAGTGGCGTTTTGGTGCGGATGATAATACCGGCCGAACCGGTTGGTGGATCGACAATGTGCAGGTCGCGGGATCATACACTTGCTCGATCGTCGATAATTTTCCGCGAGAACGCCGCGCTGACTTCGACGGTGATGGTAGAACGGACGTTTCCGTTTACCGATCATCGAATAATAGTTGGTATATAAATCAGTCAACAGCCGGATTTACGGGCGTCGTTTTTGGCGCTGCCGGCGACGTCCCTACGCCCGGCGACTTCGACGGCGACGGCAAGACGGACGTGAGCGTATGGCGGCCATCGACTGGCACATGGTTTCGTCTCAATAGCTCGAACGGCCTATTCATAGCCGTGCACTTCGGCTCAGCCGGTGATGTACCGCGGCCGGGCGATTTCGACGGCGATGGCCTTGACGACGTTGCGGTCTGGCGCCCGTCGACCGGCGACTGGCACTGGCTGAGCAGTTCCACCGGACAGTATCAAGCCGTCCATTTCGGTCAAAACGGAGACAAGCCGGTATCTGCCGATTATGATGGTGACGGCAAGGTCGACCTGGCGGTTTTTCGCCCGGCCGACGGAACATGGTACAGGATCAACAGTGGGAACGCCCAGTTCTCCGCCGTAACATTCGGGATCAGCAGCGACCTTCCAGTTCCGGCCGATTTTGACGGTGACCGCCGCGAGGACATCGCCGTATTCAGGCCGTCCACCGGAGTATGGTATCGGCTTAACAGCAGTGATGGGCAATTCGCGGCTTTTCAGTTCGGTGCTAACGGCGATGTTCCGGTTCCGGGGGACTACGATGGCGACGGAAGATCCGATCAGGCGGTTTTTCGCAATGGTATTTGGTATCTAAACAGGTCGTCGTCGGGATTCGGGGCCGAGCAATTCGGATGGGCCGGCGATACGCCTGTTCCGAGTGCCTATCTGCCCTAAAACTTGCCCGACCGTTAAGCCTTACCGCATTATCGCGCGGCCATCCGATGGTTGCGTTTTGTCGCTTTGGCACGTCTAAGATTTATCTTGTATTTTTTCGGGACTTCCGTTATTATTGTCAAATTCGTGATCCCTTCGACCAATTGACTTTATAAGCGAAATGTCCGGGGTCGTCCAACGGCTCCCAACCTCACGGTTTCACTTTCTGAAAGAACATAATCTCAACTCTCTTACTTTGCGAAGCATTCAGGAGGATTGCTAAATGATGAACCGATTTATGACCCAGACTCGCTGGAGTGTGCTTGCTTGTCTATTTGTATTGGGCTTGATCAGTGCGGTTATAGTGCTGCCTTACAAGTTCAATGCACAAGCAGCAGGCCAAAAAGGCCTATTTGTAAGGACCGAAACCGCCGACCCTGCACTGCCGAATTTCGATATTCGGGAGGAAACCAAGGAAACGGTCGGTGCGGTCGCAGCGTTCAGGCAACGCACCGGAACCAACGACGCAGTGGTCAATGACATCCGAAGCGGATTTGCACAAGGCGAGAACTCGCTTCGCTCACGCGTTCCGACCCTGAAGGTCGAATATAACAGCGACATCAAGATCCCTGAGGTCATTGGCCCTGACATGATGAGCAGCAGGGCATTCTTGACGGGACCAAGCGGCAAACCGGGCGAAAAGCGTTCGGGGATCCTGTTGAACTTTTTAAAGGAAAATAACAGCCTTATTGGAGCGAACGACACCCAGATAGATGGTCTGAAGATCGCTGCCGACTACACGAATCCAGATGGCAATCTTTCGTTTGTCGAACTCGATCAAGAGATCAACGGCATTCCCGTCTTCCGAGGCGAGGTCAAAGCTGGATTTACTCACGACGGACGGATGATCCGGGTCATCAATAATTTTGCTCCGGGCCTCGATTACTCATCACTCTCGACGGACTTCCGCGATCCAATCTCTGCGTTGAAAGTGGCGTCGTCGAACATCAATTTCCCGATCAAGGACACCGAGACCGTTCCGAATTCGGCAGTCTCGACTGACCTAAAGATTCGATTTGGCGATGGCGGCGATTTTGCCCCAACAGCCGAGAAAATGTACTTTCCAACGGAACCGGGCGTCGCCGTTGCCGCTTGGAGGATCCTGATCTGGGAACCGGTAAGTGCCTATTATGTGATCGTCGATGCCGAGAGTGGAACTGTTCTTTGGCGAAAAAATATATCGAACGACCAAACACAGGCCGCAACCTATAACGTTTATACGGATTCGACCAATCTCGGCGGAGCAAAGAGCAGCCCTGCACCAAGTCTTGGCCCATTGGACCCAACAACAAACTTTCAAGCAGCTCTTTCGACAAGGTCAAATGTAACTCTAATCGGAAACGAGTCTGCTCAGGGATTGTCGTTTAACAATAACGGCTGGATAACCGACGGAACCAACGGGACCGACGGCAACACGTCCGGAAACGCTGTGATAGCCGGCCTGGACATTGACGGTGTAAATGGCGTAGACGCACCACAAAACGGAGCTGGCCGCGTATTTAATTTTGCATACACACCGGGCAACGTCACAGGCGGCGTAGACGGCGGAGACGCGAATAATGGATCCGCTATCCGCGGCGGTGCTGTTACCCAGTTATTCTATTTTGACAATCGCTATCACGACGCTCTCTACAAGATCGGGTTCACTGAGGCAGCTCGTAATTTCCAGCTGAGCAATTTTGGCCGAGGCGGGGCCGAAAACGATCGCGTTTCCGGTGAAGCACAGGATTCTTCGGGAACGAATAATGCTAATTTTGCGACACCCGCTGACGGTACGTCGGGAAGAATGCAGATGTATCTTTTCACGGGGCCGACGCCCGGACGGGACGGAGACTTTGATGGTGATGTGGTATTCCACGAGCACACGCATGGCGTTTCAAACAGGTTGATCGGGAACGGCAGCGGCCTAACATCGAACCGATCGAGTGGCAGCGGCGAGGGTTGGTCCGATCTAGTGGCGTTCCTTCTCCTGCACAAACCGACGGATGCGATAAATTCGGTTTACTCGACCGGTTCATATGTGACTTATCGTTGCTGCGGATTATCGTCATTCACGACTAACTATTATCACGGCATTCGCCGTTTTCCATATGCCATCAAGTCGTTTACGGGTGGTCCGAACAATCTACCGCACAACCCTTTGACGCTTGCTGATCTGAATACGGTGACCGCTTCAGACGGAGCATATCCTTGCAGCACTTTGATAGCCTGCACGGGCAGCCCTACCGAGGTTCACAACGAAGGCGAGATCTGGGCCATAGCGGGCATCGAGGTATGGGCAAAATTTGTCACTCGACTCGGTAATGCGGCGGGAACTTTGAAAACGCTGCAAACTTACGTAGACGGAATGAAGCTTTCGCCGCTCAATCCGACGTACATCCAGTCTCGCGATTCCGTCATCGCGGCCGCCGCAGCTTCGTCGTTTGCACCCGACGCAAGCGTCGACGTCGCGGACGTTCGCGAAGGATTCCGCATACGGGGAATGGGATTCAGCGCTACCGACAACGGCACTACGGTCGTCGAGGCATTTGATACTCCAAATGTTTCGGTTACGGACCCGTTTGCGGTCAGCGACAGCACGGGCAATAACAATGGCGTGCCGGAGCCCGGCGAAAACGTTCTCCTTAGCATTCCGGTCATCAATCCCAGCACTGGGGCAGCGATCACAAATGTTCAGGTCAATGTAAACGGCGGCCCTAATGTCAGCTACGGAACGATCAACGACAACGCGACTGTTACACATCAAATACCGTTTTCGATACCTGCGGTTGCGTGTGGAAGCACGCAGACTGTGACGATCAACGTCACAAGTTCGGCGGGAGCACAGATCCCGGTTACCCGGAGTTTTGCCTTGGGATTGCCGGCAGGCATTGTTCAGAATTTCGACGGTGTCGTTGTTCCGGCTCTGCCATCCGGATGGACAACTACGCAAGACAATTCGACCACGGGGATCACGTGGGCAACCACAGCCTCGGGTCCAAATTCGGCTCCGAATTCTGCTTTTGCCGGCGATCCTGCCGCTGTAAATATTTCTTCGCTGGTAACGCCTCCGATCGCCATTACGTCGGCAGCGGCACAAGTAAAATTCAAGAACAAGTACATTACTGAGTCGACCTTCGACGGTATGGTTCTTGAGGTCACCACGAACGCTGGCGGAACCTGGACTGATATCGTTACTGCCGGAGGCTCGTTCGTTTCGGGTGGTTATAACGCTACGATCAGCAGTAACTTTTCAAGCCCGATCGCGGGTCGTCAGGCATGGTCCGGTACATCTGCGGGCGGCTACATCGACACCGTGATCAATCTGCCGGCCTCGATGAACGGCCAGACGATCCAACTCCGCTGGAGAATGGCGTCTGACACTTCGGTCTCCTCCACGGGCGTAAATGTTGACGATGTGCAGGTCGTGAGTAGCTATACCTGTGCAGCTCTAAATATCAAATCCAGGGCCGATTTTGACGGCGACGGTAAGACTGATGTGTCGGTGTTCCGTCCGTCGGATG
>JBDTZO010000080.1:0-2454 GCA_040005135.1 Acidobacteriota bacterium | reverse complement strand
CCGCCGGTGCCGATGAACGGGTTGACCCATTTTGTGTAGTCAACGGTCTGAGCGGTGAGCGGTATGCAACAGGCAGTGAGCAGCAAGAGTAGGCCGCAGAGAAGTAAGTAAGCGGAGAGGTCGAAGGATCGTATCTTCATGTGGATCGGCTCTTTTTTCGGGTTCTGTCCCATTTGTCCCAGCTTGTCCCAGGAGTGCTTGGGACATGGAAGTCGTTGATAAATAATGTCTTAGGTCGACACACTCCTCATTTTCGCCAAATTTTCGAAAATATTGCTTAAAGCGCTTAAGTTCCCACACGTTGACTCGTCCTGAAATGATCTTTCACATTGCCGGGCGCTGACAGGACCGGACCCTTGAACGGCGTCCGGGACGCACATCTCCCATATTGTATCATATATGCAACAAATTTTCATCCTGCACCGAAATGTGTCCGTAGCTCGACCGTTAGGAAGGGCGCCGTTAGGGTACATTCATGTCGTCTAACTGAGGCACTTGAGCATCCGGCAAGTGAACATCTCGACTAACAGCCCGGCTTCGCACATTAGTTAGATCCATCCCCTCTCGACCTCACGGCGCCCTTCCTAACGGTCGGGCTACCGACACAATCAGGCTGCGGTCACTAATGCACCAGATCGCCGCCGCCGAAGTTGCGCCAGTTTTGGCCCTTGATCGCCCAGCGGACGCGGAAAACGGGTGCTGCGACTGCTCCGCCGCTCGCGAATCTGATACCGATCTTATGAAGTCCGGCCATTAGAGGCAGCACGTTTTGCGAAACGGGAGTGTCCTTGCTTCGCCAACGGTTTACGACCTCGATGCCGTCGATCGAGAGTGCGGCATCGGCGGCGGACTCGACCTGAAATTCGTAAAGGCCGTCGGCCGGTATATTGAGATAGCCGTCGAACGAAAGCGAGAATGCTTGTTTAAGATCGTAGAGCTTTGCAAATTGCTGCAGTCCGATGGCGCGCGTTTCGCCGCTCGTGATGACCGGGTTACCCTCGCCCGGTGACAGCATCGAAAAGCCGTATGTCAGCCCCGACCGTTTTTCCGCGATCGCCGGAGCGGCCGGCAGCGGATCACGCCGCAGATATGTTGCCGTGTAGACGGCGCTTTTACGGCCGTTCGGTAGGACGACGATCGTTTTGAGGTCGACTCGGCCATCTTTTTGTACGGCGAGATCAACGGATTTTTCGTAAAGCTTCGACTGCTCGGTGGGGCTGGTGCCATCGATCGTGAAATATATCTTTGCTCCGGCAACCGGCGAGCCCAGATCGACCGCTGCCCTTTCGTCCGGTTTCAAAATAACATTCCTGAGGCCCGCGGGCTCGGGAATGCGGTAGTTCACATTTTGAGCGTCGAGCCGCGGCAGGTTGACGGCGAGACGTCGTTGGAAATCGGCGAAGTTCTTATTTTCCGGCGAAGTCCAGTTCACTTCGGCAAGAGCAAGCATTCGCGGGAAAGCCATGTACTCTAGCTGCTTTTCGTTCGGGATGTACTCGGTCCAGATGTTCGCCTGTGCACCGAGGATGTATTTGGCCTCGTCCAGAGCGAGCTCCTTCGGGATCGGGTCGTAGCTGTAAACCTTTTCGAGCGGCACGTATCCGCCAATGTTGAGCGGCTCGCTTGCCGGGTCACCCTGAGCGTAATCGAAATACAAATAGTCGGTCGGCGTCATAATGACGTCGTGATGGGCCTTGGCTGCCTCGATGCCGCCCTTGATCCCGCGCCATGACATGACAGTGGCATTCGGCGCGAGGCCGCCCTCGAGTATCTCGTCCCAGCCAATGATCTTTTTGCCCTTGGAATTAATAAACTTTTCCATTCGACGGACAAAGTAGCTCTGGACCTCGTTAACGTCCTTTAGATTTTCGCGGGCCATCAATTCCTTGACCTCGGGCGACTCTTTCCACATGTCTTTGAGCACTTCGTCGCCGCCGATGTGGATGTAGGGCGAATCAGGGAAAAGGGCGATCGTCTCGCTCAAAACGTCCTCGAGGAACGCGAATGTCTTCTCCGTCGGGCAATAGACCTCCTTAAAAATGCCCCAGGTCGTCTGCACCTTATATTTTTGGTCCGGCTTGCAACTTAGCTCGGGATAGGCCGCAAGCGCCGCGCTCGAGTGGCCGGGAAGCTCGATCTCGGGGATGACCGTGATATAGCGAGCTTTGGCATACGCGACAACATCCTTGATCTGCTCTTGGGTATAAAATCCCTCGACCGGCACGCCGTCGCCAACATACGGGTTGAGCTCACGTCCCTTGACCGACTCGGGCCGCTTCGAACCGATCTCGGTGAGCCGTGGATACTTCTTGATCTCGATCCGCCAACCCTGATCGTCGGTGAGATGCCAGTGAAAAGTATTGAACTTATACTGCGACATCAGGTCGATGTACTTTTTGACGAACTCTACCGAAAAGAAATGCCGCGATACGTCGAGGTGCATTCCGCGGTAGG
>JBDTZO010000151.1:0-8253 GCA_040005135.1 Acidobacteriota bacterium | reverse complement strand
ATGTTGCTGTCAGCGGCATTCGATACGATCACGCCGTAGTTCAGATTGCCGAGGGCGGCATTGCCGGTAATGTCTGTGCCGATCAGGTTGTTTTGAACCTGATTCGCTTTCGTACCACTGTCCGTGATCACGATGCCGGCCCGAGTGTTGCCGGAGATCAAATTGCGGGCGTTCGGCAGTTTTTCACCGATCGAGTTCTGGCTCGCGCCCTGATCGATGAAGACGCCATCTCCATTTGGGATCGCCGCGCTGCCGGACACTTTGGTCCCGATAAGATTGCCGAAGACCGTGTTGAGCCTCGTTCCCGTTCCAGTTAACCGAACGCCCATATGAACTCCGATCGTCTGACCGGAGATCAGATTGCCCGGAGCGATTCCCGGTGTCGGCGTTAGATCTCCGATCTTATTGCTTGACGCACCGGCGTTGATCGAGACTCCGACCTGTCCATTTGGTAATGCAGAAGTTCCCGCAGCATTTGTGCCGACCCGATTCCCAACGACTTGATCGTTAGTCGCCCCTGGATTGATAATCAAAACTCCGTTGCCGTCATTTCCAGAGATCGTATTGACTGCATTTTGCGCCGTCGCGGCACCAACGGTATTTAATGGAGCATTGTCGATCTTGACGCCGTTCTGCCCGTTGCCGAGATCGACGTTTCCCGTTATGTCGGTGCCGATGAGATTTCCTAAAACATCGTTATTCGTTGCTCCGCCACCCGTAATTACGACACCATCTCCGTTATTGCCGGAAATTAGATTGGTAAGCGTTGAATTGTTACCGCCGATCGTGTTGAAAGCCGCACTATTTAAGGCGATACCGGCGGCGGCATTGCCAAGATCGACCGTGCCGCCCGCATCAGTGCCGATCAGATTACCTTGAATCAGATTATGATCTGATCCGCCGATCGAAATACCGTTGCCGTTATTTGCCGAGATCAGATTATTTTGGATAACGGTGCCGGACGATCCGGGAGCCCCGAATCCATTTATGAACACGCCTGCACCGCCGTTTCCCAGCGTACCAGTGCCTCCCGCATTAGTGCCGATCAAGTTGTGTTGGATCAAACAGTTAGAAGTTTGGTAAATACCGATCCCAATATCCGCACTTGACGAAATAACGTTTCCGGCTCCCAGAGCCCCGCCGCCGATGGTATTATTTGCAGCGCCATTTGCGATCTCCACGCCTAAAGGACTGTTTCCGAGAGCGATGTTCCCCGTGACGTCGGTACCAATGAAATTTCCTTGGATGAGATTCGCAAATGCCTCTGGATCCTCGATACTTATGCCGTGACCCGCTGTATTGCCTGAAATGATATTGCGGGCCGCCACAGAAGTTCCGCCGATAAGATTATTGGTCGCTCCGTGCCGCAGCCGAACTCCACCCGAAGAATTACCGACCGCCGCTGCTCCCGTTACGTCCGTTCCGATATAATTGCCCTGCACCACATTACTCGACGCGGTGACCGGTGCGGTTCCGGTCAAGATCACACCGACGGCGTTGCCTGAGATCAGGTTGCGTGAACCGGGCGAAATGCTGCCGATGGTGTTTGCATTGCTTTGAATATCGACACCGAATTGCCTGCCCCCAAGGCCGCCGGCAAGCGCCGCCGTGCCGGCCGCGTTTGGGCCGATGTAATTTCCCACTACCGTATTGCCGTCAGCAAATAGCAATATTCCGTTACTCGAATTGCCGGATATCACATTTCGCTGCGTTGGTGACAGGCCGCCGATCCGATTATTTGTCGAATTGACGAATATGCCCGTATCATTTCCCATCGATAGAGTTCCGGTCGGGTCGGTCCCAATGTAGCAATTTTCGACGACGTTGTTTCCCCCAGCGTCGAAATAAATTCCGCTTCGAAAAAATTCGATTATCAAACCCCGAACTATAGAATTACCGGCAAGTAAAAAATAAAGCCCGTCATGGCTCGATCCGATCATGCCGCCGTTCAATTCGATCAGCGGAACGCCGACATAGCCGGGCTGCGTCGTCGCATCTATCGTCACGCTTTCACTAATGTCGGGCAACGCCGTGGCCGGCGTGATCGTCTGCAAGCCGGTACCGATCGCGAACTGGATGGTATCCGTTCCGGCGTGTGCATTTGCTTCCTGGATCGCCGCGCGTAACGTGCATTTGCCGACGGCGTCAGAACAGACGTTGTCGCCAGGCGCCCAATCCGGTGTGTCTGTTGTTGATTTAACGACATATGTCGAGCCTACCAACGGGGCAACGGGCATGGCGGCATTGGTAATTATTTGGGGTTTCAGCAACACCTCGCTCGCTGCACTCGGCAGTGAATCGGCGGGCCCGAATGAACGGAAGTTTCGCTCGGCAGCAAGCTCTCCGATGTTCGCCGCATTGTCATCGGTGCCCGCGGCAAGGCCCGGCGCGCCAGCGATCGTCAAACCGGAAAGTGAGATAGCAGAAACCAGGATGCCCGATGCGATAAATGAAGCGATTCCCCGTTTCCGGGCTCCCATTTCGATCTGCGTACTTGCGGGTGTTTTCTTGCTTTTCATATCATTATCCCCTTTTTTCCCTTCAGCTTTCCCTGGATCTACCGCCCCAATTACACTGCAGCTCGATCGTCCTCTCATCAGCGATTCGAAATAGCTTGTTATTGGTCTTGTTTGTGGTTACACTTTTTCGCCTGCGAGAAAATTAACAAATGATCTGGCGGCAGGTCGTGAGGTATGGCTGATACTTTTGCGATATTTTTGTGATGTATCTCTGATGACGGCTAAATCATTGGTTTATAGGTTCGATAACCACATCGTCGAGATCGACGAATTTCGCCTCTTTAAGGACGGCGAACCTGTGACTGTCGAACGCAAGGCATTTCAGGTGCTCGCCTACCTTCTGGAAAACCCGGGAAGGCTCGTGACGAAGGAAGAATTGCTTGAATCTGTCTGGAAAGAATCTTTCGTGACTCCCAACGTTCTCACCCGCGTGATCACGCAGTTACGCAAGGCCCTCGGAGATAAGGCTCAGGATTCCCGATACATCGAGACAGTACCGACACACGGCTATCGATTCATTGCACACATCGAAAAGAGCTCTGGTACGGCGGATCAACTCAGTTCAAATGAGTCTTTCGGGGACGACTCTATTCAAACAAATGCCCCAACCAGGAACGTCGAGTACCCTGCCGCGAACGATACTGAACGTTCAACGGAGCCCGAGAGATTTTGGGCGAGCCGTCGAGGTGCAGTTGCTTTGGGAATATGTGTCCTATTGCTGGCCGGCGGGATCGGCTATTTTGTTGGTTTCCGCGTGCCGGCTATTACGGGTACACAGATCGCCCCCGACAATACTCTAGCTGTCTTGCCTTTCAAGCTATTGGAGCCTAACGAGGACAATAGCTATCTTGGGGTTGGACTTACCGATTCGTTGATCACTAAATTGAGTAACGTCCGAAACCTAACGGTCCGGCCGACGCTAATGGTTCTGCGTTATGCACCGGACGGGACTGATCCGTCGAAGGCAGGAGCCGATCTCGGCGTTCAATCCGTGATCAGCGGCACCGTTCAAAAGGTCGACGGTCACGTCCGCGTTAACGTGCAGATGACCCGCGTTTCGGACGGCAAGCCGTTCTGGGCAAATACCTTTGATGTTCCGTTCGTAAGTTTTTTCCAGGTGCAGGACGAGATATCTGCTCGGATAATGGATTCGTTAAAGATCCGCTTGAGCAAAGATGAGCAGTCACGATTGGATCGACATCCTACCGAAAATGTGGACGCACTCCAGCTTTATATGCGTGCCGTTTATCACATAAACAAACTGAACCCGGACGACCTAAAGACGGCGATCGGAGAATTTAACGAGGCGATCACTCTCGACCCGAATTACGCACTCGCATACGCCCGGCTTGCCAATGCGTACGGCATTGCATCGTCATTTGGCTTTCCGTCAGCCCAGGCGCTGTGCGAATCCTCGGCGTTAAAAGCGATCGCTCTCGACCCAACGCTTGCCGAGGCCCAAACGTCCCTGGCGGTCCTGCAATTTTGGGGTTATCACAACATTGATAAAGCTCAGGACTCATTCGTTCATGCACTCGAACTGGACCCAAATTCGGTTTACACTCATCAATACTACGGGTGGTTCCTGGTCGCTATCGGGCACTTTGACGAAGCGGCCCGGCACATTGACCGCGCCATTGAACTCGCTCCTTTTGATATAAACCTCCAGACGGATAAAGGATTACCTCTCTTTTTTAACCGGCGTTACAAGGAATCTGCGGAGGTCCTCCGAAAGGTATTGGCGTTTAATGATTCGACGTGGTTTGTCCACTTGAGTCTTGGCTTTTCATGCGAAGGCTATGGTGATCTCAAATGCGCGATCAGTGAGTTGCGGCGTGCCGTCGACCTCTCTCGCAATGAGCCGACTGTTCAAGCGTCGCTTGCTCGTGCAATCGCCTTGAGCGGCGATAGCGACGAGGCCCGTCGAATACTTGCCCGATTGGAGGCAGAAGATCAATCACATCTCTCATATTACTACGTTGCTCTTGCTTACCTCGCACTGGACGACAAGGAAACTGCCCTTAACCGGCTTGAACACGCAGCTGACAAAAACGACAAGTGGATCGGTTGGCTAAAAGTCGATCCGCGGCTCGACCCGATCAGGTCCGAGCCGCGTTTCAACGATCTTTTGATCAAAACAAAACTGAAATGAGCTTTCCCGATCATAAGCCCGCCGTATGTCTGACGACGGGCCTATAACGAGGTTTTTCTACTCAACCCTGACAAAGTCGGTTCCCGATCTTCCGAAGGTTTCGGGGTGGTACATCTCCTCAGCCTTGGCGGGTGGGACGACGAATTGGCCGGGGGTTGTTGCTCGGGTGACGAAGGAATAGTTATATACGCCTTCCCAGAGCAGCGAGGTGAATGCCTCGGCGCGTTCGTCGCGGAAATTCTGGTGTTCGAACCAGTTTTGCCGCCACCACCACGAGTTGTAACCATACGAACTGCTGCCGACCTCGAGCACCGAAGTATTCGGCTGCGAATCTGCCGGTATTGCCTCGGTCGTCGCGAGCTCGGGATTGAGTATCTCGAGCCCGGCGGGCAGATAATCGACCAATGCGACGTGGTAACGACGCGATTGTGCGACCATCGTCAGCCGAACGCGGACACGTGCCCCGGCCTTGATCGTCCACGTGCCGTCTGCATTGTGCGTTACGTCGGCCTTGTCGTCGACGGCCTCGTACTTTCTCAGGACCGTAAAGCCGTAGTCCGCCGGCTCCAGCTTGAGATTCTTCGGTGCGTACTTCATACCGATACGATAATAAAGCCGCCCGGCACCTTGCTTGTCGAGGATCAGGTTCGACATTCCGCCCTGCTGCATCAGATACGACATTGGAATGTTAAGGTCCTGAGAATCGACCGAACGTCCCTTGAACGTCTCTTCGGCGGCGTACGTATTTCCCAGCCAGATCCGCGTGATAAAGTCAGGCGTCACCTTTTCGAAAGCATTGAAATATTTGTCGAGAGCCAAAAGGATGAAGACGTTCTCCTGCGTATTCGACCACGCACCTTTGGTGCGATGATCGAGCAGTCCGCGGACAAGCTTCGGAATGAGGTCGTTCTTAGGATCGGCCTTGATCATCGCCTCGAGCAGCACGCCGTCGGCACGTCGGTTCGAATACATGATGAGCCACGCGCCGTCGCCGTAGTTGGTCACGAAGTTGGCCGCAGCAGCCGTCTCAGTCACGCGATTGTTCAGGAAATGAAGTATCGCCTGGACCTCGGTTTGCGAGCCGGGATCGTTCGCAAGCACGGACAGCACCCAGCCGAGAGCCTCGAAAGGCATCTTCTCGATCGTCGCTTCGGCCAAAAGCTTTTTGGTCTTGACGACGTCCTTGTCGCCCATCATGTCGCGGACGTAAAGGGCGTATGCCGAGATGGTCCAGCGGACTTCCGGCGAATGAACGTACCACTGGTCGTAGTGCTTCTCGACGTCCTTGAGATACGGTTTGACCTTGGCGATCATCGCGTCGGGTACCTTGTAGCCCTTTGCCTTTGCGAGAATCAATGCGTGGGCGACGTGGACCGTCAGGAACGGATATTCGTATCGCTCGCGGTCACGCTTCCACAGGCCAAAGCTGCCGTCGTCACGCTGCCGCGACTGCAATATTTCGAGGTCGCGGGCGAAACGCTTGTCGAGTTCGGCAGCGGACGGCATATCTTTCGATTTGAACGCCGTCAGAACGTCACGCAGGGCCGCCGTCGAGATCATGCGCGAGGCGATCTGTTCGGAGCATTCGTACGGGTAATTTGCGAGATAAATGTACGCGTCGGTCAGCTCCTGCAGCTGCGTCGACGAGGTCGTGACCTCAAGGCCGCCAAACTGTGGGAAAACGTCGCCCGGAGCCTGGACCGGTTGGAATATCGCACCGTTCTGGTCCGTCGTTCCATAGGTCGCAAACGCCTCGGTCGTCGCCGGCGTCCACACCGGCAAACTGATCTCCGCCGCGTCACTGAAATTGCCGGAGGTCGCGACGAACTGGAACCGCGCGGTTCCAGCCTTTACGGCCGATACCGGAAATCTCACTTCTACACGGTCGTTTGCCTTAACGAGGACGCGCTTGCCGTCGGTGTTCGTATCCGCAGCCTGACCCTTAGGAATGGCCCCCGTGTCGCTATCGACGCCCTTACTATCGTGCGGGTTACCGACACCGAGCGCGGCGTTCGTTGCACGGATCGCCACGTCGACGGCCATGTCTTTATCAGTTTGGTTCTGGATCACGACGGGCAGGTCGATCTTGTCACCGAAGTTCATGAAACGCGGTGCCGACGGCCGGACCATCAGCGGCTGTTTCGCAGTAATGTTCGACTCGTATTTACCAAACCGCTTGCCTGTGTCGACCGCGACCGCGGTGATGCGGTAACGCGTGAGATTGTCCGGCAACTTGAGTTCGACGACCGCACGGCCGCTGCTGTCAGTTTTTACCGTCGGTGAGAACAGCGCGAGGGCGTTGAAATTCTCACGCAGGTTGATCGGCGTGTCGGGAGCCTCGGCCACTACCGTGACAGATTCGTTCATCGCCATGTCGGCACTTGCTTGCGATTTCATAGCCGCCATCGGCATTTTTCGTGCATCGCCGCCCATCGCTCCGGCAAATACCGCTCGCGACGGCGCACTGACCGGCGGTGGAGGCGGTGTTTTCACATCCTCGGGATTCCCAAGCAGCACATCCTTTCGGGAATGATAATCCGTCACGCCCGCGCCGCGGGCCGTGTAGAAGGTATCGCTCGGATCGCCGATCGTGTATCGCGATAGGGCGAGCACGCTCTCGTCCACCACGACGAGTGCGACCTCGGTATTTGCGACGGGCTCGCCGCGATAGTCTTTGACGTCGACGTTTATCTTTGTCGATCCGCCGGGAGCAAGCGTCTTGTCAGCGGCATCGGCCGTGACTGTCAGCTTTCGCGAAGCCGTCGAGATCGCGAGATTGATATTGCCGCTCGCGAACGCGGGACGTTTTGCCAGTTTTGTTTCGACCTCTCCCTTGTCGTTGGTCCTCGCCTCGGCTCCGACGAGGTCGACCTGGGCAATTATGTTCGGCAAATACTTTTCATCCAGAGGAATTTTCAGGGTGATCGACGAGTCTTTCATCGTGAACCGCTCGGTTTTGACCAGCCCGTCACGGCGAAGCGTCAGCACTCCTTCGGCCGGCGTGAACGGCGAGATCACGAGCAGTTCGGCTACATCGCCGGGTGCGAAATCCTTCTTCGAGGGAATTATTTGGACCTCTTCCTGTTCGACATTGCGTTTAGGCGGCATTTTGCCGCCGGGCACCCAAACCGTCAGATCGCTCTCATTAAAACGCTCCTTATCGTCCATTACGGTCGCGGTGATGGTGTACTGTCCGCCCTGTTTTGCGACAAAACTGCATTGCTGTGCAGTCGCGGCAGATTTGACCGCGCAGGACTGCTCGTCCACAACCTTTTCGACCCACGTTCCCTTTTCGAACGTCCAATCTTTCAACACTGCCTTGATCTCGGCGTCGCGGCCGGCGACGAGGTTGCCGTCGATGTCGCTGACGATCGAGTCGACCTCGATCTTTTCGCCTTTTTGGACAAATGTCCGCGGCGTTTTGATGCCGACATAGAGGTCCGACGGATGCACGAGCAGCGATGTCGAACTCGACCACGTTTGCCGGTTAACGTCCTGAACCGAGGCCGAAGCCGAGATCGTGTACGGACGCGGAGGCTTGACCGATTCGAAATCGATCTTGAGCAGATGCTTGCCGCTCGC
>JBDTZO010000217.1:0-26934 GCA_040005135.1 Acidobacteriota bacterium | reverse complement strand
GAACTCGCGACTTCGACCTTGGCAAGGTCGCGCTCTACCACTGAGCTACTCCCGCGTGGCAAATGATAATTCTACCGCTTGCTCTTAGATTGTCAAGTTTCAGGTTCTAGTTTGTGACGGTGACATCCTTGACGAAGCTCCAGTCGCCGCTTGGGCTTATTTTTACGTTCCCGATCCGTTTTGTCGAGACGACGATGTTCGCAGGGTACCAGAGCGGCAGCAGCGGAAGGTCGCTGCTGACCGTCATCCACGTTTTGGCGTACAGGTCCTTGGCTTTTGCTCGGTCAACAGTGTTGATGGCATCTTCAACGTCCCTATCGACCTGGTCATTCACGTATCGGCTGCGGTTACAGCAAGATACGGCACCGCCTGGGATCTTTGTCGAGCTAAAGAGGTCACGCAGAAAGATCGGGTCCTGGTTGCCGCCGATCCAAACACCCGTGTATACCTGGAATTGTCCCTGCGCGAGCTGCTGCCGAATTGTATTTACCTCGAGCGTTTCGATCTGGACATTTAGGCCAATGTCCGTCAGAGCGCTCTGGATCACTTGTGAGTATTGGTTCACAGCAAGGTTGCCGGAGCCGTATTTGAACACAATCGGCTCGTTCCTGTAGCCTGCCTCTTGCAAAAGCTGTTTTGCCTTTGCCGGATCGTATTTATATTCGGTTCCGGGCGTGTATGCCCATGACTGAGTCGGAAGGATCGAGTTTGCAACTTTTGCCTGGTCAAAAAGCAGCTCAGAGACTATCTTTTGACGGTCGATAGCGTAACCGATCGCTTGTCTGATCTTGGGATTGTTCAGCGGCGGAGACTGTGTATTGAAAACTAAATATTGGATATTTGAACCGTCAGACTGATCGATCTTTAGATTTGGACTATTGCCAAGCGATCTCAGCGTGTCAGGCGGCAGATTTGAGGGGTTAGCGGCAATATCGACGCCACCGGTCGTGAGTTCCGCTTGAAGCGAGTTGGCATCTGTTACCGTTTTGACACGAAGCTTCTGGATCTTTGGAGGGCCGTCCCAGTAGTCCGTATTCGCAGCTAATTCGACGATATTCTGCGATGCGTCAAAACTTACGAATTTGAAAGGCCCCGACCCGACCGGCTTGTCCTTTTGCTCAGCGACTGACCCCTCGGGAATGATCGGGATCGCGACAAGGTTAGCCAAAAGCTGGTTACGAAGTGCCGGGCGAGTGACCGTAAAAACTACGGTCTTCGCGTCGGGAGTTTCGATCGACGAAATATGTGGCACACGTTTGGTCTTCGGCTCATCGACTTTGACGGCGGTGTTAGCGTTCGCATTACCGTTTACATTCGTGTTTACGGCGGGTTTGGCGGTGTCAGGTTGATCGACGGGAACAGTGTCGAAAAACGCACCCGACTTAAATCCGTTGCTCTTGAAAAGTTCATCAAAGGTATACTTGACGTCCGCCGAGGTAAATTCCTTACCATTATGAAACTTAACACCGTCCTGAAGTGTGAAAGTGATCGTCATTCCGTCCGGCGAGGTCGCTATATTCTTGGCAAGTTCACCGACATAATCAAAGTTTGCGTCCTTTTTCACGAGCGAGTTGAACATCAGATTTCGCATGCGGTCGGCGGATGCGTCCGATGCACTCATCGTTAGCGTATCGAAGGTCGAAAACTTGTCCGGCAGTGCGATCGTCACATATTCGACGTCGAGTTTACGGCACGAAAAAGCCGACACCAGCACTAAAAATAAGAGCAGAATAAAAAGTTTTCGCAAATTGGTACTCCTTAACGCTTCTCGAGACCGGAATTAAATCGAGAAATTTCGGTAGACAAACAAGCCAAACGGTCCGTATCGAAGCAAGGCGGGTCAGACATGATAGATTTTATGTGTGCGATCCTGGCAATCGAGGTTTCAATTCGCTCTTCGCTGATCGTTCCTTTCTGATAGGCAGCGTTTACCGCTCGAAAACCCTCTCGCACGTTTATTGGGTCAGCGCAGATCGCGAGCATGTCGACGCCCGCGTTGATCGCCATGACACAGGCGTCGCCAATTCCATAATTCTTAACGATCGCTCCCATTTCAAGGTCGTCAGTAATAACCAGCCCATCAAAAAGCAGCTCGTCGCGTAACAAATGTGTAATGAAGTTTTTACTTAACGAGGACGGTAGAAGTGTGCCATTTTGGCCGAGTTCCTGCAAGTCAACGGCGGGAAAGCTGGTGTGAGCGATCATTACCGCATGGACTTCGCCATTTTTGATCAGCTCTCGATATGGATAAAGGTCGATCGAAAAAAGTTCGTCCCTCGAGATGTCCACGACAGGAAGCTCTTCATGCGAATCAACCTTCGCTCCGCCAAGGCCCGGAAAATGCTTAAGGCAACCGATTACACCACCCCGTTGGAGTACACGCAAAAATTCGCCCGCGAGCGACGTGACGGTATCTTTCGAACTTCCAAAAGGGCGCGTAAAAAGTCCGCTGGACGAATCTTTTCGTGCGTTGTCGACAACATCGACAACGGGCGCAAAATCCATGTTAAAACCCAGCATCCGAACCGTCGCTGCAATAAGACGACCCATTTCCGCCGCATCGCCGACGGTGCTCACGCTCGCCGCCGCCGTCATTGGTGTAACCAGACGGCGAAGACGATCAACGGTTCCGCCTTCCTGATCAAGACTGAGTAGCGGATGGAAAAGGCGTCCGCGAAGGCTATCGAGTAAGGTTCGGGTCTGCTCAGCCTCGCGAATATTTCGTGCAAAAAGACACACGCCGCCCGGTGAGATCTCGTCCAGCAACTGCTCAGTCGGACCGTCGATCGTTGGGCCGGAAATGCCGATGAAGAACATCTGTCCGATCTTTTGGCGGATAGTCAATTTGCTTAGATCTGTGTCCATTGAAAGTGCCTGGATTTCGACAATTGACGATTTTATCAGCTCGGCGCAACATTATAAAGTAAGTTACGAGTCCGACGGAGCAGGATATTATGGTCTTCAATGATCGTCTATTAAATAATGCGGGCCTTGAGTTTTGAGAGCAGCGATTTGGCCTCCGTCGAGTCAAGGGCATCGATGTTGATTTCCCGCAATTCATCGACGACGGATTCGTTCGATACGGCAAATAGCGACACTTGCGAAACGGCACGTCCGACGGCAGCCTTCGCGAGGCCCGACGGCGCATCGTCCGCGAACACGGCCAGCTCGTATTTCTCCAGCTTCGCCAAAACGTCCTTCGAACGTTCTATAACTGATTGCGGAAGCCCGGCGAGGCGAGCAACGGCAATTCCATATGATTTTGAAGCTTTCCCCGATTGAAGCTTGTGGTAAAAAACGACCTCACCGTCCTTCTCTCCTGCCGTAACTTGATAATTCTTAGCTCCGGGCAAACTCTCGGCAAGCTCCGTCAATTCGTGATAGTGCGTAGCGAACAGCGTTTTTGCCGCATGCGCGGGGGAATCGTGCAGATATTCCGCAACCGCCCATGCGATCGAAAGTCCATCAAAGGTCGACGTCCCGCGGCCGATCTCATCGAGCAGAACCAGACTTCGGGGCGTCGCGTTGTGTAGGATCGCTGCGGCTTCTGTCATCTCAACCATAAAAGTTGAGCGGCCCGAAGCCAGGTCATCCGAGGCCCCGACTCGCGTCCATATTCGATCGATGATCGGCAACCGAGCAGATGTCGCCGGAACAAAAGAACCTATTTGCGCTAGGATCTGGATCAGCGCTATCTGCCGCAGGATAGTGGATTTACCACCCATGTTTGCACCGGTAATGATGAGCAAGCGATCGGTTGAATTATTAACCCGGATATCGTTAGGGACAAACGAGCCTTTCAAAAACGCTTCGACCATCGGATGTCGGCCGCTCTTGATCTCGATCTCATCACCGTCATGGAGAACCGGAGCCACGTAGTTCATCCGCGCTGCCGTTTCGGCAAGCGCACATAATGCATCTAGCGTGGCGAGCGCACGCGCGGTCGACTGCAGCTTGCGGGTTTCCATAGAGACCTTCGTCCGAATTTCCTGAAACAGTTCCACCTCGATCTTTAGTATCTGTTCTTCGGCGCCAAGTACCTTCTGCTCCCACTCCTTCAGCTGCGGGGTCGAATAACGCTCGGCGTTCGCCAAGGTTTGTCGCCGTTCGTAATCGTCAGGCACGCGGGAAATATTGCCCTTTGAGATCTCAATGTAGTAGCCGAACACGCTGTTAAACCGTACCTTGAGGTTCGAGATCCCGCTTCGAACCCGCTCCTGCTCCTCGAACATTGCGATCGTCTGTTTTGCTGACGTCGAGATCGAACGCAGTTCGTCGAGTTCTGGGCTAAAACCCTCGCGAATTACTCCGCCCTCATTCAGATTGACCGGCGGGTCGTCATTGATCGACACAGTGATCAATTCGCAGATCTCCGGCAATTCAAAGATATTTTCCGACAGAACTTGTAGGAGTAGGGAAGCAGCGTCTCTTAGTGCCTCGTTAACCGTTGGGGTTTGGCGAAGGGATCGACTGAGTGCAATTAGGTCGCGGGGGCTGGCCGTTCCTAGATTTAGGCGCCCGATGAGGCGCTCGAGGTCGCTGACGTCTTTGAGCAGAAATCTTAGCTTCTCTCGAAATATTGTGTCCTGAAGTTCCGAAACCGCTGCAAGCCGGGTTTGGATCTCGCTTCTTTTCAGCGACGGGCGCAATAGCCATTGGCGTAGAAGACGCGAGCCCATTCCAGTCACATTACGGTCGATGACGTCGAATAGCGTTCGTTTGTCTTTTTCGCCCCGAGTGTCAACAACATCAAGGTTGCGAAGCGTAATGACGTCGAGCACCATGTGGTCTTCAGATTCGTAGTACTCAAGCTTCGAAACATGCCCGGCCGCCGCACGCTGGGTGTCATGAGCGTATTTTAAACATGCTCCGGCAGCACGGACAACTTCCGGCCGGCCAGCCACGCCATAAGCGGTCAATTCCTTTACTCCGAAATGCTCTTTCAGTAAACGTTCACAGTCATCGAAGTCAAATTGGTTGTCCTCAAGCCGCGTAAGTGCAAATTGAGAACCGCCGAAACCACGCGTCTGGTCGTCGGGAAAGAGTGTTGGATCTGATGAACTACCGAATGTCGGCAGCACCAGATTTTCGATGGAACGCGGGAAGAGGATCTCTTTTGGAGCGAACGATATGAGCTCGTCCCGAATCTTATCCCACGCGCCTGGTCCGACTGAACGTGTTGAAGAAAATTGGCCTGCAGAGAGCTCGAGAAATGCGGCGGCAAATGTTTCGCCGCTACCGTACAGTGCGGCGAGGTAAACGCTCTCTCTTGACTCAACAAGTTGCGGATCGATCGCGGTTCCGGGCGTTATGACTCGGACGACCTCACGTTTGACAAGTTTTACGCCCTTTCCGGCTTCTTCGGTCTGTTCACAGATGGCCACGCGATAGCCGCGGCGAACGAGACGGGCAATATAATTTGCCGCTGCGTGATGCGGAACACCGCACATCGGAACTGGATTCGGCGAGTCCTTATGGCGGGCTGTAAGCGTTATTTCGAGTTCACGGGACGCAAGGATTGCGTCCTCGTTGAACATTTCGTAAAAATCGCCCATGCGGAAAAAGAGAATTGTTCCCGGATACAGCTTCTTTATATCGAGATATTGCCTCAGCATGGGCGTAACGTTTTCCATGGTTGATAAGACTCAGAGTGTAGCTAAATCCATTTAAGTTTCAAAGCGATTCTTTTCACGTTAGGCCTTTTTTGGTAACATATGGGTTTGTGCTTCGGCGGTATCTTTCGGATTTTGTTGAGTTTGACGGGAAACTTTGATATTACGCACGAGGCCGCAAAACGGACTGGCCTTCCTGTATTAGATATTGTTGGCAGGACTACTATGAGAACATTTATATTTGTATCTATCATTTCGATATCTGTTCTTACGGCGGCGTTCTCGGCGGTCGCTCAAACTGAGCCATCGGCTACGCCTGTCGACAAAGGCGTCGCAACATTAGTCCCAAAGCCGTTAGTTGATCCTGGAACAGATGATCGTTACTTGATCGGTTTTCAGGATGTGCTCGATGTCCAGATCTTTCGCCATCCGGAATTGAATCTGAGAGTCACTGTGAATCCGAACGGGAAGATATACCTTAACCGTTTAGACGAGCCGCTGGTCGCCGTCTGCAAGACCGAGCGTCAACTAGCAAACGATATCATTGCGGCGTACAAGGTCAAGTATCTTCGGGACCCGCAAGTGACCGTTACGATCGCCGAACAAAAATCTCAATCGCTTTCGGTTATCGGCTCAGTCGAAAAGCCGGGCAGCTATTTCGTTGGCCGAAAAGTGCATCTATTAGAGTTACTCGCGATGGCCGGGGGTCCTAATAAAGATGCGGGCACCCGGATCTTTGTCTTGCGAACGGGAAATTCGTCAAAATGCCGTAACCCCGCGGCGGGTCCGGCCGAGAACGAAGAGACTGCCCTTCTTAGCTTTAAGTTGCGGGATATCCAAGAAGGCAAAAAAATGTTTTGGATGCAGCCGGGTGACGTGGTCTCGGTGCTGGATGCCGATATCGTATATGTATACGGAAATGTTCAACGCCAGGGAGAGATAAAGATCCGCGAGCCGATCACTCTTACACAGGCTATCGCGTCGGCCTCTGGCCTCAAGTCTGCAACTAAAATGGACCGCGTACGCATCCTTCGGCAAAAGAGTGACAGTCTCGATCGGGAAGAACTGGTATTTAATCTGAACGACATAGATAAAGGGAAAGTACGGGATCCATATCTGGAGCCAAACGACATTGTGGCAGTCTCTCAAGATTCGGCGAAGAATATTTTGATCGGGGTGGGCAATGTGATCAAGGGATCCGCAGGTGCACTCCTGCTTCGGGTTCCGCTTCCATAGATTTTTATGAAAGAAACTCGCGAAATTGTTCGATCGCCGATAAACGAAGCAGTCGACCTGGAACGACCATTTGATGATCAGGTCAGCGCGGTAGGTCGCTATCCTTCCTATCGTGGCAGCTTTGGCACGGAAGGGATCAACCTGCTTGACTATTGGCGGGCGATCCGTAAGCGCCTGTGGCTGATAATCGGTATCACGGTCCTGATCACAACGTTGACGGCCATCTATATGGCGCGTAAACCGGATGTGTTTCAAGCAAAGGCGGTCGTTCAGGTCGATCTCGAACAATCGAACCCGGACCTTGTAACTGCGGATAGAGTCCGGCCGGCCATCAATAACGATCCATCGTATTTTAATACACAGCTACAACTTCTCAGCAGCGAAACGCTTTTGCGACGAGTCATAAAGGAGCATAATCTCGATTCTAACAAAGAATTTCAGGTCGCTAAGTCGGAAGGGAACGTCTCAGCGTGGCGCTCGATTCTCAAATCGATCGGGCTTGCCAGCGACGACGCCACACATTCGGATAGCGGCGGGGCGACAAATTCAGGCCTTGCAACTTCCGAGGACGTTGCCGAAGCGGTCCGACTAATGCCGTACGTCGATCTGATCCGTAAAAATATCGGTATCGATCCCGTCCGTGAATCGCGAGCTACGGTTAAAGACACGCGCCTAATTGAGATCACCTTTAGGAGCACAAACCGAGACCTTGCTGCTTACGTGGTAAATGGCATTGCCGAGACGTTCGTGAATCAGAACCAGGAAAAGCGTTCCGGGACTAACCGTAAGACAAACGACTTTCTTCAAGAGCGGATCACCAGCTTGCAATCTGACATCCAGCGAGACGAAGAACGTCTACAGGATCTCAACCGCGATGAAGGCATTTTGAAGGTGGACGGCGACACGACATTGGTGGTGCAAAGGCTTTCGGGGCTTAACAAAGACCTGCTTGCCGCAGAAAATGACCGAAAGAACGCTGAAGCGAACTACTTAACGGTCAACAACAACCCTGAACGTGTCAAGGCACTCGCCGATGATCAAATGGGCAGGTTCATTACGGAACAGGAAAATGTTATCCGGCTCCAGCAGGCTGACCTTCAGAAGAAGATCGCTGATCTCCGTCAGTCGCGCGAGTTAAGGCTGCAGGAATATCAGGAAGGTGCTCCGGAGATCAAGGAGATCGACGTTCAGATCAAAAGCTATGAAAATTCGATAGATAGTCTTTTGTCCAAATTCAAACAGGATCTCGAACGATATAGGCAGCAGGCAACCGCGACGATCCTCACAAATCTCAAGACGACTTACTTGCGTGCAAAGGATCGCGAGGACAAGATCCGCGTTGATTTCAACAAGCAATACAACGAAGCACAGGGCCAGAATCAGGGAGCTGTCAGCCTAAAGATCCTACAGCAGACGATTGACACAAATAAAGGATTTTTGGAAAATCTTCGGAAACAGGTTAGCGGAAATGATATAACCGCGCAGGGAAGCGACAACAATATCAGCGTTGCTGAAATAGCGATCCCGCCTGAAGTTCCGGTCTCGCCGCGTCGACTTACAACAGTGGTAGCGGCGTTCATGCTTTCCACTCTCTTCGGAATGGGACTCGCTCTATTTCTCGAATACCTCGACGATACGATCCGTACGACCAGCGAGATCGAAAATTACTTGCAGCTGCCTGCATTGGCCGCGATTCCGTCCTTCGAGTCTTCGGCTAAGCGACGTCTTGCGTTAGTCGGCTCCGATGATGATGAAAATACATCGGCAAACTCGGAGTTGCTGATCCAATCGGATCCGCGCTCCGCACTTGCTGAGGCGTACCGTCAACTGCGTACATCGATCCTGCTCTCAACCGCAGGACATGCCCCGAAATCGCTGCTGGTGACATCGAGTCTGCCATCGGAAGGGAAGACTACGACGGCCGCTAATACGGCGATAAGCCTGGCTCAAACCGGTGCTAAAGTGCTGATAATGGATGCTGATATGCGTCGCCCCCGATTGCACTCTGTATTTAATATAAGCAACGGCGAGGGCCTTAGTACGCTCCTGTCGAGTGCACTCAGCGAAAAGGACATCCTAAATGTGATCAAACAGGACCCGCGATCACAGTTGTATATACTCACTTCCGGGCCTATCCCGCCGAACCCTGCTGAACTTATCGGTTCGGAACAGATGGCGAATATCATGCGTGTGCTTCAAAAAGAGTTCACGCATGTCGTTATCGATTCGCCGCCGATAGCTTCGTTTACTGACGGCGTTTTGATCGCATCGATGGTTGATGGCGTGATACTTGTTGTTCATGCCGGAAAGAGCTCACGGCAGGTCATCCGCCGGTCGCGAATGCTGCTAACGGATGTCGGCGCCAAAATTTTCGGTGTAGTTCTGAATAACGTAAATTTGCGTTCTCAAGACAATTACTATTACACTCAAACTTACTATGATCACTCTGACGGGACCTCTGCGGACGACGGCAGTTAATGCACTTTCAGCGATTTCCTGAACTGTCTCGTGACGATAGAACGTACTGCCGAGGTTTTTTGCGTACCTCGATAATTGTTATGACGTAGCGTTTGGCGAACGTCAAAAGCGAAAAGAAAACATGCTTAAGAAAGCATCTTATAAGCTTTTTTATCGGATCTTGGGAAGATTGAGCAGCGCCGATATACCGCTCGATTCCGGTGATTTTTGTGTGATGACAAAGCGAGTCGTCGACAATATCTTACAATTGCCGAAGCGAAATCCGTTCCTCAGAGGCATGAGAGCTTGGGTCGGTTTCAATCAGATCGCCGTAACTTATGAACGTGACAGGAGGATCGAGGGAAAATCGGCCTACACCTTTGCAAAGCTTCTTCAGATCGCCACGGATGGGATTTTCTCGCTTTCCGATCCGCTTTATTACGTTTAGCGGACTCGTTGGGCTCGCGGTTTAGGTCTCTACAGTGTGATCATCGTAATAACTTATTTTACACACGGTGTGGACGTTGGTGGATGTGCGAGACTGAGGATTCCCTTCTCACTTTTCGGATTGCTAAACCTAGTCCGTTCGACAGCAATTCGTGAGTATATTGCACGTATTTTTAATGAGACTTTCGCCCAGCCGCATGGTACTCACGAACGCACCCTAAGCTTGTAATGAAGACCCGCGTCGCAGTTCTCGGTTGTAATGGCGTCATCGGTCGTAGCCTCGTCAATCTGTTGTTGGCCCGAGGCGGAGTCACACTCACATGCTTCGGACGTAAATCGGTTTTTGACAGGTCGGACGTGCGTTACATTTCAGGGTTAATCGAGGACCCAGTGGCGGTGAGTGAATGTTTGCGGGGACAGGAGACTGTTTTTCATCTGATTTCGCAAACGATTCCATCGTCCAGTTGGACCGATCCTGTGAGCGACGTCGAACTTAACCTTCTGCCGTCGATCCGGCTATTTGAGGCTGCCGCCTCGGCCGGCGTTAAACGTATCGTGTTCGCATCGAGCGGCGGGACCGTTTACGGGCATCAAAATAACGCGCTTGATGAATACACTCGGACGGAGCCGTTTTCACCATACGGCATCGTCAAACGCTCGATTGAGAGCTTCCTCCAATATGCACGCGCTCGGCACGGCATTGATTACGATATTTATCGGATCTCAAATGTATACGGAGAAGGACTCGATATTTCAAAGGGACTCGGATTTATTAATACTGCCCTCGAGTTGATGATTCGTAAGCAGCCGATCCCTATCTACGGCGACGGCGAAACCATTCGGGATTACATTCATGTTGAAGATGTTGCAAGGTTTATGGCGACAAGTGTAGGTCGGGAAGCTGGTAACTCTCGTGTGTTCAATGTAAGTTCTAACCGGCCCGTTAGCCTTAACCAGTTACTCACCATGATAAGGGAAGTCACCGGAGCGGAATGTCTCACGCAATATCTGCCTGCGCGTGCGAGCGACAATGAGAAGGTTCTTATTGACAGCTCCAGCATTCTTTCGGAGACTGGTATAACCGATCTGGTGCCGCTGGGGGCAGGTATCTTGCGCACGTATGAGTTTTTGAGGAGCCGTATTGAACATATCGAAAAACCAGTTTGACGATTTCGACAGCTTCGGAGGAACCTAAAGAGAAATACACAACGAATCCATTGCATGCAGCAACCGTGGTTTCGATCACTTATCCGAGTCAAGGGTCGACATCTTGCACCGATCCTGACTCGGCGATTCGCCGTGTATTCTGGATTTGGGGGTGTTGGCATGGCAATTCGGCAATACTCTTTCGGTAGTGGTTGGTATCACAGCGGCGAGACCGTGGGGTCGCTTTGCCGAATGATTCCGAGCGGCTGATTGGTGGAGTTGTCGGTCGCTCCGCACCGTATAGGCGAAAAATGATAAAATAACCTTAATTGGTTAGCAAATGTTCGCGCGAACGTCGAAATATCAAAGATACGTCGGCAGTAGATCGGTGGAATTGCGAGTCGTCTAATTTCTTGCCAGTCGAATCACCATGACGGTTTCGATTAATTAGTATTGAGACGCAGCCGATATTTCCGATCGCGTGGATTTAACACACAGGGATTATCACAACAGCAAACTGAAAGATGAAGAAAGCCTTAATTACCGGTATCACGGGGCAAGACGGAAGCTATCTTGCGGAGATACTGCTCGAAAAAAACTACGAGGTCCATGGGATCATTCGGAAGTCCAGCTCGTTCAACACGGGCCGGATCAACCATCTTTACAATCAGCCCGACATCCTAAATAAGCGGCTATTTCTCCACTACGCGGATCTTATCGACCCGAGCAGTCTCAATCGCCTTCTCGAGAAGATCGAGCCGGACGAGATATATAATCTCGCGGCACAGAGCCACGTAAAGGTCTCGTTTGAAATACCGGATTATACGGCCCAGGTAGATGCGCTTGGGACACTTCGTTTTCTCGACGCGATCCGTGAGACCGGCCTTAGAAAGGTAAAATTTTATCAGGCATCGACATCTGAGCTGTTTGGAAAGGTCCAGCAAACACCTCAGACCGAGTCGACTCCGTTTTACCCGCGATCGCCCTACGGTGTCGCAAAACTATACGCGTACTGGATGATCGTTAACTACCGCGAAGCCTACGACATATTCGCGTGCAACGGCATCCTCTTTAATCATGAATCGCCGCGCCGAGGCAACACGTTCGTCACTAAAAAGATCACGCGCGACGTCGCTCGGATCGCGTTCGGACATCCAGGCCCGCTCGTACTCGGCAATCTCGACGCCAAACGCGACTGGGGTTTCGCTCCTGAATACTGCGAGGGAATGTGGCGAATCCTACAGCACAACGTGGCCGACGACTTCGTTTTGTCGACTGGCGAGACTCACACAGTCAAGGAATTTGTCGAGCACTCGTTCCGTCATATTGGTGTTGAGCTTGCATGGACAGGCGATGGTGGGGACGAAAAAGGCGTGGTTGATACTGTCGACAACGACCTATTCGTCGGTCGCACAAAGGGAAGGGGAACGCTTCCCAATTTAGGCGATGCTCTTGTCATCCTCGACCCCACCTACCTTCGCCCTACCGAGGTTGACCTGCTTATTGGCGATTCGTCCAAGGCTGAACGCGAGCTTGGCTGGAAAGCATCGACGAAATTTGAAGAATTGGTAAGGATCATGGTCGACGCGGATCTCGAGCAAAAAGGAGAGCCGCTGTTCAATTTCTGATCGCTGATCATGAGCCAAATTAAGTTAGAGATAATCACGCCAGTTCACAATCGGCGCAGCGAGACTCTCCAGTGTCTTCGCAGCTTGGCGCGTGTAGATCTAAACGGGATCGATGCCCACATTATAATTGTGGACGACGGCTCGACCGATGGAACGGCTGAGGCTGTTTTAGCTGAATTCCCGGACGTCGAGATCATTCGCGGTAACGGTGATTTATGGTACACGGCCGGCACCAACCGCGGCATCGAGGCGGCTCTTAAACACGATCCGGATTATATACTGGCGATAAACAATGACTCGATATTCGACGAAAACTGCGTTCTAAGGATGGTGGAGTGTGCTGAGGCGAACCCGCGGTCAGTGATCGGTTCACTGCTTCTCGAATGGGATCAGCCGCATCATCTGTTTCAGGTGTCGCCTCGTTGGGAATTTTGGAGCGGAGGCGTCCGACACTGGAAAAATCAGACAGTATGGACCGTCCCTGCCGACCCGTGGGCGGTCGAGCTGATCGTTGGTAACTGCATTCTATTTCCCGCCGCAGCGATACGCGAGGTCGGGTTAATGGACGAAAGAAGGCTCAATCACTACGGCGATGCCGAATATACTCCGCGAATGCGTCGGCGAGGATGGCGCTTGCTGATCGAGCCGCGAGCCCGAGTTTTCTGCAAACCAAATGATATCGTTAGCGGCTTCATGGCTTTACCCGCTCGTAAGAAATTGAGATCGATGCTGACAGATGTTACCGGCCCGTACAGCTTGAAGCGCCGCATAAATATGAATCTTGGCAGTGCTCCAAATCGGTTCGAGGGGCTTATGGCTCTTCCCGTATTTGTAATACGATACTTGATCGGCCGAAATATTGAAGGGCAATGGGGAGCGGATCAGGACGAAAGGCCTCTGTCAGAAACCTTCGCGGCTGCGGTGGTTCCACGTCGTTAGAATTTCCCGATTAAAATGAGCGCACCACACGGACCGATCGAAGTCACGATGATCTGGAACTACCCTAATTGGGGTGGTGCTCAAATCTATTTTCTTTCCATAGTCCGGAATGCGGGCCCAGAATGGAAAATGAGATTGGTCTTGCCGCGAGGAGCAAATTCGGACGTGACCCGTTTTTTCGAGCCATACGGCGTGAAGATCGAATATCTTGATCGGATGTACGCCCAACATGCCGCAGCATCGCTGCTCGATAAACTGAAAAGGCAATGGGAGCGGATCCGCTCGGAGCTCGAGGTTTACCGTTACAGCCGCCGAAACCTTGCGCCTAATTCGATCGTCCATATTGAGGCTGCTCCTTGGCAGTCCTGGATCCTGCTGTACTTGCTGAGCCGTCGATTCAATACGATAGCCACCGTTCACAATTCCATCCCGGCAAAGGACTCAACGTCGCGGGCCCCGATCTGGAGTTGGAGGATGACTTTTCTGTTGCGGCAACCCCGCTTTCAGCTTTTCGCAGCAAACCAGGACGCTGTTGAAAGCATTAGGAGTTATGTTCCGGAAGCGTACTGGGACAAGATATCGCTGACACGTGCCGCGATCAACCCTTTCGAGATCGAACAGGTCTTAAACGCGCCATTCGACCGTGACGGACTGCTGCGGAAACACGGTGTGCCGATCAACAGATTTATAGTGTTGTGTGTCGGGCAGTTCATCGATCGAAAGGGCAGATGGGTATTTATGGAGGCCGCTCAGCAAGCTCGAGCTGCGGGCAACGACCTGTTCTTTATATGGCTCGGGCCCGAAGAATTGAGCGATGCTGACATTGCTCGGATAGCCGAATACGATGTAGAAGGATATTTCCGCTATGTTGTATCTCCTAGCCTGGGGCCGAAGCGCTCAGACGTTCTGACATTTTTTAGGGTGGCCGATGTTTTTATACTTGCGAGCTACCTCGAGGGGCTTCCCATCTCGATAATCGAGGCACTCGCACTCGGACTTCCAGTCATTTCGACTAATATCAACGCCATTCCTGAGGCCGTCACAAACCTAAAGACCGGTCTTTTAATTAAGCCCGGATACACACTGGGACTCACTGAGGCCATCGAAAAATTTCATTTGGATGATAAGTTTCGAACAGAGGTGTCAAAAGCCGGGCAGGCCTTTGCTCTGGAAACCTTCGACGAGCGTCTCGCAACAGCCGTGGTCTTTGATCGCTATTCGAGAGGTCTCGCTGACGCTTAGAACGCTGAACCAATGAAAAATCCCGGTTCGCGAAAGGTCTCGCTGATCAACAATTCGATCTTCAGCGTGATGTCATGGTTCACGCCGATCGTCATTGGGTTTGTTGCGACCCCATTGATAGTGCGTCATCTCGGCAATCGGGAGTATGGGCTTTACGCCGTGATCCTCGGATTCATTAGCTACTCTTTCTCGTTTGGTGTTGGGAAGATACTCACCAAATACATAGCAGAATATCGTGCATCGGGCGAAAACGAAAAGATCGGCGAAGTGGTCTCATCGACGTTTTGGCTCAGTATCGGCCTTGCCTTGGCCGGCTCGATCGTCGTTGCTTTTGGTGCCCGATTTATTGCATCGGAAGTTTTGTCGCTGCCTCCGGATCAACAGCGAATGGGCGAGATCGGGTTATATCTGGCATGTGCCGCGATCATCGCGACGATCCTGAGTCAGATCTTCCAATATATCCTGCAGGGATTGCACAGATTCGGTAGCTACGTCATTCTCACTAATATTAGCGGCGTGCTGCTGAATATCGGCAATGTTGCCTTAGCCGTGTACGGTTACGGAACCGTCGCACTCCTCACCTGGAACTTCATTGCCTTGTGCATAATGGGTGCGGCATTCGCATTCGATGCTGTTCGTCACCTGCCGGAGTTCACTCTGCGACCCCGATTTCGTTCAAATGCCTGGCCAAACGTTTTGAGGTACGCGGCCAATATCATTCTTTATCAGGTTTTTGCCAATGTACTGTTGGCGTTTGAACGCGGATGGATCCTGCGGAAATTCGGCGCCGAGGCAGCAACGTTTTATGTCATCCCAATGACGTTGGCGATCTACATGCACAGCATCATCGGAAGTTCACTGATCGCAGTATTTCCGGCATTCAACGAACTCCTTGCAGATCGAGCGAAACTAGCCGAGCTTTATCGAAAGGCCACAAAACTGTTAATTGCTGCCGTGTGCCTGTTTGCGACCCTGCTCATTGCGGGAGGGTATCCACTTCTGCGAGCGTGGATAAATGAGGATATTGCGACACGCGGTTACCCTATCCTGATCATTCATGTGTTAACTTTTAGTTTCTCGGCCGTGACGATCATGGTGTGGCAGCTTGCGGAAAGCTACCGTGCACCGATCTTTAATACGATCGCAATGTTGATCTGGACGGTAGTTGCGATTCCGCTAATGGTAGGGCTTGCCGACAACTGGAACATCGAGGGCGTAGCGATAGCTCGACTGGTCGGTGTCGCGGCTACCGTTCCATTCCTACTCATTATCGAACAGCGTCTACTCCAGACGTCCCTTTGGAAGCTGCGAGGATGGGTCGGATGGCGATCGTTACTGTCTTCGTTGGTAACGGCCGCAGTGATGAGTCTATTTTTTGCGTTTTTTAATTCGGGAATTTTGATCGTGGGATTCGGCTTCGCCGTCGGAAGTGGCGCATTCTTACTGACGTTGCTCGCGACGGGTTTTTTCACGGCGGATGAACGGCAAATGTTCCGTGAACTGATATCACGATTGAGGAGATAAGCGGCCGTGTGGCCGCAATCAGGCGATGACAGAGAAAATTGAACTGGTACAACGATTGGAAACGATCATGAGTTATTGTAAGGGCAAGAAGGTCCTTCATCTCGGCTGCTCAAACAGTCCGTACACGTTGCCATCGATCGCGAACGGCTCGATCCTGCATTTTGAATTGCAGAAGGTTGCCAGCGAGCTTTATGGCTTTGACTTCGACGACGAAGGATTGGCAATTCTTGATCAACATGGAGTGACAAATCTCTATAAAGCGGACCTTGAGCATCTGGAAGATGTGGATCTGGATACAACCTTTGACGTGATCATTGCTGGCGAAATGATCGAGCATTTGAATAACCCCGGACTGTTCCTAAATGGTATCAAGCGTTTCATGAACGCTGACACCGAGCTTGTGATCACGACGATCAACGCTTACTGCGGAATGAGGTTTTTCTGGTACGGACTTACAAAAAACCACGGACGTAACGAACCTGTTCATCCGGACCATGTCGCCTACTATTCGTACGCCACATTGAATCTTCTCATCAAACGTCACGGGCTCGACGTGTCAAGATTCATGTTTTACGATATGGGACGCGAACATCGACCGGGACTGCGGCTCATCCTAAAGGTAATTAACGACGTTTCCGTAAGGTTCGCACGTCAATGGTGTGATGGGATCATCGCCGTCTGTAAACTGTCGTCATCTTGAACTTGTGTCATCCGCAAAGAACGTTATTCGCCCAGCGACGAGTGCCTAGGGCAAGCGATCTTCAGCCAAAATGCTTCGTTGTATCGAGCAACGCGATCGACCGAGCGATCTTTCACATTTACGTTTGGTTATACATTTTAATATACTCGACTTTCGCTCACTGATAGAAACGGCCTACTAAAAGGCTGTTTGGTAATTGGACTGTCTTGTGCGGAATTTGGACTCTGATGTACACAAAGGCAGATAAAATGCGGTACGCGTCTCGGGACGGGCAGATCATCCGGCTTGGTATCGGAATAATGGGAGCCACCCTGATCTGCTCCTTGCTTCTCTTTGTTCTCAATTCGGACATTTCGAGATCCTTTCCGTATTTCTTCATGATCCCGTGGCTGATAGCCTTGCTGATCGTCCTGCTCATTCCATCGGCCGTTCTTTGGTATCAGGGAAAGTGGAGTTTGGTCAATCCCTTGCTCTTTGCAACTTTTTCATATTTCATTCCGGCCTTCGTACTCGGTGGAGTAATGTTAGCAACAGGCCTTTCCCAACCTTATTTCCTAGTCTATATACAAGATGCCGACGTCAATCTTCCATATACCATCCAGCTGATAATGTTGGGCTACGCGGGCTTAGCCATCGGTTATTTCTTGCCTTTTGGTCGAATGGCTGGGGCTGTTGCCGCTCAGTTTTATCGAGAAACAACATATCAGGACTCGTCATATATAATTCCGTCCCTCGTGCTCATGAGCTTGGGGATCATTAATACCGCGATTTCCTTATTATCGGGCTTGTTCGGTTACCAACGGGGCGCGATCGGCATATATGACGGCATTATTTTCCTGTCAACACTTTATTGGATGCAGGCAAGTTTCATGCTATGGTTCATCATATTTCGGCAGCGAAAGTTAGACAATCGGGCATTAGTTATCATAGGAATACTCGTCGTTTCGGCTTTGACCAAGGCACTTTTTGCCGGGAATCGCAGCAGTTTCCTGCAAATATTTATATACATCCTGATAGCCTATCTGTTGGCTGGTCGAGAAGTAAGAGTTAAGCAGATCGCGCTTGCAGGTTTGATGTTAATTGCTGCATTACTTGTCGGAACCGTATACGGAACGATCTTTCGGGATATTAAGGGTTCGGAAGATCAACAAAGTGGTGGGGCCTACACGGAAAACGTATTCAATACGATCGATAAAATTGGATCAGACGACAACGCTCCCTTACTCGGCACGGGATTCTCGGCATTAGCAGAGCGGATCGATACACTGAGTTCAGTCGCCGTTGTAGTCTCCAACTACGAACAACTCGCTCCATACGAGGCAAGTTATGGTCTCGACGACAACATTACCAAGGACCTTCTCACTTTCCTCGTGCCGCGCGTGATCTGGCCCGACAAACCTCTGGCGTCTGAACCTCGCAAATATAGCGAACTTTATTTCAATTACGGCGACAATTCTTTTGCTATCACGCCGATCGGCGACCTTATCCGTAACTTCGGAGTTCCGGGTGTATTTTTTGGAATGTTAATTCTCGGATTGATCTTACGGGGTCTTTTCCGCTGGCTTGTCGAAGATCAGCCTCGCGTCCTGTGGCGATCGACCCTCTACTACATGCTTTTGACGGGCGTTTCCTACGAAAGCTTTTATGGATCGATCATTCCTTTCTTGGTTAAGGTCGGATTCACCGTTATCGTTGGACTAGTGTTGGTAAATATGATCGCAAAGCGGACTGGCGGAATTAAGGTTCCGGTTTCCTGACCTTATCGATCACCTAGAGCTTCATCTATGGGAAAAACCGTCTTCACAAACGGCTGCTTCGATATTCTCCATGCTGGCCATGTCGATCTTCTAAATCGTGCAAGGTCGCTGGGTGATCATTTGATCGTCGGGATAAATAGCGACATGTCGATCCGCAGGATCAAGGGAGTCGGCCGTCCATTCGTAGACCAAGTATCTCGGCGGGAACTACTTCTGGCCCTTCGTTCCGTCGACGAAGTGGAAATATTCGATGAATCCACTCCCGAAGCTCTAATACGTCGCTTAAATCCTGACGTGTTGGTCAAGGGCGGCGATTGGCAAGTAAACGAGATCATTGGATCGGGCTTCGTTTTAGCGGCCGGAGGCGAAGTGTTTTCGCTGCCGTTAAAAGCTGGATTTTCATCCACTCGAATTGTCGAGGCGGTCAGGGCTGGTTCAGAATCGGTGCAGAGCCTTGCCGTGCCTGGACAGAACAGCTCGATCGATGAACACATTGAGGTATTTCGCCGAATAGACGCGGCCACAGGGCAAGCGATTAAAGAGTCGATCGAGATCCTTTTCGACACATTTCAAAAAGGAAACAAGCTGCTTGTTTGCGGTAACGGGGGCAGCGCCGCCGACGCCCAGCATCTGGCCGCTGAGTTTGTCGGAAGATACGAGACCGAACGAATCGCGTTGCCGGCGATAGCATTGACGACGGATACCTCAGCTCTAACGGCTCTCTCGAACGATTATGGTTTTGAAAGGGTGTTCGCACGCCAGGTGGAAGCGTTGGCGTCAGAAGGTGATTGTCTGGTAGCGATAAGCACAAGCGGTAATTCACCCAATGTTATCGCAGCGGTTATGACAGCTAGAGCAAAAAAGTGCAGAGTGATCGGTATGACGGGACAGCAGGGGAAAAAATTGTCCGGACTCTGCGACGTCACAATTATGGTGCCTTCAGAGCGAACAGCAAGGATTCAGGAAGCTCACATTACTATTGCTCATGTATGGTGTGAAGCGATAGACGATCGGATCGCGGCCGTGACGACAACAAACTAGGTAGATGGACCACTACAAGCAATTCCAGGGAATTAAGGTGTTGGTGATCGGTGACGTCATGCTGGACCGATACTGGTGGGGAAACGTCTCGCGGATCTCCCCGGAGGCTCCGGTTCCTGTTGTCAAGATGAATTCGTCGAGTCTACGTGCCGGCGGAGCGGCTAACGTGGCAGCAAACTTATCGGGTCTCGGAGCTATTCCGCTACTGGTCGGCATCATTGGGGACGACGCGGAAGGAAGGGCCTTGCCATCGATTCTCCGCGAGGCAAACGTTTCGGGTGAATATCTAGTCAAGCTCTCCGCCCGCCCAACGACCGTAAAAACCCGCATTATTGCCCATGGGCAACAAGTCGCTCGAATCGATCAAGAGTGCGACGATGTTCTCTCGAAGGACGATCAAAGCCTTGTTCGAAAGCTTATTGAAGACCTGATAGTCGACTGCGACGTGGTTCTTTGTTCGGATTATGCCAAGGGATTGCTGTCCGAATCGCTGGCCCCCAAGATCATTGCGAGATCGCGGGAGATAGGAAAAAAGGTACTTGTCGATCCAAAGGGAAGGGATTACCGAAAATATGGGGGGGCGACTCTGTTGACTCCGAATAGACGTGAGGCGATCGACGCCTGTGGGTTTGACGAAAACAATCCCAATGTCGTGGCCGCATCCGGCAAAAAATTGTTGAAAGACTTGTCCCTGGACGCGATCTTGGTTACCGAGGGCGAGGACGGCATGACGCTGTTCCGAGCCGACGGATCGGAGCACCATCTTCACACGCACGCTCGAAAGGTGTTTGATGTGACCGGTGCCGGCGACACCGTTATTGCCACAATGGCGGCCGCAGTGGGCGCCGGACTTGATCTCGTCGAGGCGGCGGTGATCGCCAACATGGCAGCAGGCCTGGTGGTTGAAACGGTTGGAACTACCGCGATCACCATAGATATGCTGCGGGCCGGCGAAGCTTCTTAACGCTCTTCCATTTTACCCAATGCCTCGAAAAATATTGTTCGTCGAACGAAAGGTCAGCCGCTATGTAAGCATTGAGAAGGCTTTCAGGCAAATAGCGGCTTGTATTTCCGAGCGATATGAGACCGGCTTTCAACAGCTCCCATACGGCCCTAAATTCTTTGATTCGATTCGGAATCTCCTGTTTTTTCGGAAGGGAAGGGCCGATATTTATCACATCACGGGCCACGTCCATTACATCGCACTGCTCTTTTCGCCTCGCAATACCGTCTTGTCCGTTATGGACGTGCGCTTTATCTCAGCCCCGAGATCCCTCAGGCGTTTTGTGTTGAAAAAGCTCTACCTTGACCTTCCGGTCAAAAGGCTCAAGTACATCACGGCGATCTCCGACCAAACTCGCGCCGATATTTTGAAATACACTGGCTGTAGCCCCGAAAAGGTGAGAACGCTCGAGCTGCCGCTGTGTGGGAGAATATCAAGCACTGAACTTAAGCCGTTTGACGCTGCGTGTCCCATAATACTTCAGATCGGAACGATGGAAAATAAGAACCTGCCGATGTTGGCGAGGGCTCTGAACGGTATAAACTGTCGTTTGCGCATAATCGGCGTTCTAACCGAGGACCAGTTAAAGGCACTTTCCGAGAACCACATAAATTACGAGAACGCCTTCGATCTGAGCGATGACGATATCCGAAGCGAGTACAATAATGCAGATATCGTGGCGTTTTGTTCGATTCTTGAGGGTTTCGGACTTCCGATCATTGAGGCCCAATCAATGGGCAAGCCTGTAATAACAAGCGATCTTAGTCCTATGAAGGAAACTTCGGGTGGTGCAGCTCACCTTGCCGACCCCTTTGACCACGAGAGCATTCGGTCGGGAATTAAGCTGATCATTGACGATGCCGGCTACCGGACGAAGCTGATTGAAGCCGGATATGAGAACGTCGAGAGGTTCGCACCGGAGCATATCGCCGCGCAATACGAAAAGCTTTACGACGAGATCCTCGGGTCCGAGGCCTAGCGTCGGAACGATCGTTCACTTTTTCAAATTTTTGCACCAGTGATCCACCATCTCATCTAGCATTGTTTCAAATGTATATTCTGGCTTCCAGCCCGTCGTAATACGCAATTTTGTGCTATCGCCTTTACGGCTATATAGCTCCTCCGGCCGCAGCAGCCTGCTGTCGACGTCCACATAGCGCGTCCAGTCCAGGCCCAATCGGCCAAACACATGCTCGACCAATTCCTGAACACTGTGCGGGATCCCGGTCGCGCACACAAAGTCGTCTGGGCTTTCTAGCTGCAAGACCATCCACATGGCTCGAACATAATCCTTAGCGTGGCCCCAATCACGCATGGCGGCCATACTGCCCAGATCGAGCTTTTCCGCAAGCCCATATTTTATGCTTACGGCTTGTTTACAAACTTTATTCGTAACGAAATTTGCGCCGCGACGCGGACTTTCGTGATTGAAGAGGATCCCGTTACTTATAAACATGTCGTATACCGTTCGATAGTTTCGGGACAAATGGTACGCGAACACTTTAGAACATGCATATGGCGAAGCCGGATTCATCGGCGTTGTTTCGCGCTGATAGCCATCCTCGTCGATCATATTCCCAAACATTTCGGACGACGAGGCCTGATAGACCCGGGCGTTTGGACAATTTAAGCGGACAGTTTCGAACAGGTTCAGAGCTCCAATCCCGGTAATCTGGGCCGTAAGGATCGGTTGATCGAACGAAACGCTGACGTGAGATTGCGAAGCCAAATTGTAGATCTCGTCCGGTTCAGACTTCTTTATCGCGTTCGTGAGCGACGCGATGTCCGTAATATCTGCATAAAAGAGCTCTATCTTGGAACGCACATGGTCGATCCGGGAAAACTGAGATTCAATTATCGAATTTCGCTTTACTATCCCGAATACCTGATAACCCTTTTCGAGCAGCAGTTCCGCGAGATAGCTGCCGTCCTGGCCGTTGATCCCGGTGATAAGTGCTCGTTTCTCTCGTGGTGACATATTCTGAAAGAGTATATGGCTTTGACGCCGCTTCATTCAAGAACGTCGCGTATTCGGAGTGGGCGTTAGAACGGCGTATCACAATTTGGTATTCTTTTCCGCGGAACGGAAAACTCAATTAATTCCATTGAAAACCATGCGGATCCTAATTTTCGGGGCAAATGGCATGCTCGGCCACAAGCTGTATCAACAGCTGGGAGCAAACTTTCACTCTTTCGGCACGATCCGCGGAACGTTCGAGTCTATAGCGCACTTTCCGTTCTTCGAACGGGATCGGATCGTCGAGAATATAAATGCCGCCGATTCGGCATCGATCGAAGCCGCAATACGCAGAGTTGAGCCGAACGTCGTAATAAATGCGATCGGGATCATCAAACAACTGCCAAGTTCTCACAATGTGATCAGTGCCTTGTCGATAAATTCGATATTTCCTCACAGGCTTGCCGAGTTTGGCGAAAAATACGGATTCAGATTGATCTCGGTCAGTACAGACTGTGTCTTTGACGGCAAGCGTGGCAATTATACCGAGGACGACATTCCAAATGCCGAGGACCTTTATGGGAAAAGCAAAGCTCTCGGCGAAGTGACGGTACAAAATTGCCTGACGTTGCGCACGTCGATCATCGGCAGGGAACTCGGCACGTCGCACAGTCTGGTCGAATGGGTCTTATCAAATCGAGGAAAACGGATCGAGGGCTTTACAAATGCGATCTACTCCGGCTTTCCAACGATCGTTTTTGCCGATATAATCAAAAGTTTGATCGTTGATCATAAAGAACTTAGCGGGTTGTATCAGGTTGCATCGTCGCCGATCAACAAATTCGACCTGCTGAACCTGATCAATAAATACTACGACGCCGGCATCGAGATCGCACCGTCGGACGACCTTCGGATCGATCGCAGCCTCAACGCGGCCAGATTCAATCAGATCACGGGCTATGAGCCGCCCGATTGGGAAGAAATGGTCAAAAAGATGGCATCGGACCCGACGCCATATGAGGCCTGGAAATAATGAAGCACCTAGAAGGTAAAAGAATATTGATAACGGGCGGCACCGGATCGCTCGGCCAAACGCTCGTCCGGCGCATCCTTGCCGGCGAAATGGGCATTCCGGAAGAAGTAACCGTGTTCTCGAGAGACGAGGCAAAGCAGCATTACATGCGGCTGGACTTTCTCGATCGTGACGCGGCCACCGACGACATCATCTATCAAAATTCGCAGAATCTGCTTAAATTTCGGATCGGTGATGTGCGGGATCATTCATCGCTTCTTGCTGCGATGCGAAACGCTGACGTTGTGTTTCACGCGGCGGCCCTAAAACAAGTGCCGTCATGTGAATATTTTCCCTTCGAAGCGGTCTTGACCAATATTACTGGAGCCCAAAATATCATCCGGGCGATACGCGAGAACCAACTTCCGGTAAAGACAATCGTCGGCATCTCAACCGACAAAGCCTGTAAACCGATCAACGTAATGGGCATGACCAAGGCCCTGCAGGAACGCGTTTTGCTCGAGGCGAACCGCGACGCCACGAATGTTGCGATAAATTGCGTTCGGTACGGCAACGTGATCGCTTCGCGCGGATCCATTGTGCCGCTGTTTGTCGAACAAATAAAAAAAGGAAGCTCCGTCACCGTGACGCTGCCTGAAATGACGCGATTCCTTTTAAGTCTTGACCGGGCGGTGGACACCGTCTTTGAAGCGATCTCCAGTTCACAACGCGGAGCTACGTTCGTCCCCAAGGTCCCGGCGGCAAAGATCACCGATGTCGCAAAAGCCCTGATGGGCGACAAAGAGCTGCCGATCGAATTCACCGGAATTCGGCCCGGCGAGAAGATCCACGAGATCATGGTCTCGGAAGAGGAATGCTTCCGGACGGTCGAGGAGAACGGATACTATGTGATCTTGCCCGTACTTCCGGAACTCAGGAATACAAAGGACTTCACTCCGGCCTTAACCGGCGAATATTCATCGAAGGACGATAACATTTCGATCGCTGAACTACGCGACCTACTTTCGGGGGCCCATTCGGAAATACAGCGATTCATCGCGGGAAATTGACGTCGACAATTCTGATCATATGAAGATAATGACCATCTTCGGCACGCGTCCCGAGATCATCAGGCTGAGTCTGGTGATGAGGGTTCTCGACCAGCATTGCGAACATGTGACTGTCCATACCGGTCAGAATTATCACGAAAGCCTAAGCGATATTTTTATTCGGGACCTTGAGGTGCGGACGCCGGACGAGCACCTCGGAATTAAGTCAGCGTCATTTGCCGATCAGATCGGTCAGATCGTCACAAAGTGCGACGAAATGATCGTTAAACACGCTCCCGACCGAATCTTGATCCTGGGCGACACTAACAGCGCCCTGTCGGCGATCACTGCGGCACGCCGTGGTATTCCCGTGTATCACATGGAGGCAGGGAACCGCTGCTTCGACGACCGCGTACCTGAAGAGGTAAATCGCCGAATAATCGATCATTCGAGTGCCGTACTCTTGCCATACACCGAGCGAAGCAAAGAGAACCTGGTTCGCGAGGGGATCGAACGAGACCGGATCTTTATCACCGGCAATCCGATCAAAGAAGTTCTTGATTTCTACAGCCCGCAGATCGAGGCGAGCACGATCCTTGGAACGCTGAACGTCCGGCCTTTCGATTATTTTCTCGTAACACTTCACCGTGCCGAAAACGTAGATATTCATGAGCGGCTAGTTAGCATTTTTGCGGCTCTTACTAAGATCAGTGAAAAATTTGGCAAGGAAGTGCTTGTCAGCGTTCATCCGCGAACAGCGGAAAAGATCAATCAGTTCGGGATCTCACCCGGATCAAGTAAAGTACGCCTTCTGGACGCGTTCGGGTTTTTTGACTTCGTGAAGCTTGAAAAGCAATCGCTTGCGGTCCTTACCGATAGCGGAACTGTTCAAGAGGAATGCGCGATCTTTGGCATTCCAAACGTTACAGTTCGTGACGTCACGGAGCGGCCCGAGACGATCGAATGCGGCAGCAACATCCTTTGCGGCTCCGAAACTGAGACTATCGTCCGTTGTGTCGAACTTGCTATTGCACAGCCGGCATCATGGAAAGCGCCGATCGAGTATCTCTCCGAAAACGTCTCGCAGACGGTGAGCAAGATCGTTTTGGGTTACCTGAGCCAACGTAGGCATCGGTAGTATGAAAAAGCGGGTTTTGGTGTTTTGCGACTTTTACCTGCCTGGCTTTCGGAGCGGCGGCGGTATGCGAACCGTCGTTAATCTCGTGGATAGGTTCTGCGATCGATATGACTTCTTTGTATTTGCCCGCAATTACGATAGCAAGGCGGATACGACGCCTTATACATCGGTGATTACGGGTGAATGGAATAGCGTTGGAAATGCGAAAGTGTTTTACGCGGCGGCTGCGGACATCACCGCCGGCAAATGCGTTGCGATCGTAATTGAGGTCGGGCCGGATCTCATATTTCTGAACAGCACCTTTTCGACACCGGTCGTCAAATTTTTGATGGCTCGAAAAAAAGGTCGTTTCAGCGATGTTCCGGTTATTATTGCGCCCTCAGGTGAACTTTCGATCGACGCACTTTCGCTAAAGCCGCTCAAGAAAAAGGCATATCTCGCGTTCGCATCGGTACGACAATTATATGACGGGCTGATCTGGAAAGCGTCGTCGTTGAACGAGGCCGATCAGATAAAGACTGTTTTCGGGAACTCGATCCGGCCAATGCTGGGCCCGGATCTTGCACCGAAAATAATTCTTCCGGAATACTCGCCAAATCAAAAGCCTGTAAAGAGGCCAGGTATCGCTCGTTTTGTGTCGCTCTCACGTGTCGTCCCGATAAAAAACATTCGATATTTTCTCGAGCTGTTACGAGAAATAGGCGAAGGTTCCGTGATACTCGATATCGTTGGCCCGCTTGAAGATAAAAAATATTGGGCTGAATGTAAAAGGCTGATCGATGAGCTGCCCGACAATATCACGGTCAACGTCTCGGGCGCGTTATCGTACACGGAAGGCTTGCAGCGACTGGTCCAAAGTCATTTTTTCGTGCTTCCAACATTAAGTGAAAACTTCGGATACGTGTTCATCGAAAGCCTGTCCGCAGGGACACCGATTTTGATAAGCGATCAAACTATGTGGGGAGCCGCCGAAGAGAGCGGCGGCGGTTGGTCGATACCACTTGAAAAACCAAAAGCATGGCTCGATGCCATCGTGAAATGCATAC
>JBDTZO010000171.1:0-8344 GCA_040005135.1 Acidobacteriota bacterium | reverse complement strand
AGAGCAGCGGACTCTTAATCCGCGGGTCGCAGGTTCAATCCCTGCTCGGCCTACCAAATTTCTGCAACGAAGAAGGGTCACTACGGTGGCCCTTTTGTCGTCCGCTTCCCTCGTTTAAGTGCGTCGCATTTGTCGCTTTACCAGACCGTTGACAGCAAAGGTCATTGCAAATGCCACGGCCGCCGCTGCGGTAACCCCGTAAAATGCAAACGTGTAATCGCCGTTGTTTGCCGCGGCAAGCCGGCCCGTAACCACGGATCCGAGAAAGCCGCCCAAGGTCTCGATAAGCGTGATCGCACCGAGGATCTTACCAATATCTTTGAGCCCGAAGCTCTCGACCGTCAGAAGTTGGATCAAGACAAAACTGCCGCCATATCCGAGGCCGAACGGCAGCAAAAATAAGAAGATCGTCGAAGCGTTCAAAAAGCCCAAAAGCATGAGCGTCGAAAGGAACATCACGCCGCAACACGCCGTCATTACAATTCGAGTCGGGAAACGGTCGCAAAGCCAGCCAAACAGAAATTTACCTAGCACGCTCGTCGCGAAAAGCATGCTCTGTGCTGTGCCGGCAAGCTCGCGCGAGACACCGATATTGTTCTGTAAATAAAGATTGAATTGCTGGCTTATTGTAAAGATCGGATAGAAAATTAGGATCGCACATGCCCCGATCACCCAAAACAGCGGCGACCCAACGGCCTCGATGAAACTCGAGCCGGCAGCAGACTCTGGTTCCGGAACATTAACCGAAGTCTCATCTGCACCATCGAGATCAAGCCCCATATCGCTCGCTCTATTCTTTACCAAAAATATCATTGCCGGCAAAAGTACCAGCCAGACGATCAGGCTGAGTATTTGCAAGGCCGTGCGCCATCCGTATGCAGCGATCAGCGGTGTAGCAATAACCGGTATGAGAACTCCGCCAAAACTCGTTCCCGTAAGCACGATGCCCATTGCGAACCCTCGCCGGCGGCGGAACCAGTTCGCGACCAGCACTGTCTGGATCATGACCCCGACAAGCCCCAACGAAAGCCCAAGAAGCGAATGCGAGACATATACATCGACCGGGCCTGTCGCGAAGGAATAATAAACCAGTCCGCCGCCGAGTATCAGCGAACCGGTGATCATAAATATTCGTGATCCGACGCGGTCGACAAAGAGTCCGGTAATGACCGAAAATACGCCCGCAAGCAGGAACGTTAGGCCGGCTCCCAGTCCGGTAACGGCATCCTTTGTCTGTAAGGTAACCGATCCAAGTGAAAGCAGGTCTTCCTGAATCGGTTTGTAGAATACGGGCAGCCCTCCGATCGACAGGCCGTTGCTTATCAGTAAAGCGAGAGCTGCGATAGCAACGATGACCCAGCCGTAAAAAAACCCGCCGCGCCTGTTGAGGGTCATATTTGTTTATTTTGAAATTCCGTCGGCGGATCTCGAGTTTTGACCGCCGCTACACCTGGTCGCGCCATTTCAGCACCTCTTCGCGGAGGATCGGGTTCTGTTGAAAGCTGCCCGTTTGCCCACGGGCCGCCGTCGCACGCTGTATATGCCAATAACTAAGTCCGAGCTTTCCCGCAGCACGGAGATAGTGGCTGCGGGCCTTATATTTACCTGCGAACAGGCCCTTGACCAGCCAAACCGAACTCTTGATTGGCGAAGTTACGGTCTTGCCGAGTTCGTCACTGATCAGGCCGCGAGCCATGTCGATCGCGAGCATTTCTTTAAGGATCTTTCCTTGGCGGTGCATTACGTACCACGAGAAACCTACAAAAATCAAAAAGAACGGTATCTCGATCACAATATATCCCGCCACAAACCCCTGAAGCCCGCCGATCACAGCCAGGCCATTCCAGATCGCATGCAGCGTCACCGCTCCGAGATATCCGACGATCGGCATGATGATACGCACAAAGGTTTTATGAGATTCACGTGCGATGCCGCATCCGATACCCGTCATCGATGTGAACGTGACATGTGCGAACGGCGACATAATTCCTCGGAGAACGAAAAGGGTGGCGAGCCCGCCGACTCCTCCGGTCGCGATCCCACGGCCGTAATAGAGGACATTCTCAACTGTAGCGAACCCCAACGCGATCACACCGGCAAAAACGATACCATCGAGAATATCGTCAAAATACTTGCGGAAAAAGATCAGTATGACGAGCACGCCGAGCCCTTTTGACCCTTCCTCAAAGATCGGCGCCGAAATGACGGCTCCGACAACTTCACCGGCGGCGGGCGAAACGCCAATTGCGATAACGACCGAGATCACAGTGTTGACCACGAATGAAACGACCACGGCCACAAGCGCACCCCAAGCGAAGGCAAGGGCAAACAACCAAAAGGGTTCGGGATCGTATCGATCAAGCCAGACAAGCGGCAGAATATAAAGAGCGGCGGGCAAGAATGCCACTACTGTTGCGATAACCGCGGCGACCGGGCCGACGCTCGCGAACATGATCAGGGCCACGATCATCGAGAGGAAAAGGATCACGAAAATAGTGACTCCAATTCCGATATATTTTCCAGTCTTACTCGGCTCGGGCTTTACGGCCGCCATACTTCCGAGGCCAAGATTCGAGATCGAATTCTGCACATCGACCGGGCCCGCAGCGGCGATCTGATTAAATTGTTCGATCTGACGGGCTCGAAAATTCTCCTGCGGAACACTGACACCGGACGAACCGTCGATCGTTACTGCGGCGGTGACGCCATTGCGTCCAAATTGGATCTGGTCACCGTTCGAGAGCTTTGCGGTGGTGATCACGCTGCCGTTGAGGAGCGTTCCATTGGTGCTCTGATTGTCAGTCAGATAAAATCCGTCCGCCTTTGCCTCAATGAACGCGTGCTGCTTGGAAGCGATCCTTTCGGAGAGCGGATCGAATCTGATGCTGCAGGTCTCGCCACGGCCGACGGTTAGGAAGCCGCTTTCCAGTTCGAACGTTCTGCCCGAAAGCGAGCCGCCATCGATCCTGAGTTGTAATTTCATACAGCAATAATAGAAACAAAAGTTTCAAAGTCAAGCACCTCGCTCCACTCCGAAACTCATGCTCGAAATTCGTTAGCTAATTACGGTTGAATCGACGCAGGCGCCGGTATATCCCCAGACTGTCCAAAGACCCGTGCGAAGAATGAACCATCAGAACTATTAAGCCGAAACCAAGTGTTTTGACTCGGCCGAAATACCGCGATGTCCGTCCTGCCGTCGCCGTCATAATCGGCGGGCACGGGAATATCCTCGGCGATACCGAAACGGTACGATGAAAATGACCGTGTGATCGGATCCAGCAAATACCAAGTTCCGGTCGATGGACGATAAACGGCAAAATCGGACGTTCCGTTCCCGTCGAAGTCGCCCACGAGCGGCTCGTCACCGTTTGTTCCAAACGCATTATACGTCGCGATCGACGAGGAGCTTTGAAGCGAATACCAAACTCCGTTGGACGGCCGCCAAACGGTTATGTCGGGCTTGCCGTCGCCTTCGTAATCTCCTGTAAGGGGCTTGTCACCTGCGGTTCCCCATTGGACCGCCTTAAAACCAAGTGTGCTCTGCTGAATGTACCAAACGCCTGTCGACGGTCGCCAGACAGCGATGTCAGTCTTTCCGTCCGCATCGAAATCCGCCGGTACGGGCACATCGCCATTCACACCGAAATGTGCAACAGCGAAACCGCCCATTGAATTCATGAAATACCAGACGCCGGTCGAAGGCCGGAAGACAGCGATATCCGACTTTCCGTCGCCATCGAAATCACCCGTAACTATGACGTCTCCCAACGTGCCGAACTGGTTCGTTGTCGCGAATGCATTCGAGCTTTGCTCTGAGAGCCATGTGCCGGTCGAGGGCGAGTATGTAGATAGGTCTGTTTTTCGGTCGCCGTCGTAATCGGACACCGTGTTCCGCTGCGGCGCGGCGACGGCCGATGCATCGAGGATCAGAAGGCCGTTGGTCAGATCGCCGGCAAGTATCTTGTTTTGCCCGAGGAATGGGTAAACGGCCCAGTTTCCGTCAAAGCTGCTCGGAAGTGACGAGGCCGCAAAACCGTTTGGCGATCCGCAGATCGCGTCCCATGGTCCCTGGGTCTGCAGCGCCTGGATCTGCGCCTCGGTTGGCGCAAATGTAGGAGCAAATGTATCGTATTGCCCGATACGTTTCGGCGAAGTCGGATCGGAAATATCGAAAACCTGAATTCCTGCCTGATACCATGAAACGTAAAGGTAGCTTCCCATCACTACGGGATTGTGCGGCGACACCGCATTGAGGCCAAGATCGCCCGCCTTGATCGACCGGATAAGCATCGGCGCGGCCGGGTCTTGAACGTCATAAACCCGCAGGTCCCCATCGTATGTCTCCCTGCACGAATAGAGGTATCTGCCGTCTTCGCTCGTCCAAGTGCTGTGATTCGTGGTGCCGCCGATTATAGCTCCGAGCAGCGTTGGGGTCTTGGTCGCGAGATTCGCAATGTCATAGATCTCGACCTTTCCGCCCCAGCCGGAGGTATACATCTTGTTGCCGCGAATATGGAAAGCGTGAACCCAAGTGACATCGGTCGGGTTGAATTCCCATTTGAATACCGGGGCGGCCGGGTTTGTGATGTCTATGATCCGAATCGACTTTACGCCAGTCGAATTGTAGTTTTCGATAAGGTATGTTGCGTCGCCCTGCGGCACGATCATCATCTCGTGGATGGAATTGTGGCCGTTTCCGTGAGTTGCGTCGACAGTTCCAAGCGCTATGGGGTTGTACGGGCTGGTTACATCAACAATATGAACTCCGCCGCCGTTGCCACTCCCAAAATATGCCCGGTTCCCAACCACAATGGCCTCGAGGAATTGTTGATTGTTTCCGGGATTGTACCAGCTCGCAAACACCGGAGCGTCGGGATCTGAGATGTCGTAGATAAAGCCTCCGCGGCAGTAATAGCTGCCGAGCACAGCGATGTTGCCGTCACCGTAGAGATCGGCGAACTTCCAGTTTGGGTTCGAGGCTCCCGGGATCGCAGTGCAAGGCGGGACCGATTGCGACCGCAGTCGTACTCGCTGGGCAGTAAGGCTCTGTACGGTTGCCGCGGTTAAAATCAGTATTGCCAATAATACTGCGTTTTTGACATGATTCTTAAACACAATAACGTCAACCATTTATCGACCTCTCGAGATTAATGTTGAGGAGAGACTAACTTGTTTCTTATTTTTAAGAAAAAGAAAAGGAAACCGGATGCGCCCGAAGGCCGGCTTGTAGCCGGCCCATAAGATCAGATTGGATCGGCAACGCTCAGGATGCCGCCTGCGAAGCTTCCCGCATTACCAAGTCAAATGTGCCCGGCTCGACCTTCCGGAAACGGCGATTTCGATTCAGTGATACGGCAATAGAAATAGTGGGATTATGCCCCTTGGATTTCCATCCGCCGGCTATAAGCAGGTTATAGAGTTCGTTCACATGAAGCGGACCGTTGGCCTCTCGAAGCAGCAGCGTACATGCCTGAGTAATTGTGCGGTCGCTGAAGCGCTGGCTGATAGCTTCACGATTGGCAGATATCGACGGTATCGTACGGTGATTGTTGAAGTATGCAATCGAGCTTCCCTGGTTTCGTGACGTTTTTATGGGCGACTCCTGCACACGCTCAGCAGACACGATAGACCGGGCCTGTGTCCTGCCGATCTCGTATTCGTCATCGATCGCGATCGAGCGGCGGACGCCTATCGGACGTGCCCGACTGCCGGTCGAAACAATTAGGTGGTCGATCGCCTGTTCGGTCTGAGCAGCGTTGTTTTCAAGAACGGCGATCTCTTGGCGCAGCATTGCAACCTCGTTCTCAGCCTCTCGAAGCTGGCCCATGAGTCGATTTTGATCGGCACGCGTCTGACGCACGTACTCCTCAAGCGTTGCTATAAGTTTATCGTCTAACATACAGTGTTTAATAGCCTTATTAATTTGCAGGAGGCTATCATCGGTGGGCCCGAAGGTGACCCGAAATTACATATTTCGATCGATCACGAAGCTTGGAATGCCTTCCAATGCAAAACGATACTCTGTTTGCGGTAAAACTTCAAGACTTTTCCGCGCCGCGGCAGACCGTTTGACGGCCTGTTCACGGATAGCACCGAGCGAGCCGCACTCGTCAAGCCTTTTGCGGATCTCGTTGCGCGAGATCGCTTCGTATTTACCTGTCAGCATCACCTGCTCGAGACTCTTCCGGAGCTCCGGATGCTTAGCCAGCAAATAGATCAGGGGAAGCGTGATCTTGCCTTCTAGTAGGTCCGAGCCGGCGGATTTGCCCAGCCTGTCTGCCTCGGACGTGAGATCGAGAATATCGTCGGCCAGCTGAAACGCTATCCCAAGCTCCATTCCGTAATCGCGCATAGCATACTGCTGCTCGAGCGTCGCTCCCGCGAGAATCGCCCCGATCTCGCCGCACGCCGAGAAAAGATACGCGGTCTTTCGCTTGAGAATATCGAAATAGTCGGATTCGGTGATGTCGAGGCGGCCGATCATCGTGAGCTGGATAAGTTCACCCTCGGTCATCTTTCGCGTTAGATTGGTCAGGATGTCGAGTATCTCGAGCGAACGTTCTTTCAAAGATGTTTCGAACGCCGACATATAAAGCCAGTCGCCCATAAGGACGGCCGTTTGGTTGCCAAAGCGGGCGTTTACCGAAGCCCGATTTCGCCGAAGGTCCGCGTTATCGATGATGTCATCATGAACCAGCGTTGCCGTGTGAAGCATCTCCATTACGGTCGCGAGCCGTATCACGCTCTCGTCGCCGCCTCGACCGCCGACGGCATAACTAGACAGGATCAGCAATGCAGGGCGCACGCGCTTGCCGCCCGATGAACGGAGATAGTCACCCAAATAGTTGATGACCTGAATGTTCGAACGTGCCTGCCGCTCGAACTCGGCCTCGACCATCGCCATCTCGTCGCGGATCAGACCGAAGATCTTTCGCGCCGTTGCATCCGGGAACAGTTCCTTTTTAAGTGTTGCGAATGTCTGCATCGACGAACTAATTACTTCGGAAATTATCGAACGTCATATCGATGCCGAAATCGTGGCCCTTTAGTGCGGCGATGACCTCTTGAAGTGTGTCGCGGTCCTTGCCGGCGACGCGGACCGTTTCGCCCTGGATAGACGGCTGGACCTTAAATTTGTTGTCCTTAATATACCGCACTACTTCCTTGGCCTTTTCGATCGGAATTCCCTGCTGAACTTTGACGAGCTGGCGAACGGTTCCGCCCGCGGCAGGCTCGATCTTTTGGTAATCGAGAGCCTTGAGCGAAATGCCTCGTTTTAGCAGCTTACTTTGCAAAATGTCGTTCATATTGCGAAGTCGGGTATCATCCTCAGCGGTCAGGATCAGGTCCTTTGCCTGAAGCTCGACCTTGGCCTTGCTGCCCTTGAAATCGAACCGTTGTGAGATCTCTTTCTCGGTCTGGTTTAGAGCGTTGCCGAGCTCAGCGTAATCAGTCTTTGAAACTATATCGAAAGTGTTTTCTTTAGCCATGATCTTATTTTACATCCGACCGCACATAAGTGCATTCCGTTACGGCGACAATGTGCTCGGCAGTCAAGTGGATCCAACAGTCGTGCCATGAGACTACCACAACCTCGACCGTCCAACTTTGGTTCCCGTCCCAACTGCTCTTAAAGTGGGACAAAAGCTGGGACAGGTTAAACATCCATATATAAATAATTTATGCGTTTTGTCCCACTGTCCCACACATTTTTCAGGTTAAAACTTCTGACCCAATAACCGTTGTGTCTCAATCAACTACCGTTTCATTATAGTGCATGCTAGGGAGTCAAACCGAAGAATTTCAGAAAATTGGAAGTTGTGGCGTCAGCCAGGCGTTCCAACTCGATCCCATAAAAATCTGATAGAAACCGAGCAGTATGAGCAACGAATGCAGGCTCGTTTCGATTGCCGCGGAAAGGCACAGGCGTCAGGAACGGGCAGTCTGTTTCTATCAGCAATCGATCAAGCGGGACCACGCGGGCCGCTTCGCGCAGGTTATCGGCTTTTTTGAACGTCACGTTGCCGGCGAAGGATATCATAAAGCCGATATTCACGAGCGCCTCGGCCATCTGCGGCGTACCGCCGAAGCAGTGCATTATCCCTCGAAAGCCGTCCCAGGAGCACTCCTCTGTCAAGATCTCGACCGTCTCGTCGTCTGCATCGCGGCTGTGGATGATTATCGGAAGCCCAAGACCCCTCGCCTTGCGGATCTGCCGTCGAAAAACGTCACGCTGCACATCACGAGGGCTGTGATCGTAATAATAGTCGAGCCCGATCTCGCCCCAAGCAATGACCTTTTTGCTCGACTCTATGAGTGCGATCAGATGTCCTTCTGCTTG